>NZ_AZFZ01000004.1 GCF_001435895.1 Lentilactobacillus parafarraginis DSM 18390 = JCM 14109 | reverse complement strand
TAAAGTGTCCAACTTGCAGGGTTCACTTCACATTGTCCCAGCCCCTTTTTAGAAATTAGTTTCCTAATTGGTCACGAACTTCATCTTCAAAACTCTGTTGTTTTTGCTCGATGCCTTCGCCAACTTCATAGCGGATAAACTTAACGATTGACCCATTCTTCGATGCAACGTAATGGGCAACGGTCTGGTCTGGATCCTTAACAAATTCTTGGTCTTCAAGGCAAATCTCAGCCAAGAACTTGTGAAGGCGGCCTTCAACCATCTTTTCAACAATCTTCTCAGGCTTACCTTCATTCAAGGCTTCCTGCTTCAAAACTTCCTTCTCGTGTGCCAAACGATCGGCTGGCACTTCGTCCTTGTTGAGGTACTCAGGATTCGTTGCGGCAACGTGCATCGCAACATCCTTAGCGGTAGCCTCATCTGCGCCCTTTAATTGAACAAGGGAAGCAATTAAGCCACCATTATGCAGGTATAAACCAAAGACGTCGCCATCCTGCTTTTCAACGATGGCAAACCGACGCAGACTCACTTTTTCACCAGTCACCTGAGTTGTTTCGATTAAATCATCACGAATTGTTCCCTTATCGGTTTTAAGTGCAAGGGCTGCTTCAACATCGGCTGGTTTATTCGTTACAATTGCGTCACTAATTCGGTTAACAGCTTCTTTAAAAGGATCACTTGAAGCAACAAAGTCGGTTTCTGAATTGACTTCGATAATTGCGGCGGTATTACCCTTAACAATCACGTTTGCCAGTCCATTAGCAGCAACTCGATCGCTCTTCTTTTCGGCTTTGGCAACGCCTTTTTCACGCAATACGTCAATCGCTTTGTCGAAGTCACCATCAGTTGAGACGAGTGCCTTCTTGGCATCCATCATACCAACACCGGTCTTTTTCCGTAATTCCATAACTTGAGATGCAGAAATTTTTGCCATTTTCGTGGCCTCCTATAAATTCTTCAAATAAAAACTGACCCATCACCAAGGCCAAATTGGTCCATAGCGAGTGAGTCAGCCTAAGTGCTATTAATTATTTTTCGTTTTTGCCTTCAACAGCATTAGCGATATCTTCAATTGAGTCGGACTTTTGGTCCTTCTTATCATCTTTAGACCCCTTATCAAAGGTGTCTTCGCTAACTTCGTCTTCACCCTGACGGCCTTCAACAATGGCATCAGCCATCTTTGAAGTGATCAAACGAACGGCACGGATAGCATCATCATTTGATGGAATCACAACGTCGATTTGGTCAGGGTCAGTGTTAGTATCAACCATGGCAACGATCGGGATGTTCAGCTTCTGAGCTTCGTGAACCGCAATTTGTTCCTTACGAGGATCAACGATAAACATCACATCAGGGATCTTTGGCATATCTTCAATTCCGCCAAGGAAGCGCTCGAGCTTGTCACGCTGCTTGATTAACAGTGAAACTTCCTTCTTAGGTAAGATATCAAAAGTTCCATCAGTTCCCATCTTCTTCAGGTCTTTAAGGCGCTTAACCCGTGATTGGATAGTGTTCCAGTTGGTCAAAGTACCACCAAGCCAACGGTTGTTGACATAGAACTGACCTGCCCGGGTTGCTTCTTCAGCAATTGAATCCTGAGCCTGCTTCTTGGTCCCAACAAAGAGGACAACAGCGCCCTTTGCTGCTTCATCCTTCATGAAGTTATAAGCAACATCGATTAATTTAACAGTCTTCTGTAAATCAATGATGTAGATACCATTACGTTCAGTAAAGATATATTGCTTCATCTTTGGATTCCAACGACGTGTTTGGTGACCGAAATGAACTCCGGCTTCCAATAATTGTTTCATAGAAATTACAGCCATGATATAGCCTCCATATAAGTTTTTTCCTCCCCAACTATCATCTACACTCGGAACCGATTCAGATTCGGCACTTCCGAAGGCATCCAGTTAGGTGTGTATTTAAAACACCTTTAAGAGTATAGCGAAAAACGGCATTGAAAGCAAGTTTTATTTACGATTTCCCTTGGAGAATGTGACAGAAACTGTCATATTTGTGACAAACGTGCTAGAATACTAATTCGTGACGAGGAGGAATACTATGATTAAAGCCATCGTTTTTGACGTTGACGATACCTTATACGACCCGCGGCCTTCATTTGAACGCGCATTTAAGCAAGTTTTCGCAAATGAAATTACCGATGATCTCATGGATCACTTTTACTGTAACTACCTACAACAGGAACAGTTGGTTGAGGCCAAGAGTAACCAAGAAAAAGACTTAAAACTTTCTAAGCAGGAGATCACTTTCCATTGTCTTCACCACTCATTCAAAGAATTCGCCCTCAATGGTCTGACCCAGCAAAAAGCGCAGCAGTTTAGTCGTCAATATACCGAGTTAACGCGAAACATCAAGCTATTCGATGGCCTCACAACCGTTTTCAACAAGCTCACTGAAAAGTTCACTTTGGGGATTATTACTAATGGTGCCACTGACATTCAGTTAGCCAAAATCATGCGGTTAAAACTTCACCATTGGTTCGGTCGTGAGCGCATCATCACATCCGAGGATGCGGACACCAGAAAACCCGATCCGATGATCTTCACGTTAATGAATCGAAAACTCGAACTCCATGGTAATGAAATGATTTACGTTGGCAGCTCGTATTTGACCGATATCGTTCCAGCTAAAAAAGCTGGTTGGCAGACTGTTTGGTACAACAATCATAACGGCACGATCGCCGATCCGTCAATCATTCCCGATCAAACGGTCAATAACAGCGCTCAATTGCAGGAGCTGTTGCTGGAATTAGCAGCGGAAGCTTAGTTAACTATTTGCTCGAACCAAAAAGCATCATTAAAATTGTTTTTACGAATTCTAACGATGCTTTTTTAATTTTGGTCATTAAGATTAAAGTTTAACGAGTTTGTCTGACTTACCAGTGTTAATTAATGACTTGTTAGCGTCCATTGCAAAGTAAACCATGTTGCGAACGGCCCGTTTGGTATAGAACGCAATGTGGGGACTAACCAAAACGTTTTCACGCTTGATCAAGTTCTTCAACCGTTCGTCAGGAATCTTGTCAAAACTGCCGAAATCAGTGTTAAAAATACCGACTTCATCTTCGTAAACATCAAGGGCAGCCCCAGCAACTTTGCCGGAATCAAGTGCCCGAATTAATGCATCGGTATCAACGAGGATTCCCCGAGCAGGGTTCAAGATGTAAACGCCGTCCTTCATTTTGCTGAAGGCATCATCGTTCAACATGTGTTCGTTTTCTTTAGTAGCAGGTGCGTGAATGGATAAAACATCGGACTTTGCGTACAGTTCTTCAGGCGAATCAACGTAGATGCCTTCCTTTTCCAGTTCAGGATTGTGGAAGATATCGTAAGCAATTACCTTGGCGCCAAATCCTTTATAAATCCGGATTGCAGCCCGACCAATTCGGCCAGTTGCAAAGACACCAACTGTCATCTGGTTCAATTCTTCAGCGATATCAGGTGCCCAGCGAAGATCACCATGGGCAATCTTACGATCAAAGGTATTGGTTCGCCGTAATAATCTCATTAATTCAGTTGCTGTAAATTCAGCAATTGCTTCTGGAGAATATGCTGGTACATTGGTGACTTGAATGCCATTACGCTTTGCAGCGTCAGCATCGATGTTATCAACACCAACATTACGAAGTGACATGAACTTAACCCCATAGCTGCCTAACTTATCCAAAACTGCGGCAGTGTAAGGCTTTTGTTGATAAACAACCACTCCGTCAGCACCCTTGGCTTGATCAACAGTGGATTCATCTAAAAGTTCACCGGTTGACGCAACTTCAACATCCGGATTTTCTTCACTCCATTTGTCCAAGTATGGTTTTTCATCGTCACGAATGCCATATGCAATAATTTTCACGAATATTACCTCCTAAACAAGTTACGTTCAGTATACCACGTTTAAACCCGATATTTGGCGTTTTTTAGCTACCGAAAGCGTGATCATTCAGCAGATCTTTTGTCATTTTTGGTAATATAGGCGATTTTTTGAGCATGGGACAATTGCTTAAAGGCATACTCGGCACTCAACGCATCGTGCTTGCTGAGGAATTGTTTTGTGAACAGAATCTTTATCGGCCTGTGAGAACGGGTATACTTAGCTCCGCTTCCCGATTGATGCATTGAAAAGCGCCGGGCCACATCAGTGGTAAATCCGGTGTACAGGGTCCCATCCTCACACAGCAAAACATACATATAGTATTTTTCATCAGTTTCCATACAAAATTCGCTTCACTTCATCAGAATATTGCTGGCCGGCGTGGGTAATTAAATCCGGTAAAACTTTAAGCCCGTTAGGTTTACCATCCTTAATAGCTTCAACCAACACCATGTTGGCATCCTCGTCTACACGTGGCCGAATTAATTTCATTTGCTTTGGTTCCAGTCGATGGCTTCGCAGGCTCATCAGAAGGTCACTTAAACGGTCCGGCCGGTAGACCATGTATAGTTTCGCATTCATTTTGAGAAGATCAGCGGCCGTTTGAGCAACCTCGTCCAGAGTCGTTGTCAATTCATGCCGGGCGATTGCCAGATAGCGATTCGGATTTTTCTCGCTGGTATCGTAATTCAAGAAATATGGTGGGTTACATGTCACAACATCAACAGAGTCCTTCGGGATGTATTGAGGGGTGTTTTTCAAATCGTCGTTGATCACATCAATACGATCCTGAAGACCGTTGAGTTCCACGCTGCGGCTTGCCATATCGGCAAGTCGTGATTGGATTTCAACCATCGTGATCGCTGCGTGAGTTCGATCACTCAAAAAAAGCCCAACCGCCCCATTTCCTGCACATAGATCAACAACCCGTTTGATTCGCTGCCCGCTTACCCGCGCAAAATCAGCAAGAAGAACGGCATCCAGGGAAAACGAAAAGACATTTGAACTCTGGATAATCGAAACATCATGGCTGTACAGTTGATCAATTCGTTCGTCGTTATATAATTTTACATGCATATTTTCTACGCCCTTCACGATATTGTTTGCCAAACGCTTCTCTTTTAAGTTAATATGATTCTATCAGAAAAGAAAGAAGGAAATGGCATTGTTTTTTTCATTTGCCCGTTTCATCGTTCGCTGCCTTGTATTTATTATTAACGGCAATCCCTGCTATCTTCACAAAGAAAGGCTCCCGAAGGGCAATTATATTTTGGTTGGCCCTCACCGAACCTGGTTTGACCCAATCTACTTTGCCCTGGCAGCCAGTCCAAAAAAATTTAGTTTTATGGCTAAAAAGGAGCTCTTCCAAAATCCAATTATAAAATGGATTTTGGATCATGCCAACGCATTTCCCGTTGACCGCGATAATCCCGGCCCCTCCGCAATTAAAACGCCGGTCCGCATCCTTCGCAAGCAGGATCTATCCTTAATCCTCTTTCCATCGGGCACCCGCCATTCTGAAGAATTAAAGGGCGGTGCGGCATTGATTTCTCAATTGGCCAATGTCCCAATTGTCCCCACCGTTTACCAGGGACCGCTCAGTTTTAAGCGCCTCTTTAGTCGCAAGCGGGTGACAATTGCGTTTGGCGAACCCATCCACATTGACAGAAAACGCAAGCTGAACGATGATTATCAAAAAGAAATCGAGCAGCAAATGCAAACAGCTTTTGATGCGCTAGACTTTGCTGTCAATCCAGAATTCGAATATATCGATATCTCAAAAAAGAAGCACTAGTGGTGATCTCGATTGACAAAAATAAAAAGGTTGGGACAAATAAAATCTGTCTCAGCCTTTTTTGGCGGGTCGCTTAAACCTACTTCTTCCCAACGTTGCTTTGCATTGAATGCATCATTTGGTTCAATTTCTTTTGTGAAGGTTTTTGACCCATCTGTAGCATCAATTGCCGCAATTGATCTTCGTTAAATGGCGGGTTTTCTTTTAAGTACTTCTCCATGTACTTACGAGCACCGTAAAAGCCACCAACCAAACCAATGATCAAGGCCACAATAACAATCAGAATCCAAATCCAAGTTGCCAAAACAAGGCCTCCTTATATAGTCTCATTGGTTAATTTTACACAATTATCACGAAAATTAAAAGGAAATTTACAAAATTGCCCTTAAAGTCAACGGAATATTGACTTAATCATCACGCAAGCCCTTATGCCGCTGAATCTTTTTCACTTTATCTGAAGTGACTTCATTGCCATTTTTATCGTAAACTTTCATCAATTCAACTTGTTTTTTAAAGTTATCCCGGAATCGGGCCACGTACTTTTTCCGAAGTTCAGCACGTTCAATCTTTTCAACTTCGGTTAAGCCCTCTTTTTTGGCTTTGTGAGCCAATTCATTAATCCGGGGAACAATTTCTTTTAAAACGTTATCACCAATTTGAGATTGAAGTTTCTTCTTTTCTTTTTCATTCATTTTACACAATTCCTCCAATGCGCTTATTATAACAAATTCTTTCAATTAATGCGAACATGTGTTTGAAATTTTGGTGAGGTTATGATACGATTAATGCAATAACAAAGTAACTGATGAGGTGTCCGGATCATGACAAAAAATTCCGATAGTAAGCAATACAAAATTCTCCACTATATTTGGGAAAAGGTTAACGAGAAGGGCTATCCGCCAACCGTCCGCGAAATTGGCGAAGCGGTCAATCTCTCCTCTACCTCGACCGTTCATGGTCATATTTCCAGACTAGAACGAAAGGGCTATATTGTAAAGGATCCCTCAAAGCCTCGGGCACTGGAAGTCACCGCAGCCGGAATGGACCTCTTAGGGATCGCGCCAAAGCAAAAACAAATCCCCATTCTGGGAACCGTTACGGCTGGCGAGCCGATCCTCGCCGTTGAGGAAGCAACCGATTACTTCCCGTTGCCACCAGAATTAGCAACTGACGATCAACCGTTGTTTATGCTACAAATCCGTGGTGAAAGTATGATTAATGCCGGCATTTTAAATGGCGACTACGTGGTTGTTCGTAAACAAGCATACGCTGATAATGGGGATATCGTCATTGCAATGACCGATGAAAACGAAGCAACGTGCAAACGATTTTTCAAGGAAAGCGATCATTTCAGACTGCAGCCCGAAAATGACACGATGGCCCCGATTATCCTAACCCGCGTTAGCATTCTTGGAAAAGTGGTCAGCCTTTATCGTAATGAAATTAACTAGAACAATATCGGGAACAGCTAACAAATTATTTTGTTGGCTGCTCTTTTTTTACCCGGTTTCCCCATTTTGATACTCATACTGGCGCCGGTTATCGATCCGGCCCTTTAAAATATATGGGCTGTGATCAGTCCGCGTGTCAAATGTGCGGTCACCACCATCTAGTGGTAGAGACGTTCTATATAGGGCTTCATACTCAGCGATCGTTAACTGCTGCCGGTTATTCAGCTGTGAATTAAGGTGCTGGCGGAGATCATCAGACTTAACCCCATCCCCAATCCGGGCACTATAAAATTCACCCTGGGCCCCGGATCCATAACTGAACAAACCAATTCGATCATGGGGCTTGAGCATCGTATCATTCGCTAACAGCGACAATAGACTCAGGTACAGGGAACCAGTGTACAAATTCCCCACCTGGGAATTATAGGTCTTAGCCGCATCAAATGCCGCCATCAATTTAGTTGGGTGATGACTCTCATGAACAACCGACCGGAGCGCTTTAAGTCCCATTTTTGGATATGGCAAATGAAAAATCAGGGCATTAAAGTCATCAATCGCAAGTTGATAATGATTTTGATAGTCCCGCCACGTTTGATTAAAAAAATCGACATACACATTGTTGGAGTAATGACCGTCAACTAAAGCCTCACGCCGATAGAGTGGGCGCCAAAAATCCATAATGTTATCAGAATGAAACGCCGTTTTATCTTCAATCACTAGGATTCGGGGATCGGCTGTCAGCAACATTGCCACCGCCCCACCGCCCTGCGTCACTTCACCAGGCGTGTTCAACCCATATCGGGCAATATCCGAGGCAATTACCAAAACCTTACTGGTTGGATGGCTGCGGAGATGATCCATCCCCATTTGAATACCCGCAGTTCCCCCGTAACAGGCTTGTTTAACTTCAAACGATCGGGCCCTTTTAGAAATTCCCAGTAACGATTGAACGTAGATTGCCGCTGCTTTGGAATTATCAATCCCACTTTCAGTTCCCAAAATGACCATGTCGATACTAGCCTTATCTGCTGGGGTCAAAATACTGGAAGCTGCATTGGCCGCTAGCGTCACCACATCCTGCGTTGGGGGGATCACCGCTTGCTTTTGCTGACCAATTCCAATCAAATATTTATTGGGATCCTCCCCACGAGCATTTGCCAGGTCAGTCATGTCAATAAAGTATGGCGATGTAAAGAAAGCAATCTTATCGATTCCTGCACTCATTGAATAAAACTCCTTTATAAAAGAATGAGACCAAGATTTACCGCTCAGAAATGCCAGCTTAAATCTTCGTCCCATTATGTATCAAGTGATCTTTTTCGTCCACTGATTTTATTTGGTTACAAAATGCACCTTATACTGATTTTTCCCGGTGATTGAATTGATAACCAAACCTTCAACTAAGTCTCCAGCATAAACAAATCCTTCATGCTTATGGCCCGTCGATGTAAAGGTCCACTGAATGACTTGGGGGCCACCGGCAATGCCACCGAAGACCCGAATTCCAGCTAGTTGACCAAATGAATTATCAGAAAGTTGGACTTCCTGATTACCTAAATTACCATTAATATTTATTGTTAACATAGAATTCTCCTAGTTGTTTCGTTTATCTAACATAATAGTGTATCATAATCATAAGCTGTTTTCTATTCTGTTAAACAGCCTTAATTATTTATTAATGATCAGAAAGAAGGATATCACAATGAAAGTTAACATTTACCGTTCCAAAGAACACCGCGTCATTGCTGGGGTAATTGGCGGGCTTAGTGAGTATTACAACTGGAACCTGACTGTTGCTCGACTAATCTTTTTATTGTTAGCCCTCACGCCGCTTTTCCCAGGAATCATTGTTTATTTAGTCCTGTGGCTGCTAATGAAGAAACCCGCATAATTAAATGACTTACCAAAGATGAGTAACCCACTACCGATCACTTGGCTTGACGTCAAGCGATCGCTTTGCCAGCACATAAATCATAACATTGAGTGCCAAAAACAGCCCAAAAAACAGGCCGAAGCATTCCAAAAAAAACGTGTCCGGCAACATGTTAATAACCGGATCAGAATTGGGATCAAATATCCAGTCACGATTCCGAAACAGTAATTCATGAAAGAAAATAAAAACCTGCTCAAAATTAATCAGCATCATTGCAATGATCACTAACGACAAGCTGACGACGACCTTAATAGGGGTTATCAGCAACCACGTCAGTGATTTTTTTGTGAGCCGCCACAAGCAGAAGACCGTCAGCGGCACAAAAATCACCATCATCAGGTTATTGAACATTACGAGGTGCCGAACATCCTTAAAATGCTGCAGCCCCGCATTCGAACTCAGGAAATACTCAAACTTTAACGAATGGTTAAAAGGATTTTGGATATAGTTGATCATCCGCATATATTCGGCATGCATTTGTGAACGGGTTAATCCAGTCACTTCTCCCAAGTGCAACGGCCCCATATTGAGATCAAAAAGCCAAACCGAATTAACCGTCATAAAGATCGCCAGCGACAAGCATCCCAGCAACACGGTCAGCGCATATCCAATTTGTTTGATCGTATAGGTCATGATCTATACCTGCCATTCATCCAGAGAATCAATTTGATACGTCGGCAAATTTGATTCTTTGCTAACCTGTTGCCGAGTCGACAAGCCGCTGTATACCAGCAAAGTATCAATGCCGGCATTCATTCCTGCCTTGATATCAGTATTATAATTATCGCCAATCATGACGACCTCATCTTTTGCGAGGCCGATTTTTTTTAACGCACTCTCAATGATTCGGGGACGCGGCTTGCCAATCATGATGGGTGCCTGCTGAGTTGCGTACTCAACAAACTTTACGACTGAACCAGCGCCAGGCATCATTCCCCGCTCTTTGGGGATGTTTGTGTCAGGGTTGGTACCAATGAAGGTTGACCCGCTTCGAATGGCTAAGACGGCCTCGGAGAGCTTCTCATAGGTAAGATCCGAATCGAGGCCGACCACCACAAAGTCCGGATGGTCAGAATCTAATCGAAAGCCATTGGCCAAGATCACTTGCTTCAGGCCAATCTCGCCAACAATGTATACCGATGGATTCGCACGGGGCTTGTTGGCTAACATATAGTCAACGGTCGCCATTCCTGATGTGTACACATTTTCAGGCTGAACATGAATATCATGATTTTCGCTTAAATTCTTGACAACATCCCTTGGTAACTGGGTCGAATTGTTGGTGACAAATAAAAACGGTTTGTGGTGTTCTTGAAGGCTGGCAATGAACCGCTTGGCAGCTGGAATCCGTTTCTTGCCAGCATAGACAGTGCCGTCAAGATCAATAAAGTAACCCTTGTAATTTTTCAATTGCTTGGTCCCTTCGCTCATTTTTTACTTTCACGAATAATAAAGTGATGATTATTCGACTCGGCTTCCTTAGTCACCACAAGATTATCCCGCTTTTCCAGTGATGGTTTGACTGGTTTGACCTTTTGTTCAACAAACGCATGATTACGATGGTTCCGACGATTCCCATTGTGATTGCGGTGTTTGGTTTCATTTTCATGATTATTTTGGTGCTCATGTTGCGGATTGTCATGATTCCGGGAATTCTGCTGACGGCCGGGATTACTTCGAGAGTTATTGTTGCGTGATCGATTCCGGCCGGAGTGACGGCGGCTGCGCGAATGGGTCGCTTTTCGAATGACCGGTCGCGCTTCTAAATTGTGAACCACAAAGTTGGCTGATCCAAAATTAACATCCTCAAGCAAGTAATCATTTAGGGCCGTGATAAATGGCCCCTTCACCTCGTCACGAGTTTCACTATAGAATCCTTTAAGGCGCAACTGGCCGTAACCCCAATCGCCAACGATATAATCATACTGGCTAAGTGCCGGGTTATAGCGGCGAATAAATTCTTCAAAGTTAAATCCGTCATTAAAACTGTGCACGACTTCGTATTTATGATTGTTAATCGTAAATTCAGTTTCACTTTCCCGCCTTATTTGAGCTAAGGGATGGCGATTCTCATCGCGCTGTGCAATCAACGTATCTAATTGTTTTCGATCCATCGAACTTCCCCCTCTCATCCATTGATGGGATAGTGCTTGGCAAGATAGTCACCAAACACATCCCGTAAACTTTCATCATACAAAATATCATTTTTACCAACAATTTCCAAAGTTGGAAAGAATGGGATAAATAAATAGTGATCGGGCATCGCAACTTGATACTGTTTGATCGGCGAAACTAATTCCTCGCGATAATAAAGTCTACTAGTATCGGGCTCATAGCGTAAACCACCATAATGGAGCTCCCCGAATACCTTACCACGAAATCCCATTCCCTTCTGCGGAAATTTAATTAAGAAATTACGGTTCTTCTCCATTTCACGAATTAGCCGCCACAAATCATAGCCACCTAACGTTACGCGCATGACATGCATGGCGTGTGGCAACATCTGATGAAGCTGATTTCTGTCAACAATTCCCTTTGGTAAGTCTCTTAAAAACAGCCCCGACGACAAAATTCCAGCCTGAGTGCCGGCCTTCTCCATAATTGCATGAATCCCTTCGTTCACCAGCCGGGAATTCCCTGTCAAACTGGTCGTCATGGGGGTTTCAATTCTCGCTAATTTGTTTCGGGCAAGGAGTTTTTCACCAGTTTCCTCATAACCGTCAATTTCCCGTTTATCTTCAGGCTCTTCGGGCAGGGTGCTGGTTTTAACCACTTCGGCCTTTTGGTCAATAATGTGATGTTGATCATCCAAATTAAGGGTGATCCGACCCACATAGTGTCCCCACTTTTCCGCCGCAGCTAAGAGAGAGTGGTTAATGACCAGGCCGTGAACAAGCAGATGATGGGTATGTGAGCCGATAATCACGTCAAGTTCAGGGAATTTGCGTGCCAAAATCTGATCTTCAGGTAACCCCAAGTGCGATAAAAGAACGGCAACGTCATACTTGCCGGCGTTCTTCTTCAAAATTCGCGGCAAAATTTTTTCAGGAGCAATTGGCCGCCATCCCAAAATGGGATACGTCAGCGTATACGGCGCAGTCAGTCCGATAATCAATACTCGGGTGTGTTGCGGAGTCGTCACAATCTTCGTCGGCTGAGCCCACTTGGGCATGAGTTTGGTTTTCATATCCAATAAGTTAGCTAAGACAACGTCAAAATTGGCTTCTTTGTACAATTCGTCTAATTGCTCATGGGTGTTGGTCAGCCCTTCATTATTCCCAATGGTTACGGCATCATAGTGAATTTGGTTTAACAATTCAACGTTGGCTTGGCCATTGGTGACTTCGGTGAGCGGATGCACGCGATCAACGGCATCCCCCAAGTCAACGGTAATCACGCTTGAGTCAGCCTGCGCATTTAATTGTTTTCGGGTTTGCAGAAGGTAGCGCCGAATCCGCGGCCAATTTTCAAAATGCGAATGAAGATCGTTTGTGTGTAAAATCGTTATTTTTTCCGTCATATAGTCCCACCCATTAATGTCGTTTCAAAAAATCAATCCGTTTGCCTTCGACCATTTCCTCAATCTCCTGCTCAGAAAACGGCGTGCCAAACGGTGGTTTCTTTTTCAGATAACTGACTTCTGGGGTATCAACCCCAACGTTGATATCCTCTTTGATTGGAACCGAGTAATGATGAATGTGGCCGTGCAGGTTAATAATTTGCTTGACAATCCCCATCATCATTGGGTAATGGGTCATATAGTACTGACAATGATTCATCTTAATCAATGCGCCAACATCATGAAAAGCAAACTTAGGTTGACCCTTAATGAGATAATTATTTTTTTCGAGATATTTAAAGAGGGCCCGGGAATCATGGTTGCCCTTGACCAATATTAAATGACCGTTTAATTGATTCAAGACATCAAGGATTTGCTGTAAGCCATCCTTTTCCGGACGGGTGTGCAAAATCGCAATGTCGCCAAGGTGATAAACGGTATCATTCGTGCCAACCCGCCGATTCCAATTTTGAATAATGGTATCATTCATGTCTTCGACGGTTAAAAATGGCCGGGGCGCAAACTCACTAATGCCAAGTAATCTCTCATGAAAAAAATGAGTATCAGCTGTAAAATACTGCATTTAACATTCTTCTTTCAACAGAAATGGTCACGTTCATTATACTACGCCTCCATAACCCACCCCAGTCAAATGGCGTCTCATGAGCCAGCGCCCAGTTGGTGAATCGTGGGAAATGAAAGGCTGGTGGTCAACGCTTTCCGAAATAGTGTTGGCTGGTCAATTCAATTAGCTTTCTCAAGAATTTCCGAGCTTGGTAAATGATGACGCTTAATTACCAACTCCAATTGCAATGGCGGGACGCTGACAGAATCAATTCAAATTAAGATCGCCGCCGCTCCAGGCGATCAGAAAATGCCTTTCCAAAGAACAGAACTGCCAACCAGATGACTGAACCAATTAAGGCGATCAATGTTTCGGTCTTGAGTAACAACACAATCCCAACGAAGACCAAAAATGCCAAGACGAAATAATCCGATAATGGGTATAGGGGCATTTTGAATTTCAACTGCTTTGCCGCCCCCGTTTTTTTGGCCGCTTTTTTAAATTTTAAATGAGCCAGGACAATCATTCCCCAGACAAATAAGAAACACGTCGTCGTCACACTGGAGATAAAGCTAAATACATCTCCCGGCATCAGGATACTGAGGACGACAACCATTGCGATCACCCCGGTCGAGAACAAAATTGCGTTGAACGGGATTTGGCGTTTGGACAGAACCCCCACCGTCCGATGAAACTTGGACTTCCCGTTAAACGTGAGTGAAAATAACATCCGCCCCGTGGTGAAGATTGAACTGTTACAAGCAGAAATTGAAGCGGTCAACACCACAAAGTTAATAATTGTGGCGGCTGAGCGAATGCCAATTCCCGAAAAAACCTGAACAAACGGGCTGGAAGTGGGCGATACGTGCTGCCAAGGAAAAATACTCATCAAAGCCAGCAGTGACCCGACGTAAAACAGGAGCACCCGCGTAGGCACTTCGTTAATACTCTTTGGAATGGTCACTTCCGGATCTTGAGTTTCCGAAGCCGTCATTCCAATCATTTCAATTCCCGCAAATCCAAAGAGAACCATTTGAAATGACAACACAAAACCGGAAATCCCATTGGCAAACAACCCACCATCAACGATATTTGATAGTTCCGCATGGCCATAAGGCGTCTTATAATGCGTCGCCACCAACACGATTCCGATTACAATCAGGGCGATAATTGCGGCAATCTTGATAATTGAAAGCCAGAACTCCGTCTCGCCAAATGCCGACACGGCGATGATGTTAACCGCAAACAGAATTGTCAGCACCACCAAACCAGTTAACCAAACGGGAATTTTTGGAAACCAAAACTGGATGTACAAACCAGTGGCCGTAAGATCAGCCATTGCAATTGAAATCCAACATGTCCAGTAAGTCCACCCAATGACGAAACCGGCTCGTTCGCCCAAATACTTTTTAATAAAAAACACAAAGGAATTTCCATGGAGATCCGATAAAAGTAATTCTCCCAGGGCTCTCATAAGAAGAAAACAGGCGAACCCTGCAAGTAAATAAGCTAAAATAATTGACGGTCCTGCTAAGTGAATGGATTGGCCGGCACCTAGAAATAAACCGGTCCCAATCGTTCCACCCAGCGCAATAAGCTGAACGTGACGATTCTTAAGACCACGTGATAACTGATGATCGTCATTTTGACTCTCCAAACAAAAACCTCCTCTGGCAGATTAACAAATCAAGATAGTTGAAACAAAGAGGCCGAAACAAAACGCAGAGTTTTGTGATCAGCCTCGCAAATTATCTTAGTTCATAAACCTGGAAAACATATCCATAACAAAGCCGAATGGGCTTACTTCCGTAATCGCTCGATATCTCGAACGATCATCAATTCTTCATCCGTTGGGATTAACAATGTTTTAACAGTTGATCCTTCGGCTGAAAGATCGCGTTCTTCACCACGAATATCATTCTTCTTAGGGTCAACTTTGATGCCGAAATAGCCCAGTTTGTCGGCAACTTCTTGACGGATCATGATGTCGTTTTCACCGATTCCAGCAGTATAAACTAACGCATCAATGCCACCCATTTCAGCAACATAACTACCAATATACCGGATAATCCGGTTCTTGAAAATTTCCCGAGCCAGCATTGCCCGGTGGTTTTCGTGCATGACCCCTTCGATTTCCCGCATATCTGCTGAAACTCCAGAGATCCCGGTCAAGCCAGATTTATGGTTCAAAATATCAACCATATCATCCATACTCTTGATGTTTTCCTTTTCCATTACGTACTGAAGGGCTGAAGGATCCACATCTCCAGATCTGGTTGCCATTGTGATCCCGGCAACCGGTGAGAAGCCCATCGAGGTATCAAATGACTTACCGTCCTTAACGGCATCGATTGAAGCACCGGCACCTAAGTGCAAGATAACCAACTTCAAGTCTTCTAGTGGTTTGCCAAGAATGTCAGCTGCCCGCTGAGAAACGTACCGATAACTCGTCCCGTGAGCGCCATACTTACGAACCTTGTACTTTTGGTAATATTCGTATGGCAGACTGTACATATAATTAACTTCCGGCAACGTCGTATGGAACGATGTGTCAAAGACACCAATACTAATGACGTTGGGTAAAATCTTCTTAAAAGCTTTAATGCCAAGGATTGCGGCTGGTTCATGAAGGGGCGCAAATTCTGTAAGCCCTTCAATTTTCTTCAAAACATCGTCAGTGATGACCACTGAATCTTGGAATTCTTCGCCACCGGCAACAATTCGATGACCAACGCCGGTGATTTCACTGTAATCCTTGATAATGTTCAAGCTCAACAATTTATCCAGTACTAACTGAATCGCCTGTTCGTGGTTGTTGATATCCTGAGTATCTTTAAACTTTTTGCCATCACCATACTTGATTGAAATGCTGGATGATCCCAGCCCAATTCGATCAATGGCACCACTTGATAAGACCTTTTCTTCTGGCATCTGGAACAATTTGTACTTTAATGTTGAGCTACCAGCGTTAACTGCAATTGATTTTCCCATCGTAGTATTACTCCTCTGTTATTATTGTAAAAGATCGTTACGTTGCCAATCATCAATCTCCGTTAGAAACTTTTGAAATGCGGTCTGATCCTTAAAGGAAGGGAACTCGCCCAGCATGATCTGCTTAGCCTGCTTGGCGCCACCACCGGTATTTTGCAATATCATAATGGCTTTTTGGGACGCCTTGTTTGAAAACAGTTCCGTTGGTAAGTTCAAAAGACCTTGGAGATAAACGTGGCCCTGCATCCATTTTAACAGTTGTTTGGCCTCACTCGTCTTAAATATTTGACTTGGAACCAAGAAAAAGCCAAAGCCACCCTTGTTAACGTGATTCATCGCAAATTCAATCATTAAATGATGAACATACGAATGCCCCGTCGTGGACCGGGTGTTATACCCCTTTGTATTCGCGTCAATCGGATAGTAACCAACCGGCAGATCACTCAGTGCAACGTCCACCATTGGTACCAGCACGTTTTGAATTGTGTCTTCATGGAAAAGTTCCGCATGAATATGTTGAAGTTCAAATGAGCTTGCCGCTAATTCAAACATCGCGTCATCGTTCTCAATTCCAGAAACTGACAATTTAACGCCAATACTGTCACTCAGTTGATTGGCAACGGCCGTCAGCAAATTACCGGTTCCCATTGCGGGATCTAATAAACTCAACTGGCGGTGCCCATTGAAAATCCCTGCGATCAGGTAACCAACAACGTTGGCAATTGTATCCGGTGTAATTTGATAGTTTGCCTGGATCTTATCCACCTTAATCGCCTTCAACACAGCCATCTGAATGGCTTTTCGAAGAACTTCGGAATCATAATCATCCCGATTAAAGGTGGCATAAATGTCAGAAACGGCTGTCGTATCCGCTTTAGCTAAATTAAGAGCTTGTACATCACCACTTTGAACAGTATCTAGCACTTCTATCAGGGAATCTAAGTATGATTGATCCTTAGACTTTTGAATAATCTCGGATGACTGATTCAAAACATTAAAGAAGCGTTCGATTTGTTCCTCTGCCAGAATACTCAACTCCTTTTCACAAATTCCTATAATACTATTAAATACTACCAGAAAAGGCTTTACAAATTCAAGTAGGTTTATAAAAAATCAAAATTGAGCATGCAGTAACGCCTGAGAACGACTTTAAACGGTTCCGCCATTATTTTGGACCGCGCTTTAACTCGTGGGACTTTAATTGATAAGAAGTCGTCATATCATGGATCGTTGATAGTTCCCGTTGATAAGAAACACATTGAAAAATCAGGCAGGTTACCAGGATACCGATATAAATGACGGCGACAACCGTCAGTGACCCTTGCTGGTTCTTATTCATGATGTTTCACCAGGGGCGAGTATGCATGGCAGACTTGCCCATTTGCAAACGTCACGTCGGTTATTAATCCACCGTTTTGGCGCCGCCAATCAACATCCTTGACACCAACCAGTGCCCGAATATGCCCTAAATGAACCCCGGTAAGGCGGATCATGTTCTGATATTTTGCCATATGATATCGTTTATGAGTCACTGGACTATACAACAATACGTCTTCATTACCGACCTCAATGGTTTGAAATCGATAATGCTGCGATTCCAATAATTGAATATACGCGTAAAAATTAATTGTTTGATTTTGACTTTGACGACTCACGAATAGCAGCATAACGGTGATTGTCCAGATTGCCAATACGCTGACGATGAGGCTGATCAACCCTTCAACAAGTAAGTAACCGCTACGATTAGAATCCTTATTTCTGACGGACAGCTGTCTCATAATGGTGCCTCTCAGTCATCATAATTTGTTGGCTATCATCAATTCGATGATCCATCTGGGTGGTCATCGAAATATATAAAATACTAAAAATTGAAATAATGGTAAGACCAATTAATGAATCTATCAGGGTAAAGCCACCCCTAGTTTGCCGGTTCAACTTTAAATCCACTCCATCCTAATTGAAATGTTTGGTGATACTTCAAGTTCCCCTTTCGTGAATACCAATTAATCGTTGTTGGTTGCGTAAACCCGTCCTGACTGATATACAACTTGCGGGCAGCAGCGGGAATTAAGTCCCCAGGTAATTTAACAACCTCCGTATCTAGACGGGAATTAAATGGTTTGAACACTACTTCGGACTGATCAACGACTACCAGCCACTTGCACTCATGAGCTTTTGCCGCCTGCTGCGCTTGAAGCCAACTGTCCCCAAAAGAATGCCAAAATAATTTTTCGTCAGGATGAGTTTCCCGCACATAGGAAATCAGCATCAGATTGATCATCAAGACACTGGTCACAACTGCGAGATAAACAATCAGCTCAAGGACCGTAAAGCCGTCACGCTGCTTAATCATCTGCGGCAACCCGAATGCCTTCATGCTTGGCTTGGTTGGCCTGCTTTTTGGTTAAATACCCATTGTGCGTGAGGTCATCAATCGTGACATGCGGATCATCCGGGTGCTGGCTCTGATAAGCATCCACCTGTGCTTGGACCATTGATTTCATAGCCGTCGTATGAACAGTTTGAGCATGCTTTCGCTGATTTGCCAAGTTGGGAATGATAATCAAAATTAGCAGGGAAATGATAAACAGCACGATGGTCATTTCAATCAAGGTAAACCCACTGCGAGTCGCTGCTTTACCTTGGAACTTTTTGCGTTGATACATCATCAATACATCTCCTTAACCGAATCATAAATTGGTAATAATAGTTGAAAATACGTAAAAACAATGGTCACACCGATAATTAAAAACATGGCCGGCTGAATCAAACCGATTAAGCGATTGGTCCGATTGATGATTTCCTCAAACATCAATTTGGCATACGCCGCCATTGAATTAGCCATCTCTGGGACTGTCTCGCCAGAGCTCATAAATGTGACAATCTCTCTTGGAATAAACTTGTTGGCCGTCACAATTCGTTTGAGCGACGACCCCTTGATTAGAGCTGAATTCAAACGTTGCCCCAAGGCAAAAATCAAGGAATTTCGATGTTGGGCCGATAACACTTTAAAAATCTCCTTGGGACTCAGTCCGTTGCGAAGTAACGTCGCTAAATTACTGGCGAGGTAGTAGGCAATGTAGCGTTGAAAA
This sequence comes from Lentilactobacillus parafarraginis DSM 18390 = JCM 14109, assembly GCF_001435895.1. GTDB lineage: Bacteria > Bacillota > Bacilli > Lactobacillales > Lactobacillaceae > Lentilactobacillus > Lentilactobacillus parafarraginis. The sequence goes on along the minus strand of NZ_AZFZ01000004.1, from coordinate 71,293 downwards.
ATATGGCCCACTAGTGGTAACCGCACCAGGATCCCCGCTTTGACGAGTGGTGTCTGGTGGCAAAACCAGTAACAGCCCATTCCCAGCAGCATGCTGCCTCCGCTAACCAGTGTTACCCAAACCACCGGGCTGATCCCACTCTTCTGACCCTCGGAAATATTGGGAAGCAGGCCGGCAATCTGGGGCATGATAAAGAAGTGAATGACAATCATCAAAATCAAGAGAATGCCCCCGAGAAATAGTGGGTAGACCATCATCGATTTAATTTTCTGAACCTGCTTCATTTTCAGCCGGTTAAACGTGGCTAACTCCCGTAAAACATTTTCAAGTTGCCCATGGGTTTCGGCGATCATCAACTGATAATAGGCCTGCGTGTCAATTAAGGGTCTGACCGCTTGTGAAAAATCACTCCCGGTTTCCAAAGATGTCATAATTTGAACCACACCCTTTTTCAGGTGATTATCCGTTTCGGCCATAAATTTCAGAGCTGCCGTGAGCGAAAATCCTGATTTTAGAAGATTCGCTAACGTATTGAAAAATTCTGCCTGTGTCGCCATCTTCCAGCGTTTAACCAAACCAGTATTGGTCCGCGGACGTCCGCGTAATTTGGTGGTTGGTAACCGCGTCGTTGAGTTCATCCTGCCACGCCCTCCAATCATAAGATTTCATTTCCATCAAACCGGCATATTCATGAACCATGAGAAGTGCACGCCGATCCCCGGAAGTCGTGGGAATCAGTCGTTGATAACCAACCGCGGTCAATGCCTGAGCGATAAAATGGTCGCTAATCCCCAACTGCTGCAGCCGGCTAATCACGCCGACGGGATCCTGGGCATGAATGGTTGCATACACCAAATGTCCACTCAATGCGGCCTTAATTGCCGCCTCAGCGGTCACCTGATCACGGATTTCGCCAATGATAAAGATATCTGGCCGGTGCCGTAAGCCAACCTTAATAAGATCCGCATAGTCCATCCCCGCTTCACGGTTAACCTGAAGTTGAAGGTAACGGGATTCCTTAATTTCGACGGGATCTTCAATCGTCATCACAAACTGGTCGCTTAGATTCTGTTGAACCAAATTATAAATTGTTGTCGTCTTACCGGAACCGGTTGGCCCCGAAAAAATGACCAGTCCCCGCCGACTTGCAAGGTTATTAATCTCACGAATCGCTTCGGAATTAAAGAACGACGTCGTAATGGCTTTCAAGTCGTATATAATTCGGATCACCAGTGATTCGGCACCGGCAAAATCACCGACCGTTGATAATCGTAACGAATACGTTTGACTGTCATCCTGCCACGCCATCGACCCGGTTTGCGGACGGCGGGTTTCGCTCAATGCCATGTCGGCCATGTACTTGCAATAGTTCATCATTCGCCGAGCCTTCACGGGCGTGACCTTTTGCCAGGTTGTGATGGCATGGGGATCGCGAATTTTGATCAGGTAGTAATTACCGAAGGGCAAAAAATAGATGTCGCTGGCCTGTTTTGCAGTTGCTTCTTGATAAAGTTTTGCAACTTGTTCACTTATTTCCATGATTATTTTCACCTCTTAACTGGTAATTACGTAAACTAGCGGATTTTTTGCGAAAAAAATAAGCAACGTCTAAATTTTGGGATTTAGACGTTGCTTATTTGGTTCAAGGACACCTTAAATGCTGATTCCTAACTAATTGCTACTTTCTGGAAGAACAGCAGCTTCATAGACATCCTGAACATCATCATTATTTTCGAGTTCGTCAATCAAACCAGTGTATTGCTGAGTCTTATCGGCGGGAACTTCAGTGGTTGTTTCTGGGAACATCCGCACTTCGGCAGTATCCAAATCATAACCAGCCTTTTGCAAAGCATCACGAACATCTCCAAGCGAAGATGGGTCGGTATAAATTTGAAATTCGTCGTCGGTGGTCTTCATATCATCGGCACCGGCGTCCAATGCATCCATCAACATGTCATCTTCAGTCTTATCCAGACCATCTCGCAGGATGACAATATAACCCTTGCGATCAAACATGTACGAAACTGATCCACTTGCACCTAATGAACCACCGTGGTGCGTAAATGCGGAGCGAACTGCTGCAGCGGTCCGGTTTTTGTTATCAGTTAAAGCAGAAACCATGATTGCTGTACCGCCGGGACCGTAACCCTCGTAAGTAATTTCTTCGAACTTGGCGCCACCGAGCCCTGAGGCCTTATCGATTGCACGCTGAACGTTATCCTTAGGCATATTCGCAGCCCGGGCCTTTTCCATTACCAACCGTAATTGAGGATTGTTTTCTGGATCAGGATCACCTGCTTTAGCGGCTTGATATAAGTCACGTGATATTTTTTGGAAAATTTTTCCACGTTTAGCATCCTGGGCGTTTTTCCGTCCTTGGATGTTATGCCATTTTGAATGTCCTGACATACTGACTCCTCTTTTCTAAAATTTAATAGCTAGCTTCAAACATACGTCACCATCTTACCAGATACCACCGGCGGATTCAAGCTGACGCGCAACGATCGCGATCAAAAATCAGGGCGCATCGTTTTCAGGAATTGACTAAGGAAATCCCAAAGAAACTGGCGGCCAAATGTCATTGACCACCAGCATTCCCAGAAAAAATCCTTACTTGGTTGATTCACGTTTCATCAAACCATAAGGCAATAGAACCTTCTTTTCATCAACCTCTTCATTGTTCATCAACTTGGTCAACAGCCGCATTGCAACGGCGCCAATATCATAAAGCGGCTGGGTAATTGACGACATCTTTGGCCGCACCATTTCGGTAAGTTTGGTATCGTTACTGGTAATTACTTCAAATTGATCTGGCACCGTAATCCCAGCGTCGGACATCCCATTCATAATCCCGGCAGCCAACTCATCGTCAGTGACCATCGCGGCAGTAGCGTTAACCGACATCAATGCTGGTTGAAGAAGCGTGCCGGTCTTGTATGTATCATCAGTTTCAAAGACCAGCTTATCATCGAAGGGAATGCCGGCACTCTTAAGCGCGCGTTTATAGCCTTCCAGACGAAACTTGCCATTAATTGCCTGCTCTAACGGGCCACAAACAAAGGCAACCCGTTTGTTTCCCCGATCAATCAGGTTCTTAACTTCCTCTTGAACGGCGGCAACATAATCAATATTGACACTCGGATTCAAGTTTTGCTCATCAACTGAACCGGCGAGCACGATTGGCGTTTTGGTCCGCTTAAATTCCTCACGCAGTTTATCGGAAATTTCATTGCCCATGAAGACAATCCCATCCACCTGTTTGGATAGTAACGTATTCAGAACCTTAACTTCCTTTTCAATATTGGAATCAGAATTTGTCAAAATAATGTTGTACTTATACATTGTGGCAACATCATCAATTCCCCGGGCTAATGAAGCAAAATACATGTTGGTGACGTCGGGGACAATGACGCCGACGGTCGTGGTTTTCTTACTTGCAAGACCCCGGGCCACCGCGTTGGGACGGTAATCTAATTTTTCAATAACGTCTAAAACTTTCTTCCGGGTTGCTGGCTTCACATTTGCATTTCCGTTGACAACTCTTGAAACTGTTGCCATGGAAACATCGGCTTCCCTGGCAACGTCATAAATTGTAATTGTCTGTTTATCCATTTTAATAACCCTTTCCATTGAGATATATTAAGTTTTCACGTATTTTCAAAACATTATTCAATATACCAAATAAAACCGATTACAGCAAACTGAAAACGTTTTCAAATAAATCATAAACTATCATCTGTGAAAATTCAAGTGAAAACGGCGAATAAACCGGAATCCGGTATTTTTTTGTATGATATACTGTGGGTAATCTTTTAAAGGGAGTGGAAACATTGGATAAAATTGAAAAAATACAACGTTGGCTCGCTGAAAACGATCAAAGCATTGCCCTTATCAGCAATCCCAAGACCATTCAATACCTGAGTGGATTCTATAGCGATCCGGCTGAGCGCGTGTTGCTAATGGTTGTATTTCAGAAGAGCGATCCGTTCTTATTCGGACCGGCTCTTGAAACCGAAGCCATTAAAGCCTCTGGCTGGACTCATCCGGTATATGGCTACTTGGATCACGAAAAGCCATGGCAGATAATCGGTGACCAAATCCGGGCCAGAAAAACGGATGAAACCACGTTTGCAATTGAAAAATCCGATCTTTCGGTCGCCTGGTTGGAACTGGCTCAGCAACAATTTCCCAACGCTGACTTTTCCAGCAACCTCGATCCAATGCTCGACCAAATGCGAATGATTAAAAGTGACGATGAAATCGAAAAACTTAAAATCGCCGGAAAATGGGATGACTTTGCCTTCAAAACCTGCTTTGAAGCTGTAAAAGCCGGCATTCCCGAATCACGGGTCGCTGCCGAAATGTCCTATGCCCTCATGAAAAACGGCATCATGGAATTGAGCTTTCCCGCACTCATTCAATCCGCGAGCCACGCTGCGGAACCACATGGTGCCACCAGTGACAAAAAGATCGAAGATAATGCGTTAGTATTGTTTGATCTCGGAACCGTTTGGCAGGGCTACATCAGTGATGCCACTCGAACGATTGCCGTTGGGAAACCCAATGCCAAGTCAATGGACATCTATCAGGTGTGTTTGGAGGCGCAATTAGCCACCCAAGATGCTGCCAAACCGGGAATGACTGCTGCTGAATTGGATAAAGTTGCCAGAGATATCATTGATAAAGCTGGCTATGGCCAATACTTCAATCACCGGTTGGGCCACGGAATGGGCATGAGCGAGCACGAATTCCCTTCAATCATGGAAGGAAACGATTTGGTTCTCCAACCAGGAATGTGCTTCTCGATTGAACCCGGAATTTACATCCCAAACGTCGCCGGGGTTCGAATTGAAGATTGTATTCACATTACGGAAAACGGCAACGAACCGTTTACTCACACCACTAAAGAGCTGCAAACCTTCGGATAAATCCTTCACGGTTAACTTATTTGACCAAAGCCACAATTACCTGAAAAAATTTGAAATCAAAAAGCTGCCCGTCCCACTGATCATCAGTGGCTGGCAGCTTTTGAATTCTAAGCGAACTGTTAGTCGTTTTCTGGCCCCTTTGGTGACTGACCAGTTGGATTTTCCCCGGCGTCATTAGCCGACGAGGATGGGTTGGTTTCGTCTGACGATGACGAATCATTATCCTCCTGGTCAGCTCCTCTAAAGGCATCCCGGGCGTCAACAATAATATCGTCTTGATCAGCCCGCTGCTCAGCAGCATTATCAGTGTCATCACTATCTTTGGCGGTCTGAAACGACTTTGCCTTGTCAGCAAATCCCGTGGACGCATCCTTCACGTTATCCTTAGCACTATCCATTTGATCCTTGAAGGCATCCTTGAAGTCGCTGACAGCATCGTTTGCATAAAACGCATAATCGACAGCGCGGTCGCGGAGCTCGTCGGTCTTTTCGCGCAAATCACGTTTGAGTTGACGCTTACGATTTTCGTCCATCTTTTGATAAGCCGCGTACAGACCGGCACCCAGTAAACCAGCAAATAAACCACCAACTAATTTTTTACCCATTGATAACATCCCTTTTCAATTTAGTTTTAATTAAACGTCCCGATTCTTCTTGTGGCGATGCTTCGAATAAAGGTTCCAAGCGGTCTTTCCAAAGGTCCCCGCAACCCCAGCGGCGGCACCCTTCTTACCGGTGTTTTCAACCTTTTTGGTGAGGTTATGAGTTGCTTTATTGAGATCAGAAACGCTTTCACCCAGATCAGCAGCAGCTTGGAAAACCGGGGTAACAATGTTCAACTTCTCATCCACGTCTTTCACCAACGTATTTGAAGTTGCCATAATCTTATCAGTTTGTTTCGCAATGACGTCCACGTTACTGGTCATTGAACGAATCGACGTATTGACTTCGGAAATGGTGCGGCTCACTTTTAATAGGAAAAGTCCAATAAAAATGACGAAAAGTAAAAATGCAATTGCCGCAATCAACCCTGCAATTTGCCCAGCTGTCATGTTCTTCCTCCTTGTGCAACATTTTACTTAAGAATAGCATTCCATCAGTGCTTTGACAATGATATTGTTCGTTTTGACAAGGGGTTTTTAGGTAAAATTGACCCCGGCAATGCACTTCTGATAGTATTGACGTATATTTCACGATAAGGACGGCTCATCATGCAATTCATTCATTTTCAATTTCTAAACATCCACCTTCAAAAACTATTTGACTATATTGACTGGCAGAAACTACTAGTGACTATCAGCGTCAAGATTGGGATCATCCTGTTTTTCACAATTCTGATGCTGCTGGGGCGAAAGATTGGAAAAGCGGTGATTAACCACTTCGTTAACCGTTACCGGGAAAAGTATCGGGATACGGTAACCGAAAAACGAATCCGCACCTTTCACACCCTCTCCATGAACGTTCTAATATACGCCCTTTGGTTCTTCTGGATCTATTCGGTTCTTTCCACCCTGGGTGTCCCAGTCGGTACTTTGGTGGCTAGCGCCGGAGTCTTTAGCCTGGCAATCGGCCTAGGCGCCCAAGGATTTGTCACGGATATTGTCAGTGGGTTCTTTATTTTACTTGAAAAGCAATTGGAAGTTGGCGAATACGTTCAAATTAACACGATTCGCGGGACCATCACGGCGGTCGGCTTGCGCACCACTCAAATCGTCAGCGATGACGGCACCCTTAATTTTATCCCGAATCGGACCATCACCACGGTTGCCAACATGTCTCGTAATAATATGACAGCCATGATCCAAGTAGCAATCTTACCAGAAACGCCAATTGACAAAGTCATTTCCATCATCAATCACGTGAACGAACGCGAAGTCCCTAAGACTCCCGAAATTATTGGCACCCCAAAGCTGATTGGGACCGTCACCCTTCCGGACGGCAAATTAGTTTTTCAGGTCAACATGACAACTAAAAATGGGGCCCAGTACGATGTCACTCACAAATTTTTGGCCCGATATCTTTCCGAACTTAGCCAAGCGGGTATCCAACTGCCCAGCAGTCCAACGATTATTCAAAAACAATCATGATGGTATCGATAAAGAACCCCAAATAACTTAAAAATCGGCGTTGAGACCTTCCCGAAAGAAGCTCGTTTCAACGCCGATTTTTTTAATTTAGATCATATCATTTAATTTAACGATTCTTGTCGGCAATCTTCTTTTCTTGAGAAGAAAGATTGTCATCGTGATACGCCGGCAGCGCAATATACTGCTTGGAAAAATTATGGGCCATGAAGTTAATCTCTTTAAACAGCTCGCGACGAGTGATAATTCCCAAGAACTGATGGTCATGATCAACATAGGCCACAAAGTTTTCATCGACAAGGTGCCGTAAAATCACTTCCAAATTTTCCCGGTCATAAACAAATGGCACGTCCTTTTGCATGACCTGCTTGATCTTCATTCGATCAAGATTGCGCGTGGTAATCCCAGTATCCTGAAGCATCTGTTCGGTAATCATTGGCAAAGAAATTAGTCCCTTTAAATGATTATCATTATCGACCACCGGAATCTTTGCGTATCGGACCTTGGTGAGCACCAAGAAAGCGTGCTGAAGATTATTATTTTCGTTAACGGTTGCCACTAAATCCGAGGGAATCACAATATCCCGATCGCTTTGGCGCATAACCGCTTCAATCGGCTTATCAATCATTACGTTATTAGCCTTCCTTTCAAATCAGTTCAGAAACGAAATCGTAACTGATCAACTGGTTGAAACTGACGATTATAGTAGTCAACCCCATAATGGTCACCATCAATGGTCAAAATGGCATACGTACCGCCAATTGCGGCATATTGACCCCTTGGTTGCGAGATGCTACCAGGATTAATGAATAGAATTCCCTGATCCATTGTCACGCCCAACTGATGGGTGTGGCCGAACATCACCACGTTGGCATTTCGACTCTTTGCAAACAGCTCCAAATTCAACAGACCCTGATTAACCTGTTGAAGATGGCCGTGCGTGACCAAGAGCCGCCTGCCACCCATTACTACCAGTTCGTCGTTTGGAAACGGCGCGGTGTCCATGTTTCCCTTCACGATCGTCATTTTAGCGGCCAGCGGATCATTCATTGGTAATTCCGAGTCGCCACAATGACAAAACGCCGTCACGTCATCGACGTACCGGGAAAGCAGATCGGCAATAATTTGCCGGTCGCCGTGACTGTCACTTACCACCAGGATTTTCACGAGTTCCACCGCTCCCTTAATTTTGAAATTAAGCTCCGAATGGCCCGGCCACGATGACTGATTTCATTCTTATCGTGGGTGGTCATTTCTGCTAAGGTCATTTGATGACTGGGAACATAGAACAACGGGTCATAGCCGAAGTTGTTGCTGCCGCGTTTGGCCCGTAAAATTTGACCATTCACCCGCCCGCTGGCAACGACCTTATCTCCCTCAGGTGTTAAATATATCAGAACGGACTCAAAATAGGCATCCCGATCAGACTTGTTTTCCATTTCTTTAAGAAGTTTTGCATTATTAGCGTCGTCATCGTGATCCCCAGCGTATCTTGCAGAGTGAACCCCGGGCTGACCATTCAATGCGGGCACAACCAATCCAGAATCGTCGGAAATAACCGGCAGCTTCGTAAAGGCACTCATCTTAGACGCCTTGAGCATGGCGTTTTCTTCAAAGGTCGTCCCGGTTTCGGCAACATCAGGAACGTTATTAAAAGACTTGAGCGATTCAACTTGAATGCCAGTCCCCTGAAATGCCTCCTCAAATTCCTTAATTTTGTTGGCATTCTTTGAGGCAATCACAATTACCTTTGGCTTTTCCACTATCAAACATCCGCCTTTCCTAAATTGAGATGATCCGCATGAATTTGGCGCTTTAGCAATTGATCGGCCACCCGGGCAAACTCTGCCGGCTCTCCAGTTGTGAAAAATTGTCTAACTGGCTTGCCAGCCTCGGCTTCTCGAAGTTGGTCATGCTGACTGAGATAATCAACAATATGTTGCGCGGTTGAAATGCCGGGGTCAATTAATCGGACACCTTTGGGTAATGCCCGTTGGATTTCTCGCTGAAGCACCGGAAAATGGGTGCAACCCAACACTAAACTGTCAATAGATTTGTCAGAAAAATAAGCTAACTGTTGAGTGACGCGTTTCTGGGTCTCAGCCTTACCAGCGTCGCCATGTTCCACCATCGTCACAAAGTCTGGGCACCCCAATGAATAAACGGTCGCATCAGTGAGGCTCTGTTTAATAATCCGCTGGTAATTTCCTGACTGAACCGTCCCATTCGTTGCAATCACGCCTACTCGATGGGTTTTTGATTGTCGAGCCGCACTTTCAGCACCAGGCTGGATGACACCAATCACCGGAATTGGCAATCGCTGTCGCAGATAGTCAAGTGCCGCGGCGGTTGCCGTGTTGCAAGCAATCACAAATAATTTGACATCCTGAGCAACCAAGTAATTCGCAATCCGTTCGGTTAGCTGCCGGACAAGTTCCGGGCGCTTTTGACCATACGGCAGATTGGCCTGATCACCAATAAAAATATAAGATTCATTCGGTAAACTTTTAATGATTTCTTTGAGAACTGTTAGACCACCGACACCAGAATCCATAACCCCAATCGGTCGATTATCCATATCAATTCCCTCCTTTTTCGTCCGTCCCCATCGCTTAATTATTTATTGCGATATTTGACAAACAAACCAGATTTGTAAATACTATTGTATAATATATTAATGACAATTTGCATTGATGGAGATTAAAAAATGGATAACGAAGCTTACACAACAATTATTAACGATCCTCATATGGCCGATTTACTGGGCCAGGAACTCATCCGGGATGACCTTTTACCAAGCATTCTTGGCAGCGATAATCATGATATTTCATATTGGGCGGGAAAGCACCTTGCCCGCAATCACCGTCTCGCAACGTACGATGATTTAATCGCCTTTTTTGATCAGTTCAAGCTGGGTAAGCTTAACCTGCTTAAAAAAAGCGGCCAGCAGCTTAATTGGGAATTAAGCGGGCCAATCGTTAAAAATCGCTTGGATCTTTTTGACGATCCCGACTTTTATCTAGAAACGGGTTTCATCGCGCAAAGCTGCCAGTACATTCTCAACCAAGTTGCCGAGGCAGAAATTACCAAAACCACCCCCGCTAAGGGCATTGTTTTAATCAGTACCTATCTTGGAAAAGATAAACCGGTCGATGATCAAGAAAGTGACAAAATGTTCACGATCGCCCATTCAGATCCTGACCAACCAGAAGATTTGGACAGTGACCATTAATTTCGGGAAATTAAAGAAAATAAGCTGACAAAAAGGTCTCTTAAAGCCAACAAACGGCTTTGAGAGACCTTTTAAGTGAATTTAATATTAGTCAGTGTACTGAGCCAATACCTTTTTAAGTTGTTCCTTTGGGTGGTAGCCAACAACCGTGTCGACAACCTTGCCGTCCTTCTTAATTAGAAGGGTCGGAATACTCATAATGCCGAATTTAGATGCCGTATTAGGATTTTTGTCCACGTCCATCTTGTTAAACGTCACGTCGTTCATTTCTTCGGCCAGTTCTTCAACAACTGGTGACTGCATGCGGCAGGGGCCACACCAAGTTGCCCAAAAATCAGTTAATGTAACACCCTTTGAGGTATCATTTTCAAAAGTTTGATCTGTTGTTTCTTTTACCATACCAAACACTCCTATTCTTTCAATAGTCTTATACTAACAATTATATAGTAAAATGCAAACAAAATGAATGCCACTCAACCGCTTATAACCTTAGTATCCGCTTTGCGCTCCATTATAAAGCAAATATTAATTAAATAAAATCACTTATTTGAATTGAACAACCGTCGACCCGTCGCCACCTGCATTGGGTGCCGAGTAGCCAAAACTTTTGACCCGTGAATTGCGTTTCAAATAGTCGGTGACACCCTTTCGAAGGGCCCCGGTTCCCTTACCATGAATAATCGTGATGGTCGGATAGCCGGCCAGCAGCGCAGAATCGACGTATCGATCCAGCTCATACATGGCCTCTTCATAACGATGCCCCCGTAAATCCAGGGTTGGTGACATCCCAGTTGAACGGGTCCGCGAAACGTGCGTTTGATACTTCGCCTTGGGTTGGGCCTGTTTGCCGACCTTTTCCAGATCTGCTTCATCAATTTGCATCTTGAGGATACCTAACTGGACGTCCCACAAGCCATTTTTTTCTTGCCGAATCAGCGTTCCCTGTTGCCCATAGGATTTAACCAAGACCTCGTCGCCAGCTTTAAAGTTGTGCTTGGCCTTTTCTTTTTTAAGCACTTTGTTACGCTTTAGACTTGGGGCAACCTCAAGCTGATTCAACGCGCCCTTGGCATCGATCAGCTCATTTTCCTTAACGGTCGTTTTTCCGACCTGACGTTGCTTTCGGTGAAGGTCGGCAATAATCTTATCAGCATTGTGCTTGGCCTTTTCAACAATTTCATTGGCCTGCTCACGGGCCTGCTCTTGAAGCCGGTCTTTCTGATTTTGATACTGATCGAATCGTTTTTGAAGATCGGCATGCAGCTTAGTGGCTTCCGATAACTCAGTAGCCAGTTTGTCGGCCTCATCATGAGCCCGCTTAGTCTGGGAAGTCAGCTCGGCAATCATATTATTAATATCCTGATTCTCAGAATCGGTAAACGACTTCGCCTGTTGGACAATCTGTTCCGGCATTCCCAACCGACTGGCAATGTTTAACGCGTTACTTTGGCCGGGAATTCCTAGCAAAAGCCGATAGGTGGGCCGCAACGTTTCAACGTCAAATTCCATTGAAGCGTTAATAATCCCGGGGCGATTATAGGCAAAGGCCTTTAACTCGGGATAGTGAGTTGTCGCAATCATCTCACAGCCACTTCGATGAATGGCATCGATGATCGCCATCGCAAGCGCCGCGCCTTCCTTGGGGTCGGTTCCGGCACCCAACTCATCCAACAGCACCAGGCTCTTATCGCTCAGTTGCTTCATAATGGCAATGATATTGTCCATATGTGATGAAAAGGTACTTAAATTTGCCTCAATCGACTGGTCATCACCAATGTCAGCGAAGACATCGTCAAACACCCCAATCTGACTTTCCTCATCGGCAGTGATAAACAGCCCCGATTGGCCCATCAGCTGCAGTAAACCAACGGTCTTAATCGTGATCGTTTTCCCACCGGTATTCGGGCCGGTGACGATAATGGTTTGGTAGTCAGCACCGATTTTAATGTCATTAGGAACGACCTTTTCTTTGGCGATTAGGGGGTGACGAGCATGGCGAAGGTTCACAACGTTTTCCGTGGAAATCTTTGGAAGCACCGCGCCCGATTGATGGGCATACTTGGCCTTTGCGTTAACAAAGTCTAATTGGCCAACCAAGTTCATATTTTCCAGCAATTCTTGGCGATAAGGACGGATCATTTCCGTCAATTCAGCCAGAATTCGCCGTTGTTCCGTCCGCTCCGCCAGTTGATCCCGTCTTAATTGATTATTCATTTCAACCACGTTACTGGGTTCAACGTACAACGTCTGCCCAGACGCACTCTGGTCATGCACAATCCCACCAAAGTGAGACTTATACTCCGCTCGAATTGGCAGCACAAACCGTTCATCACGAACGGTAATAATTGGCTCACTAAGATACTTTGATTCAGAACCCTTCAGGTATTTACCCATTCGTGTGCGGATGTTGCTTTGCGTCTGTTCAATCGTCCGTCGAATCGCTCTTAGTTGGGATGACGCACTATCCAATACGCGGCCATCATCATCGATCGATTGAACCATCCGGGTTGTGATGTCCGGCATTAGTGTGAGCTTGGCAACGGTCTTAGGAACGGTTCGGAGGGTAACCTCTTCGTTCTTAAAATCTTCAAAAAACTGGCTAACCGTTTTGACTGCTCGCAGTAATTTGGTGATGTGGGCTAACTCGGTCCCGCTTAACGCGGCATTTTCAATTTTCAACCGCTTCATGTATGGGGATATTTCGGTGAGCTTGGGAATTGGGATCTCACCAGCCAACCTGACGATATCGGCACCATCGGCAGTTTCCTTCAGCTGCTGGTCAACAACCGCATAATCACCACTTGGCTGAAGATTCTGAACAATTTCGTGGCCCCGATCCGTGGTCAAAAAACCGGCTAACTGATCTTTAATTTTATTATATTCAAGTGTATCTAATACTTTTTCGTTCATATACCTTCCTCGTTTGAATTTATCGCAGTACGTGGCTAGCAAACGCGCCTATCTCGCCAACAACTGGCCCAATAACGGGCAAGCCGTCATTGAATGTGGATTGCCAGTGATGATCAACTTGTGCCTAAACTAAAAAGGCCCAATCAAAAACATCGCAGGATCTACCCACCAGCCAAACCATGAACGTTCAGCTAGGGTTGCTGGCAGTGACACTCAAATGGTTTACAAACTGGTGTCATTATCGTTGGGATCTCATTTGGCAGCCACAACGCATCTCAGCGTTCATTGGCGCAAATCCGTCACGCCCGTTAAATTATCTCAGGTTAAAAATCACGATCCCCACCGGACTGCTTAACAGCCGGCTGCTTATCATTTCTGGCCGTCAATTGATCCTGGAGTTCGAACTGCTTTGAAATGGCATTAAAGGCCATCAAAACCGCCAGCTGCTCGTTAGAGACGTTTGGCATTGCCTTCTTTAATTGGGCCAATTGCGTATTTAAAAGGTCTGAAACGGCCTGCAGACGCTCATCAGTCCCCTTTCCGATTAAAACGTATGTCTTACCGGCAATTGTCGTCTTAAATCTTCTCTTATCATCGTTTGTCATTAAATCACATCCCAAAAATCATTCAATCAAAAAGGACTGAGTCAAAACCTGAAGCTTTGCACTCAATCCCTTCATAAATTATCCATTAGCCAAAACGAGATTATTTCTGATCATCGTCTTGAGCCTGATCGTTTTGATCGCCATCTTTACCCAAGAACGTATTCAAAACGGACTCGATCATATCCCATTCCTTATCAGTTTGAATTGGTTGCAATTCGCCGCCTTGAGGATCACTAGGATCATCACCTGCCGGAAGGGCATAGGCTTGGATTTCAACCTCATCATCATCTTTTTTACCAGCTGGATAAATTAAAATATATGACCGATCAAAGTCCTCGGACTTAAATGTAAAAAAAACGTCATACAAAGTTTCGTCGCCGTTTTCGTCGACTAATGTAATTGTTTGTTGTGTTGGATCTTCTGCCATATTTTGCATACCTCATATTCTAGTTAGTTTTCCCTTGCGGTCTAAATAATTCTGCAATATTAGACCTGCAGCTAATTTATCAATGACTTTCTTACGCTTGCGTCTCGAAATATCGGCTTCCTCAGTCAACATTCGCTGAGCTTCAACGGTGGTTAGTCGTTCATCTTCAAAATCCACAGGAAGATCAAATTGCTTTTCAAGCCGCTGCCCATATTGCTGGGATGCTTCTGCCCGCGGGCCAAGAGAATTGTTCATATTCTTTGGCAGCCCGACAACAAAGCCGTCAACCTGGTACTTATCCACCAGTTCGGCAACCCGATCAAGACCAAACTCCTGATCATCTTCATTGATTCGAATAATCTCGACTCCTTGTGAAGTCCAGCCAATCGCATCACTGACCGCAACCCCCACAGTTTTAGAGCCGACATCTAATCCCATTAATCTCATTTTTCACCTTTTTTTGAGTCATTCGGATGATTATCAAGATAGAACCGAACCAGTTCTTCAATAATTTCATCACGCTCATGTCTTCTAATCAAATTGCGGGCATCTAGATTACGTGGAATGTAAGCCGGATCACCGGATATTAAATAGCCAACAATTTGATTATATGGATTATAACCCTTTTCTTCCAATGCTTTGTACACCGTCAATAAAGTATCCCGCACATCTTTAGGCTGGTCTTCATTGAAATTGAAAAACATGGTTTTATCTAACGAACTCATACAATTCACCTCTATGACTTCAGGTCATTTGTACTAATTTTAACTGATTATCGTTGAAACTACAATCAACACAGCCAATGTAACCGACATGTAATGGCGATGTAATAATTACTTATTTCCTAACCACGCAACCGCGGCCTTCATAGCGGAATCTAAACCAGCTGGATCTTTACCGCCAGCTTGGGCCATGTTTGGTCGGCCGCCACCGCCACCTTTGATATTACCGGCAATTGATTTGATCAAATCGCCAGCTTTGATGCCATTCTTCACCTGATCATCAGTGACTGCCACGATCAGGTTTGCCTTCTGACCGCTACCGGTACCGAGAACCAAAACATCTGACAATTTTTTGGCCCGCCACGTGTCAGCAAGCTGACGAAGCTGTTGCATTCCGGCTTCCTTGATAATACCCGTAATGATCGTGTATTGTCCAACAGTCTGCTTGGCATTAAAGACATCTTCGGCTTGCTTACCGGCAAGTTTGGCTTCCAGAGACGACTGCTTGGTCTCAAGAGTCTTAATGTCATCTTGAAGCTGGCTGACCCGGGTTGGAACATCCTTAAGCTGGGTCACTTTCAGGCTCCGCGAGATTTGCTTTAATTCATTAGATTGATTATTTAAGAGTCTAAATGCTTCTTTTGAGGTTACGGCCTCAATTCGCCGAACCCCGGCACCAACCCCAGATTCAGAAACAATCTTAAACAGACCAATATCCCGAGTGTTGGCAACATGGGTCCCACCACAAAATTCAACGGAGAAGTCCCCAATGGAAACCACCCGAACTTTGTCGCCGTATTTCTCACTAAACAGGGCAATGGCCCCCATTTTCTTACCAGTCTTTGGATCAGTCACAACCGTTTTAACATCAATTTCATTAAAGATTTGTTTGTTTACTAAATCTTCAACCTTTTGTAAATCTTCGTCAGTCACTTGACCAAAATGATTGAAATCAAATCGCAAATAGTTTGGCTCAACTAATGAACCTGCTTGTTGGGTATGACCGCCCAAAATATTTCTCAAGGACTGGTCAAGCAAATGAGTGGCCGTATGATTTTTTTCAACCCGACTGTGAAATAAGCGATCCACAATTAAATGATACTGTTGGCCCTTAATCAAAGGTTCTTGGGTTTTAACGGTGTGAAGGTTTTGACCATTTGGAGCATGCTGCACGTCGATGACGTCAGCAACCTTCTCATCGTTATCGTCCAAAATGACGCCCCGATCGGCAACCTGGCCACCCATTTCAGCATAGAACGGTGTTTTATCAAAGATGAGTTCAACGGTGTCTGATTTTGATTCATCAACCAATTTTTCATCGTCAACAATGTCAATCAGTTTGGCATCTTTTACGTCCAACGTATCATAACCCACGTAGTCGCTGGCATCCTTAACCTTCACAAGTAAGTCCCGTTGCACACCCATTGATTTGGCACTGCTGCGGGCGTTTCGAGCCCGGTCTTTTTGCTTCTGCATTTCAACTTCAAAGCCTTGCTTGTCGACGGTTAATCCAGCTTCGGCAGCTTCTTCCCCCGTTAACTCGAATGGAAACCCATAGGTATCATAAAGCTTGAAAGCGGTCGGCCCATCAATTTGGTTGCTGTGATTCGTTTTTGCATCAGCGATCACGTTATTTAGCAATTTCAATCCATCGGTTAATGTTTCGTTGAACCGATCCTCTTCTGAGTGGATCACCTTTTCAATGTAATCCCGCTGGGCCAAAACTTCGGGATAATGCGATTTCAATGTCTCCCCAACTACGGGCGCCAATTTGTAAAGGAATGCTGATTTAATTCCAAGTCGTTGACCATTAACGATAGCCCGACGAATCAAACGACGAATAACATAGCCCCGGCCAACATTTGACGGCAAAGCGCCATCACCAATTGCCACGGTAATTGCCCGGGCGTGGTCAGCGATAATTCTGAACGCCACATCGGTTTGTTTATCGACGCCGTATTTTTTGTTGTCCGAAAATTCTTCGGTCTTGCGAATCATGGGTAAAAACAGGTCGGTTTCAAAGTTCGTTCGGGCGTGTTGAAAAATTGAAACGACCCGTTCCAGTCCCATCCCCGTATCAATGTTCTTCCGAGGGAGGGGTTCATAAGTATCTTCAGGGGTATGGTTGAATTGAGAAAAAACAATGTTCCAAACTTCAAGCCAGCGATCATTTTCACCACCAGGATAGTTTTCGGGATCGTCAGGTGCTAATTCGTCAAAGTCTGCCCCACGATCGTAAAAGATTTCAGAATCCGGACCTGAAGGCCCCTGACCAATATCCCAGAAATTATCCTCAATCTCAATGATATGATCAGGTGCCACGCCAACTTTTTCCCAATATTTTTTCGCATCGGTGTCCTTAGGGTAAACCGTCATATAAAGCTTATCCTTATCCCAACCAAACCATTTTGGGGATGTTAATAATTCAAAGGCCCAGGTAATGGCCTCTTTTTTGAAGTAATCGCCAACCGAAAAGTTTCCCAGCATTTCAAATAAGGTATGGTGCCGCGGGGTTTTACCGACATTTTCAATATCATTTGTGCGAATACTCTTCTGCGAGCTGGTCATTCTTGGATTCTTGGGCACAACGGAGCCATCGAAATACTTCTTCATCGTGGCAACCCCAGAGTTGATCCACAGCAACGTGGGATCATCCACTGGAATCAATGATGCGCTTGGTTCAATTGTGTGGCCCTTTTCATGGAAAAAGTCCAAAAACATCTGTCTGATTTGACCACTACTTAAATTCTTCATATCGTAATCTTCTCCTTCGACCAAAATAAAGCACCGTTGCTAACAGAGACGCCGATTGGCGCGGTACCACTCTGATTGCAACGATGCTAAATCGTAACCACTTTATCCTGATTCATCAGGTTTGTGTTTAATTGTGTGTTAAGAGAGCATCAGGTAAACTAAATCGTTTTTCACATCAACCAAAACGTTTCTGAAAAGTAGCAGGACCTGACATATTCTTAAACCATTCAAAGTATACTTTTTTGTGAAAATGATGTCAATCGAATTTTACTTGTAACGATTCGAGCTTTGCTTCCGCTGTTTGCGTTTGGCCCGTGATTGCTCCCGTTGTGAAACACGACGATCCATTTCTTCCTTGCGGGCAATTGACATCTTAATTTGCCGTTTATAGCCGGGCTTAACGTGCTTCTTTTTCTTCTTAATCAACCCGATCATGGTTGGGTCAAGCTTTTCACGTTTTTTATGATGGGTCGCCCGCCGATTACGATCATACGTATCAATAATTTCATGATTTTTGTAAGCTTTGGGTTTAAAATGAATCCCCATCTTTTCGAGTTCTTCAACCTCTTGTTCTTCGTCCGGCGAGTACAGCGTAATCGAAGTCCCCGGCATCCCGTTCCGGCCGGTTCGCCCCACCCGGTGAATGAAGAATTCCAAATCCTCTGTCGGAATATCGTCATTAATCACGTGGGAAACACCCTCGATATCAATTCCTCGTGCAGCCAAATCGGTCGCAACCACAAACTGAAAGTCGAGATTCTTAATTCGCTTCATAATTTGTTTCCGCTCACGAGGCTTGATGCCACCATGAACCATGGCAACCTTCAGTCCCTGTCCGCGTAAATAGTCGGTCAGTTCTTCGACTCGCTTTCGCGTGTTGGCGAAAATCAACACAAGGTAAGGTTCACCAACCGTTAAAAGCCGGTAGATCAATTGATTTTTGTCCTGACCCTTGGTTGAAATCAGCCAGTTATCAATCGTTGGGCTGATAATTGAAGACACCGGAATTTCTTCGATTACCGGATTATCCATATACTTTTTTAAGAACACCGTGATTTTCTGTGGAATAGTGGCTGAAAAGACCATCATCTGAACGTCTTTTCCAAAACTGGCAGCGATGTGATCAACGACGTCCAAAAAGCCCATGTCCAGGGTCATATCCGCTTCATCAATCACTAATTGTGAAGCAGTATGCACATCTAGACCGCCATTTTTAATTAGATCCCAAATCCGCCCAGGAGTGCCGACAATGAGTTGGGGCTGCTCCTTTTTCAAACGGTCCTCTTGGCGTTTCTTATCAGTTCCGCCAACGTAACTGCCAATTGTTATTTGATCTGGGCTAAATTTGGCAATTTGTTTTGCGGCATCCAGAATTTGATAGGCCAGTTCTCGACTGGGAGTTGTGATGACCGCTTGAACTGATTCGTTGCTGGGGTCCAATTGATTAAAAATCGGTAACAGAAAGGCATGGGTCTTTCCGCTGCCGGTTGCTGACTGCCCAACAACATCCCGATGCCGCATGATCACTGGAATCAGTTTTTCCTGGACAGCAGTCGGTTCCGTAAACTTCAACGCGTCAAGCGCTTGTAAAATAAAGGGTTTTAACCCAAAATCTGAAAATTGTGTCATAAAATCTCCTATTTGCTATTCTTCACCAGGTTATCCAAATCATGGATAAACGTTTTAATTTGATCCTCATTATCCACGACGGCGCCACTGGCCAGTGGATGACCGCCACCACCATATTGTTTGGCCAATTCGTTAATTGCCGGCCCCTTGGAGCGCAACCGAATCCGATAGTCGCCTTCCTTTTGCTCAACAAAGATTGCCCAGGAAACGACTTCCTTGATGCGTCCGGGAAGCGGCACAATCGACGCTGTGCTTTCATCGCCGAGTTTAAATGGTTCAAGAACCTTATTAGACAATACCAAATACGCTGCGCCGCTGTCCAGAATTTGAAGATTCTCATACGCGTAAGCGGATAACCTCGCCAAAGGCAGGTCAATTTCGTCCTCTTTTTGGTTCACATCACTGGGTGAAAAGTTGAAGTCTGCAAGTTTTGCCGCAACTTCAAAGGTGTGCGCGGACGTGGATGGATACATAAATCGGCCCGTATCACCAACAATCCCGGCATAGAGTACGCGGGCCCCATCGTCAGGAAGCGTCAATTCACAACGAAACATATCAAAGAAATCAAAAATCAGCTCCGAAGTGCTTGATGCTTCAGGCATGACCCACATCAAGTCGCCAAACTGATCATCGTTTGGGTGGTGGTCAATTTTAATGAGCGCCTTGCCCTTCGTGTAACGATCATCATCGACTCGTGGTTGATTGGCCGTGTCGACAACAATCACTAACGCGTCTTTATACTGATCGTCACTAATATCGTCAGCAGTCCCTAGCCACTTGAAACTGTCAAAATTCTTTCCAGCGCATAAAATTGTCTTTCCAGGAAAGGACGCCTTCAAAATCGATGCCAGGCCCATCTGCGAGCCAATGGCATCGGGATCCGGCCGCTTGTGGCGATGGATGATGATGGTGTTATATTGCTTGATTTTCGTTAATATTTCGGTTTGAATCGACATGTCTTATTACCCCACTATTCTTTGTTGAACACTTCAGTATACACTAACTACTTAAAGTAATAAACAACAGCTTTTAAATCACCGCTTGGGATCGGCAAATAAATTGAGAACGATATTTTCATAATTCAAATCTGCCAAATTAGTTAATGTGATCCCAAGTAACCGGACCCCAGCGCCAATATCCGGCATTTCCGTTAGTAGTTCACTTGCGAGTTCATAGTAGTCAGAAGGGTTGTTGTGGATGTAATTATCCAAACTAATCCGTTTGGTGAAAGTCGAAAAATCGCGATAACGAATCTTTAGGACCAGCGTTTTGCCATGCTTTTTCTTTTGCTGCATTTCCGCAGCCACCATTTCGGCAATATGCTTTAACTGGTCATCAACCTGGGACTGATTCTCCAGCTCCGGGCCAAAAGTTCTTTCTTTACCAACGGATTTTCGAACCCGAGCATATTCAACCGGTCGCTTATCAATTCCCCGCGCTCGTTCATATAGGACATATCCAAATTTGCCAAAATGCTTAATAAGATCCATCTGGGACCATTGAATTAAATCTGCCCCGTCATTAATTCCGAGGTCATGCATCTTTGGGACGGTTTTTTTACCAACGCCCCGAAATTTCTCAATGGGCAGCCGTTTTAAAAACTCAATCGCATCCTTAGGTTCAATCACGGTTAACCCAAACGGCTTGGCGTAATCGGAAGCTTCCTTGGCAAGAAATTTGTTATACGAAACGCCGACAGAACACGTTAATTTAGTTTGCTTTAAGATCTCCGCTTGGATCATTCGCCCCACCTGAATTGAATCGGAAATATGCCGCTTATTGTCGGTGATGTCAAGGTAGGCCTCATCTAAAGCAACCGATTCCACTTTATCGGTATACTCATGAAAGATGTCGTGGATTTTTTGGGAAACTGCCCGATAAAGTTCAAACCCAGAAAACCGAAAAACCGCCTTGGGACAGAGTTCAAGCGCCTTTGAAGAACTCATTGCTGAGTGGACCCCATATTTTCTGGCAACATAGTTAGCCGTTGATACCACCCCACGACCACCAGTCTTGCGGGGATCCTTCGCAACAATGAGGGGCTTCGTTTTCAGTGAGGGATCTTCTCGTTCTTCAATGGAGGCATAAAAAGCATCCATATCAATATGAATAATATGTCGATCATCTTTTGCCATCTATCTCATCTCACTTATGGGCCTTCAAACGTATGTTCTTTTTTACTCGAAAAAAATGGTTGGCGCAAAACATTGTTCTGTCCCCAACCCATTTTTGTTACTTGTCTTCGGACTTTGAATCACTATCTGAATTATCAGACTTTTGAGTCGTCTGATCTGAATCAGCATCGGCCGGCTTATCGGTTTTTGCATCATCAGCTGGTTGTTCATTAGTCGCATTGTTGTTGGTAGCTGTTGCTGCAGCGGTAACTGCAGGTTGCTTTACCTGAGCAATGGCACTCAAATCAAAGACCAAGTAAATCCCATCACAATCAAGCGTAACGGTTTTATCGGCTTCGTTAATTTCGTCAACAACGCCGTGCAGCCGACCGATCGTAACGACCTGATCGCCTTGCTTAACTTTTGAAAGTTGTTCCTGCCGCTTTTGCTGTTGCTTTCTTTGAGGACGAATCATCAAGAAATACATCAACGCAAACAAAACAACAATCATTAAGATCGAGTAAACAGAACTGTTCAATATTTTTCACCCACACTTTCCATAGGAATACTTTACCAAATAACTTGTAAACCGTCCATAGTTAAAAGTTTTTCGGATTTGGTTTGTTGTACCCATACTGTTCAAATACCTCTTGCCGAAGATCTAAAAGATTATCGTCAAGGATGGCCTGCTGAACGCGTTTCATCAGATGAATCAGGTAGTACAGATTATGATAACTTGCCAACCTCATTCCAAAGGTTTCGTCCGCGCGAATTAAGTGGTGAATATATGCCCGTGAATAATTTCGACAAGCATAGCAGTCGCACTGGTCGTCCAGCGGGCCAAAATCCCTCGCGTAGGCCGCGTTTTTAACGACAAGTCTTCCATGGGATGTCATCACCGTCCCATTGCGGGCAATTCGAGTCGGCAGCACACAATCAAACATATCAATGCCGCGAATCACCCCATCAATTAGAGAATCGGTCACCCCGACCCCCATTAAATACCGGGGTTTATTCTCGGGCAATAGTGGCGCTGTGGTCTCCAAGATCCGATTCATTTCGGCCTTGGATTCTCCCACTGAGAGACCCCCAATTGAATAGCCGGGAAAATCCAAACTCACTAGATCCTTGGCCGATTGCTTTCTTAAATCCTCAAAGCCAGCCCCCTGAACAATCCCGAACAATCCTTGAGAATCCGGATTACGATGCGCTTTAAGACCGCGTTCTGCCCAGCGGCTGGTCCGCTCAACAGATTTTTTAACATAATCATAGGATTCAAAAAATGGTGGGCATTCATCAAGACTCATCATAATATCCGGACCAAGGTCGTTTTCAATCTGCATCGCCTTTTCGGGTGATAAAAACATCCGATCACCGTTAATTTCGTTTTTAAAGGTGACCCCTTGTTCGGTAATGTCACGATTTTTAGCCAGTGAAAATACTTGAAAGCCACCGGAATCCGTTAAAATTGGATGGTCCCAATTCATGAATTTATGAAGGCCACCGGCTTGCTTGATAATATCCTCACCCGGTCGAAGCCAAAGGTGGTAGGTGTTGGCTAAAATGATGCCGGCACCCATATCTTCGAGCTCCTCGGGTGCGAGCGTCTTAACGGTTGCCTGAGTCCCAACCGGCATAAATACGGGCGTCCGAAACGTTCCGTGGGGCGTGGTGATTTCACCAAGCCTGGCGCCGGTGTGCTTTTCTTTTTTAATCAAGCGATAAGTGATCGCTGGTTGCATAAATATCCTCCTAGAAACTAGTGAATGTACATGGCATCCCCGAAACTAAAGAATCGGTATTTTTCATCAATTGCGTGCTGATAAGCATTCAAGATGTTATCCCGACCGGTGAACGACGCAACCAACATGACCAAAGTTGACTTGGGAAGGTGAAAGTTCGTAATAAATGAATCAACCACTTTCCATTGGTATCCGGGTTTAATAAAGATGTCGGTCCACCCAGAATCCGGATGAATCTCGCCATTAAACTTCGATCCAACCGTCTCCAAAGTGCGAATGGACGTCGTTCCGGTTGCCACAATTTTGCCACCATTTTTTCGAACGGCATTCAGAGTGGCAGCAGCGTCATCAGATAACCGGTAAAATTCACTATGCATTTTGTGATCATCAATATTGTCTTCTTCAACCGGTCTAAAGGTGCCCAGGCCAACGTGAAGGGTTAAGTATACCAGATGAACACCCTTATCAGCTACTTTTTGCAAGAGTTCCTTTGTCCAATGAAGTCCGGCAGTCGGTGCAGCTGCCGATCCCATTTCTTTGGCATAAACGGTTTGGTAACGGTTAGGATCATCTAACTTTTCCTTGATGTATGGCGGTAACGGGGTTTCGCCCAGCTTCTCAAGGATTTCGATGAAGATTCCCTCGTATTGAAATTCAATTTCCCGGCCGCCATGATCCAACTCCTTGGTAACAACGGCCTTTAACTGACCATCGCCAAAATCGATTCTGGTGCCTACTTTGGCGTGCTTAGCCGGCTTCATGAGCGTCTCCCACCGATCACCCTCAATGTTATGCAATAACAGGACTTCCAAGTGACCGCCAGTGTCTTCTTTTACCCCGTAAATTCGGGCAGGCATGACCTTGGAATCGTTCATTACAAGTGCATCGCCAGGATTCAGATAATCAATGATGTTATAGAAGTGGCGGTCCTGCATCTCGCCGGTCTCTTTATCGAGCACCAAAAGGCGGGACTCATCCCGATCTTTAATCGGGGTTTGTGCAATCAGTTCATGAGGCAGATCATAGTCAAAATCTTCAAGTGTGTAATTTGTTTTCAACGTTAAGTTTCCTTTCATACGAGGTTGCTGGGGCTGCTAGGGTAATGCAGATGCGCATAGCCCTTGGGGGTTACTTTACGGCCCCGGGCAGTCCGCTTGATGAGCCCGATTTGAAGGAGGTACGGCTCATACATTTCGGCAATTGTGTCAGTTTCCTCACCAATATTAGCTGCTAAAGTTTTTAATCCCACCGGACCTCCGTCATAGTATTCGATCATTGTCCGTAATAGTTTAATATCGGTCGCGTCAAGCCCCAAATCGTCAACCTTGAGCTTTTCAAGGGCGTAACGGACAATGTCCAAATCAATGCTGGATTTATCGGCTACCTGGGCAAAATCACGAATTCGCTTCAAAAGCCGGTTGGCGACCCGAGGAGTCCCCCGGGAACGCAAAGCAATTTCATGAGCTCCGGACTTCAAAATCGGAATTTGAAAGATTCCGGCAGTTCGCTGAACAATCTGTTCCAAATCAATCACTTGGTAGTAATTCATATGCTCAACGATGCCAAATCGATCACGCAACGGTGCCGAAAGCATCCCCGCCTGCGTTGTGGCACCAATTAGGGTAAATGGCGGAAGGGGAAAGTGAACCGGATGGGAGTCCGATCCCTGACCGACGATGATATCAACAAAGAAGTCTTCCATCGCGGAATATAACATTTCCTCAACAACTTTGGGGAGCCGGTGAATTTCATCAATAAACAGAACGTCTCCAGGATTCAATTCGTTTAACAGTGACAAGAGATCGCCCGGTTTATCAATTGCCGGTCCGCTGGTCGTTCGAATATTAACCCCCATTTCATTGGCAACGACCATCGCAAGCGTCGTTTTCCCAAGGCCTGGTGGGCCATACAACAGAACGTGATCCAGGGATTCCTCACGCTGTTTAGCGGCTTGGATGTAAACTTTCAGTTCGTTCTTAACGTCACTTTGCCCGATGTAATCGGCCAACGTTTGCGGCCGAAGGGACTTTTCAATTTTATCTTCATCGTCATTCTCGTTCTCAGGGGAAACAATCCGATCGTCTTTTTCCAATTTTTCACCCCCTAATGCATTAATAGCTTAAGGCCAAGACTCAGGTATTCATCGGTCGTTAAACCGGTCTTCGCTTCTAAATCAGCCTGAATGCTGGTAATCTGCTTGGTGGAATAACCGAGCGCTTCCAGTGCGGACATGGCGTCCGCCAATTCATTTGAGGTCGTGCCAACCGCGACATCAGGCGCTTTCTTGGATGGATCAGTCGTGAAATCCCCCACCTTGCCCTGAAGATCCAAAATAATTTGTTGGGCGGTCTTTTTACCAACACCGGGGAACTTCGTCAAGAATTTGACGTCTCGATTATTGATGGCATTGATCAACCCACTCCGATCATTACCCGCCAAAATTGCCAGGGCGCTTTTCGGACCGATGCCGGATACTGCCAGAAGTTTCTGAAAAATCTTTTTATCATCAGCATCGTAAAATCCGTACAGCAAAATTGCCGAATCGCTAACGGCTTGGTACACATAAACGCGAACGGTTTTTTTAGTGTCCACCTTGAATCGATAAGGATCGGCAGTGTAAATCAAGTAGCCAACCCCATTTACCAGTAAAACAATCGACGCGGGCGTTATATCAACAATTTGACCTTCAAAAAATTCGTACATTCAATTTCCTCTTCACTAAAACGTATGTTTGCTAATAACTTATAAATTGTATCATAAGTTTCCGTGACGCTCGAGGATATTTTAAATAATTTCTTCATCCGTACGGTGAGGATCCTGGATGCGTTTGAACATCTTTTCAATATCTTCATTTGTAAACTTCACCAGCACGGGCCGGCCATGGGGACAATTATAGGGATTCTCACATTCGGGCAGTCGAGCCAGCAAAGCACTTGCCTGTCGACTATCAAGATGATGATTGGCCTTAATTGCGCGCTTACAGCTCATCATGATGGCCGTTTTTTCACGAAAGGCGGCAACCGAAATCTTATGGTCGTTAAGAATCCAGTCAATCATTTCTTTGATGGTCGCCTCTTCTTGCCCGGCCTTAAACCACATTGGGTGTTCCCGAACAATGAAGCTATTTTGGCCAAACTGTTCAAGGTGAATCCCAAGCTTTTGAAGCAGGGGCAGTTTTTCCATAATAAGTAAAAAATCACTGGTGGTGTAATCTAAAACGATTGGCACCAACAGTTTTTGCTGATCGTCACTAACTTCACCAATCGCTTTTCGATAGTGCTCATAGTTAATCCGTTCCTGAGCGGCATGTTGATCCACCAGATACATATTTTCAGGGGTTTCGGCAACTAAATAGGTCCCGTGAATCTGACCAATATAGCGAAGATTTGGAAAACCGGATTCCCCAACCAGATCTTGCTGCTCTGGCTGAGATTGAATTTCGGCAGCTTTTGCCGGATTGGAATCATCGGCCAGCCGGAATCCCGTCTCACCAAAAATAGGAACTGAAGTCGGCTCCTCTGCTAACAGACGATCCCATTTAGCGACTCGGGGACCGTTCAGATCGTCTCTTTGCTTGATAACGATTGGATCATCATCCGCCAGATTCGAACCCTCAGTCTCAGAAGGCACCTCAAATAAAGGCTGCCCTTGCGGCTGGGCACTAATCGCGGGTGATTCTGAAGGATAATCATTGGAACGGCTGGAAACTGGTTTCTTAAAGTCACGGGTGGCGTCTGGAATCAACTGCTTAGTCGCCAGCATTTGGCGAATCGCGTTGGAAATCATATGCCCAAGTTTAGGCTCTTCGCTGATTCGAACCTCCTGCTTGGTCGGATGAACGTTGACGTCAACAAGCGCCGGATCCAGCTTAATGTTAATGACGGCAATTGGGAAACGCCCAATCATGAGTTTGGACCCGTACCCATCAATAACCGCCCTGGTCAGCGGATAATTTCTAACAAACCGGCCGTTCAAAATCAACGAAATGTAGTTTCTGCTTGCCCGCGTCAGCTCGGGAAGACTGACAAATCCATTAATTGCCAAATCAGGCTCTTCAGACTGAATCGGGACCATTTTTGAGACCGTTTTGACGCCGTAAATTGCCCCTAAAACCTGCAGTAAGTCGCCCCGGCCGGAGGTTCTTAACAGCTCCCGGCCGTTGCTGGTAAATGAAAACGCGACCTCTGGATGACTCAGTGCCAGCCGATTGACAATGTCGGAAATTTTGGCTAATTCCGTATTTGGTGAACTCAGATATTTTAACCGCGCTGGGGTATTGTAAAATAACGAACGGACTTCGACCGTGGTTCCCTTACGCGATTCAGACGCACTCTGGGACACAAATTTGCCGCCCTTATAAGTGACTTCCGTCCCCATCGCGCCGGTTGACGTTTTCAATACCACGTCGGCCACCGAACTAATACTTGGCAGTGCCTCACCACGAAATCCCAGCGTTCGCACCCGGAAAAGATCCCGCTGCTCTGTAATTTTGCTAGTCGCGTGACGTAAAAATGCGGTTTGAACCTGATCCGCATCAATGCCGTCGCCGTCATCAACCACTTTGATCAACTTAAGGCCGGCATTCTCAACGGTCACATCGACCTGGGTACTATGCGCATCGATGGCGTTTTCAACGAGTTCCTTTACAACGGAAGCTGGTCGCTCAACGACCTCACCAGCCGATATTTGGTTGGCGAGGATTGGCGGCAATTCATGAATTTGTTTCAAATTAACCACCTACTCCCTGTTCATCTTCTGCTGCCACTTATATACCTGATTCATAATCTGCATGGGGGTCTTTGACATTAAATCCAAATTTTTTAACTGACTCACAACTTCAGCCTGATTATCATCAACCTTTTCAAGCGGAAATAGTGAAATTTGCTCTTCAGTGTTGGCCGCGGACTCATGGCCAGATTTCGATGACTCACGCGCCTCGGCTGGTTGAGTCGCCGGATTCCCCGGCTTGCCATGAGCTTCCTTCTTCTCAAGACCAGTTAATATTTGATTCGCGCGGTTAAGCAACCCATTCGGTAAGCCGGCAAGCTTGGCAACGTGAATGCCATATGATTTATCAGCGGGGCCCGGTTGAATTTTATGAAGAAACACCAATTCACCATTAGATTCGGTGGCCCCGACGTGAACGTTTTGTAGCCGATTCAACGTCTCATCCAAACTCGTCAACTCATGATAGTGGGTCGAAAACAGCGTCTTGGCACCAATATTGTTATGCACATACTCAATAATTGCCTGGGCCAGTGCCATCCCATCGTAAGTTGCGGTCCCCCGACCAATTTCGTCAAATAAAATCAAACTATTTGGCGTGGCATTTTCAATCGCATCATTAGCCTCTTTCATTTCTACCATGAAAGTACTTTGGCCGGAAATCAGGTCATCGGCAGCACCAATTCGGGTAAAAATCTTGTCAAATACTGGTAAGGTTGCGGATTTTGCCGGCACGAAGCATCCCATTTGGTTCATGATAACGCCTAACGCCACTTGCCGCATGTAAGTGCTCTTTCCAGACATATTCGGACCCGTGATCAATAACACACTGGTATCGCTTCCCATGTCAACATCGTTGGGAACATATTGCTGATGGCCCAATACCTTTTCAACAACCGGATGACGGCCGTCTTTAATGGCAATTTTATGCTGGGTTGTTAACTTAGGTTTGACAAACCGGTACTCTTCACTGACGCTTGCAAAACTCTGCAGGACATCAACGGAAGCGACTGCGTCAGCCAAGGCCTGAATTTGCTTAATTGAAGCTTTGATCTGATCGCGAACCTTCACAAACAGTTGGTATTCCAGTACCTTGCTCTGTTCCTGAGCTTCAAGAATCAACGCCTCTTTTTCTTTCAGTTCGGGAGTCGAAAATCGTTCGGCATTCGCCAACGTCTGTTTACGCTGATAACGGTCAGCTGGAATTTTGTCCAAATTTGTTTTGGTTACCTCGATGTAGTATCCAAAAACGTGGTTAAACCCAACTTTCAGGTTATTAACCCCGGTCACTTTACGTTCCTTTGCTTCCAAATCAGCCAGCCACTTCTGACCATTCTTTGTTGCATCCCGATACTTATCCAACCGATCGTCAAAGCCATCCTTGATGACCCCACCGTCAGTCACTGAAATGGGCGGCTGCTCAACAATCGCATTTTCAATGGTCGCCACAACGTCGTCCAAGGGCACCAAATTATCCAACATGTCCTTAAAACTCTTGTCAGCAATTTGCTCAAGGATGTATTTGATCTTTGGGACCTGCTTTAAAGACGTCTTGAGTTGAATCAGATCCCGGCCGTTGACACTGCCAAAAGCAATTCGTCCGGCCAATCTTTCCAAATCATAAACCTTGATTAATTCATCTTGTAGCTGATTTCGTTCATAATAGTGATCTAACAGGACCCCGACGGCATTATGGCGCTCTTCGATCCTCGTTCGGTTAACCAACGGCCGTTCAATCCACTGTTTAAGCTTACGACCGCCCATAGCCGTCTTGGTCTGGTCAAGCAGCCAAAGAAGCGTTCCGGCCTTTTTGCCGGTGCGAATATTTCGGGTTAGCTCGAGATTATACTGTGAATTATGATCCAGTTCCAAGAAGTCGGACGGTTCATAGACGACAGCCCGCTTCAAATGCTGCAGGCTGCGTTTTTGGGTCGATTGGATATAATCCAGCATTAATTTAACAACCTGCTTTAAAAGCGGGCTGGTGACGTCCTGGGATAGATAGCTTTCTGAAGAATTAACGGGCAGCGAGGGCTGATGAGAAATCAGAATCCCCAGTTTTTCGACGGTTTCGCGAACAGAATTTGGTAAATCCCCGGAAACAACCGCCTCCTTGGTCTGCAGTGAAACCAACTCATTAATTAACTCGGCAGACGTACTTAATTCAGCAACCTTCAGTTCTCCCGTCGACAGATCGGCATACGAAAAGCCAAAAGCTGCTTGGTTTGAATCATAATTAATGGCCGTCAGATAATTATTGCTCTTTGCATTTTGGGTCCCAACATCAATCTGCGTGCCCGGCGTTACCAGCTGAATAACCTCACGCTTAACCATCCCTTTGGTAAGCCGCGGATCCTCCATCTGTTCACAAATGGCAACCTTGTATCCCTGATCCACCAAGATATCAATGTAATTCTGAACCGCCTTGTGGGGAACCCCACACATGGGCACCGGGTTTTCCGGGTTCCGGGAACGATTGGTGAGCGTCAGTTCCAATAACTGAGACCCCTTAATCGCGTCGTCATTAAACATCTCGTAAAAATCACCGAGCCGATAGAATAAAAAGGCATCCGGATATTGATCTTTAATTTTTTGATATTGAACCATCATTGGGGTTGCTTCTTTTTTTGCCAAAACCTAACGCTCCTTAAAGATCATGAACTTGTTTCAATTTCTGGATCACCGTGCTTAACGAGTTTAACCGCGAGCCTGATCATCCAGGTATTTGATCGTTTTAATCGCAGTGGCGTGACCCGTCTTGTCATCGATATCGATGACGCACCCGGATAGCACGCCGCGTCCAGTTTCTAGGACTTCAAACCTGGCGGGCCGCTGATTGATAAACCGGGAAATGACACTCTCGGGTTTCATCCCCAACATGCCATCAGCCGGACCAGTCATCCCAACATCGGTCAGGAAGGCCGTTTTTTGCGGAAGGATTCTGGGGTCGTTGGTCTGGACGTGGGTGTGCGTGCCAACGACCGCCGAAACCTTTCCATCCAAGAATCTTGCCATTGCCAATTTTTCACTGGTTGCCTCGGCATGAAAATCCATGAAAATGCAGTTGGTCTTCTGCCGCAATTCGGTAACTAAGGATTCGGCCAAGGAAAACGGATCATCTAGATTATCCATAAATACCCGCCCCTGAAAATTAAGGACGGCTAGTTGCTTACCATTCACATTAACCAACGTATAACCCTTACCGGGAGTGACGTTCTTAGGAAAGTTATAGGGCCGAATCAACCGATTGGCATCATCAATGAAATCCAGAATTTCCCGATTACTCCAAGCGTGATTACCAAGCGTCACAACGTCGACACCGTCACCCATAAGTTTCTTATAAATTGATTGCGTAATGCCCCGTCCCATTGCCGTCGCATTTTCGCCATTAACAATGGTGACCTGAGGCCGAACCTCCTGCTTAATCACCGGTAAATAATGTTGAATCATCGAAACGCCTTTATCGCCAACAACGTCACCAATAAAAAGAATTCGCATCAAACTGCCCTACACTTTCTAATTTTCTATTCAAATAATGTTAACACGATCTATTATAAAAGAAAAAAGACCAGAACGTCTGATCTTTTACTTTGCATATTCAACTGAACGAACTTCTCTGATCACTGTCACTTTAATATGACCAGGGTACTTCATCTCAGTTTCAATCTTTTGCTTAATCCTTCTAGCAAGCACTATCGCCTGCGTGTCAGTAATGTCATCGGGTTTTGCAATCACACGGATTTCCCGTCCAGCTTGAATTGCGTAACTCTTTTGAACTTCGTCAAAACTGTCAGTAATTTTTTCCAGGCTATCAAGCCGATGCACGAAACTCTCGAGCGACTCACTGTGAGCCCCGGGACGAGATTCGGCGATCTTTTCAGCAACAACAACCAACTCGGCAATAATATACTCGGGTTGATGGCCATCTTCATAACCTTGAATTGTGTCAATTACCACTGGACTCTCATGATATTTCTTAGCAAGGTCAACCCCCACTTGAACATGAGAACCCTGGACAACGCCATTGTTAACAGCTTTTCCGATATCGTGTAATAATCCTGCGCGCTTAGCTAATGTAACATCCTCACCTAATTCCGAAGCAAATGCTCCGGCAAGTTTTGCAACTTCAGTTGAATGGGCAAGCAAATTCTGCCCCTGATAAATCTTAAAGTTCATTCGCCCAACGAGTTTAATCATCTCAGGACTCATTGAGTGAATGCCCAGATCAAATAACGTTTCTTCGCCAATCTCCTGGATCCGTTCGTCAAGTTCCTTACGACTTTTATCAACCATCTCTTCAATCCGAGCTGGATGAATCCGACCGTCCTTAATTAACTTTTCCAATGTCATCTTGGCAACTTCCCGGCGAATAGGATCAAATCCGCTTAAAACAACCGCTTCCGGCGTATCATCAATGATTAAATCAATCCCGGTCAGGGTTTCAAACGTTCTGATATTTCGACCTTCACGACCAATGATCCGGCCCTTCATGTCGTCATTAGGAAGACTGACAACTGATACTGTCGTTTCAGATACAATATCCGCTGAACTTTGTTGAATTGCTTCAACAATTAAGTTTTTCGCGTTCTTGTCAGCTTCTGCCTGAGCTTGGTAATAACTTTCTTTGACCATTCGAGCCTTTTCTTCAGCTAGCTGGTCACCAGTTTCCTTTAAAATTTGATCCCGGGCTTCATCCTGAGTGAAACCCGCAACCCGTTCAACTTCGGCTTGCCGTTTGGCAATAAGTGAGTTTGCTTTTTCTTGTTGCGACTCTAAATTCTGTTGTTCGCGATTAATCTTTTGCTCCTTGCGGTTCAAACTATTTTCGCGTCGCTCAAAGGTACTATCCTTGCGATCAAGAGCTTCTTCTCGCTGTAACAGTCGATCTTCCTGCTTTTGAATCTCCACTCGCCGTTGTTTTAATTCTTTTTCAATTTTTGAACGGTAGCGGTGATTCTTTTCTTGAGCAGCTAAAGTTGATTCCTTAACGAGTGTCTCGGCTTTCTTTTTTGCCTCGGCCAAAATGGACGTTGCGGAACCCTTTGCAGTTTCAAGTTTAGCGGTCTGGATTTTCTTCTGTGTAGATTTCCCGATTAAATAACTAAAAAAACCAACAAAACCAACAACAATAATAGCGATGATTGCGAGGATTACCCCAGCCATACTCATGGCTTCACCTCCAAATCATCATAAATAATGATTATTTTGTAACACAAATTAAATAAGATGTTATTTGATTATTGACACAACCTTAATTTTAATGTTTGTTAGCCAAAGTGTCAATCATCTTATTTAGGGTCCAGCAACCATTTGCATATAGCAATTAATTGTCGACATCCTAACTTGAATTTTTTCCATGCTCCTAACGCCAGTCTAATGGTTATTTGCTTGTTTAATCAACAAAAAAACGAATGATTCGACCGTTACACCCGCCGTTTCATTCGCTCATTGGTGACTCATGAACCTATTTACCAATATTTAAATCAATATTATCGATGGCCTTTGATTTAGCCTTGTCGTTATCCTTTTCGGCGGCCTTTTTGTCGGTAGAATCAGCCTTTTTATCTTTGCTGCTTTCTTCCTCGTTAGTTGCCGCCCCATCTTCAGGAATTCCATAGGCATCGCGAACCTTTTTAGCCACTTCTTGATAAACATCTGCATGTTCTTCCAAGTAAGCCTTCGCGTTTTCACGGCCCTGACCAATTCGTTCTTCGCCATAGGAATACCATGATCCGGATTTGTTGATAATATCTTTTTCAACAGCCATATCAACTAATTCCCCGGACTGGGAAATCCCTTTCCCGTACATGATATCAACTTCAGCCCGCTTAAATGGTGGCGCAACCTTATTCTTAACAACCTTAATGCGAACCCGATTACCAATGATGTTGGTGCCATCCTTAATCTGTTCGGCCCGCCGAACCTCCAACCGGATAGTCGCGTAAAACTTCAATGCCCGACCACCAGGCGTCACTTCAGGGTTCCCAAACATCACGCCAACCTTTTCACGAATCTGGTTAATAAAAATTGCAATGGTCTTAGTCTTATTGATGGTCCCGGACAATTTCCGAAGGGCCTGAGACATTAACCGGGCTTGCAGCCCAACGTGGGTATCGCCCATTTCTCCTTCAATTTCGGCACGGGGAACCAATGCGGCAACGGAATCAATGACCACCATATCAATGGCGCCACTGGTAACCAATGCATCCGCAATTTGAAGCCCCTGTTCACCGGTATCCGGTTGTGACAACAGCAAATCGTCAATGTTAACCCCTAAATGCGTGGCATAAACGGGATCCAATGCGTTTTCGGCATCGATATAGGCAGCCGTGCCCCCGCGCTTTTGAACTTCAGCGACCGCATGGAGGGCAACCGTCGTTTTCCCAGAACTTTCTGGTCCGTAGACTTCCACGATTCTTCCACGTGGATAGCCCCCAACTCCTAAAGCCTCGTCTAAGGCAAGCGAGCCTGAAGGAATTGTTGAAATTTGCGTATCGGCCTTGTCGCCCATGCGCATAATCGAACCCTTTCCGAATTCCTTTTCAATACTTTTTAATGCCTTGTCCAAGGCAACTTTTCTTTGGTCAGCCATGAAATTCCTCCCACTTTTCTAAACTGAAAAGATTACTAATTCACTATACAAACAAATCTGGTAAAAAGCAACAAAAAAGCGAACAAAAGTTCGAATTATTTTCTGACCTTCGTCACAGCATCAAGTGCCATTTTTAATCCTGCTTGAACGGCCGCTTCACGGATGTCGTTGCGTGCGCCAGGGAACTGGAACTTGTTTGCGTAGGTCACTTGGGAACCATAAGCCAAACCAATCCAAACCGTCCCAACTGGATTGCCTTCAAGCGCGTCAGGGCCGGCAACTCCCGTAAAGGAAACCGCCAGATCCTTTTTCATGATTCTGCGGGCTTGATCAGCCATCCAGATTGCAACCGGCTCACTCACAACCGTGTTGACTTCAATCACATCATGGGGAATCGCAAGCAGCTGTTCCTTAACCGCGTCTGAATAGGTTACAAAGCCGCCTTCGAAGACAGCTGAAACCCCGGAAACATTACCAAGGGTACTTTGAAACATCCCTGCAGTCAGACTCTCGGCGGCAGTAACGGTGATGTGCTTAGCCAGCAATTGATCAACTAACTCTTGTTCTAATGACATCTTATTTGCTCCCTTCAGTACTAATATACGAACTTAACGCGTCAAATCTTTTATCACAAACAATCTTATCATGTGAACGACAAGAGGCTGAGCAAAAGATAATCTCTGCCCAACCTCTTTAAAATATTGTGGGGGGTTGCATACGCGGCCCCGCTTAAATTGTTAAAAATCCCCTAGCCTTCACTAATCTTCTAGAATGAATCCGCAAAAACTGATCGGTTCTGGACGAAGTAATCAATTCCCGAATAAATTGTAAAGAACAGACAAATATACAACATCAACTGGGCAAATGGGAAATTAATCGCGGCAAATAACACATTGTTGAGCAACAAGAAAATAATCGCCAACATCTGGGTGGTCGTCTTGATTTTTCCCGGCCACGCTGCCGCAACCACTTTGCCATCGTTCTCAACGACAATTAATCGAAGGCCGGTGACGGCAAGTTCGCGGCAAACAATAATTACAATGACCCATGCCGGGGCGTCATTGAGACTCACCAGGAAAATAAAAGCCGTCATGACCAGCATCTTATCGGCCATTGGGTCGGCAAATTTGCCAAAATTGGTGACTAAATGCCGTCTGCGAGCAATTTGACCATCAAGAAAATCGGTGAGCGAAGCCACAATAAAAATTAAGGTTGCCACCCAGCGTGTGTTACTAATCACCGTTCCAGCAATTGTCACGCTTCCCGATAAAATCGGGGCAGCCACAATCAAAATAAAGAACGGAATTAAGATAATTCGAAATAGGGTCAGTTTATTAGGTAAGTTCATCTGTATCCTCCAACATGTTTACTAGTACGAGCCGTTCGTTGTCCCAGTGGTATTACCATTAGTCGTAGAAGTTGCCGCCCCAGTGTTCCCAGTGGCCGAACCGGTCGAACCGGTTGACCCAGTTGTTCCGGTGGTCCCGGTCGTTCCGGAAGTTGAAGTTGTGGTGCTTGAACTAGTGCTTGAAGCACTTGAAGCGCCAGATTTACCAAACTGAAGGGTAATGACCCGTACCTGATTAGAACTGCCGTCAGTCGGATCGGATAATTTCAATCGCTTACCAGCAACGTAAATAGCAGTTTGCGGCGCATTCCCAGTATTAATTGTCGCCGTTGTCACCCCACTTGGCAATGCCACCGTGTGCGACTTGCCACCGGCTAATGCTGCCTGCCAAAGCGTTGATCCATTAGCAGCAACTGACGACCAGGCGCTGCCCGAACCAGTTGTAACAATCTTAATACTTGGCTTCTTGGAGGCCCCCGTTACTTGATAGGTCACGTTACTGCCTGATTCGGTTAACTTCTTAAAAGCCAGTTTTTTAGATTTTGCGGGCGTCTTTTTGGCCTTCTTGGCAGATGAGCTGGCCGCACTCGGACTGGATTTCGTGTTATTAGAAACCGACACCTTGCTGGTTTCAATTTGGGTTTTGGCAGTATCACGCGAACTGTGGGCTGCCGCAACCCAAATGGCAATCAAGATGATCAAAACAACGACTGAAACCGACGCAATTGAGATGTAACGGCGAATTTTTTCATTTCGCTGGTCAACTTGGCGCTGGGCAGAACGTGTCTTGGGATTATCGCTGTTCACCCGATTAACGTATTCGGGGTCCTCAGTATCCGGTAACTTCGTTTCAAATTGGGCTAACAGTTCACTGCCATTAAGGCCAACCGAATCCGCGTACTGTTTAACAAACGCGCGGACATAGAACTCACCAGGAAGTGAATCAAAGTCATTATCTTCAATCGCAATCAGGTAACGTTTCTGAATCTTTGTGTTTTTTTGAAGATCGTCAAGGGTATATCCCTTGGCAACCCGGGCATCATGTAATTTTTTACCAATTGTTAAGTTATCTTTTTCGTCGTTCATTCTCATTTCTCCATTAAAGTTAATTAATCATCGTTTTAAGTATATCATATGAACTCACAACGTTAATTTAAGTAATCCATAAGTTACGCTTTTGCACGAATTATTTCTGACTGAATCGTGCTTGATTTCAAAAAAGTTTCGGTTATCCGCAATACGTCTTCTAAGCTAAGGCGATTTAGAATGTCGACTTCGTCATAGATTGTCACCGGTTCACCAAGAAACCCGTTAAATTGGCCACTAATTGCCTCTTGAGAATCCATCATTTCAATATAGTTTCCATAGAGTTCCCGTTTCTGTAACTCAAAAGCGGCGGTCAATTTTGGAAGCTTTTCAGGAATTTGATCAATCACCTGATGAATTTTAGTGATAAACTCATCAGGATTGTCAGAATCGGCGCTTAGTAACGCAAAGTGAAATGCCCGCTCATTTTCAAATTCCCAAGAGAACGAATCGTCGATCACGCCGTCCTGGTATAAATCATCATAGGTAGCCGCCGTTTCACTAAAGAACAGGTCGAGCATCATTGAAATCGCCATTTCATATTTAACCCCAGCTCTTCCCGTTGGCACCACGTCATCACCCCGAATACCAACGGCAACTTTGGGCCGGGTAATCTGCATGGAATGTTGATGGATTGCTTCGCGAGCCGCTGCAGGAATCGGCACATGGCGGGTAACGTCAATTGGTGAAGCTGCCGGCTTTTGTTTCTGGTTTTCCTTAATCCAGTCTAGCGTTTCGATGGGATCAAGGTTTCCAGTAATAAAAAGTGCCATGTTCTCAGGTCGATAAAACGTCTGGTAGGCGGTTTGAACATCCGCAAGCGTGATTTGAGAAACCGAGTCAACGGATCCAGCAATATCCAGTGCCAGCGGTGAATTGGGGTAAAGGTCGGCAACCGTCTG
This sequence comes from Lentilactobacillus parafarraginis DSM 18390 = JCM 14109, assembly GCF_001435895.1. GTDB lineage: Bacteria > Bacillota > Bacilli > Lactobacillales > Lactobacillaceae > Lentilactobacillus > Lentilactobacillus parafarraginis. Next base: position 33,493 of record NZ_AZFZ01000004.1, on the reverse strand, counting down.
GAAATAAATTCGGTTACCAGCATCATTCCGATACATATTAATCTCTTGATCGATAATGCCCTTCTCCCGGGTCACCTTTTCTTCCGTGAAATAAGGAATTTGGACGAAGTCTAATAGAATCATCAAATTCTTTTTGAGATTACCAGCGGTTGAAAATAAGTAATTTGTATTGGTAAAGCTTGTATAAGCATTCGCCGAAGCCCCGGTTTGATTAAACAGCTCGAAAACATCGTAATCTTTCTTATCGAACATTTTGTGTTCAAGAAAATGAGCGATCCCAGCCGGTTGAGAAATTAACTTGCCAGCGAGATTAAATTGACTGTCCACCGAACCATAGTTAACCCCAAGCGTCGCAATTGTTTTATGAAATCCGCGTTTGGGTTGCAAATAAACCGTCAGCCCGTTTGCCAACTTTTCCACAAATAATTGTTCACCAAATTGGTGATACTCAATCGTCTTCATCAGCGGCCTCCTGACTTTCCAGTACGTATTCAGCTTGGATGTCCACCTGGTCAGCAACCTTGGAAATATCGGCTTTACTAATCTGATTAACCGAATCTTCCCACTGCTCATCGCTGATGTCAATCCCAGAAATTTCCGCAAAATAACGGCGTTCAACAACCGTTGCCAAGTAATCGGATTGAGACCGATGCTGGTCAATCATTGATCGTTTAACCCCTGCTAATAAGTCATCAGAATAGTGCCCGCCAACCGCCTGGTGCAATTGCTCAGCGATCGTCTTTGAAACCTTTTCCAAATTTTGCGGATCAATTCCAGCCTGAACCGTCAGCATCCCTGCCAGGGAATTATAGCTACTATGAATATCGTAGGCAAGCGATGCTTTTTCCCGAACATTTGTAAATAACAACGATCTCGTTGATACCCCAAATAGTTGGTCAAACACCATCGCGGCAAAGTACTGATCACTCCCAAAATAAATCGGGAGCCGATAGCCCAACTCTAATATCGACTGGGAACCGGCAAACTGGTCGCGACCGGTCACAACCATGTCAGATTCGCGGGCTTTAACAAATAAGCCTAATTCAGTTTGCCGGGGCTGATTTGAAAACGAAAACTGCCGAGCAAGCGTCAGGACTGATTGGGAATCAATTTTGCCGGCGACCAAAATCACGATTCTTGCCTGGGCCATAAATGTTTGATAGAACGAAAACAACCCCTTGGGATCCAATGCATTAATGTTCTCAGCGTCCCCTAGCAAATAACTGCCATGATCCCGATCCTTCCCGTAGTATAACGCCTGAAGCTTCAGGGTTGCATAAAACTCCTTGTTATCAGGAATGGATGCTAAGTAATGACTTAAATTAGTTTGATGAATCCGAAAATAATCCGCATCAAAAGCGCCGTCGCGTTGAAACGGATTCTCAATCATTTCTTTTAAAAACGCAAACCCCTGGGCCATGAGATCAGGATTACCGGATACATATTGATCATCAGGAAGCGTAAGCCGAACCCGTAAGGTATGCTGATCACCGTATCGCAAAACCGTTACACCATAACTAGCCCCGTATAATTCTGACAATTTTCGGGATACAAGTAATTCGCCCGGATACTTATTTGAAGCGTTTTCCAACAAATCCGCCAGCAATGCCAGTTTGGGAAAATTGGCATAATGGCTGGGAATGCTAAAGTTGATGATAATCGTATTATTTTTAAATTGATCGGTTTGAATGGTTTTAACTTGAACACCACGTACAATTTGACTATTCACTCATGTTCCTCCTCAATTTGTCACAATTTTCATCTTAAAGTAATTTGGATAAAATCTCAATATTAAACCAAAAAGAGTTTGAACAAATTTTATCAGATTTGTTCAAACTCCTTAAGCATTTCGGCGAACGGCCTTGCAGTTAGCAATCAAAATCATTTAGTCATCAGTGGACTATACGCGTTTGTCCCAAACCATTTCTGATTGATTTTAGCTAATTGACCATTCTTAGCCAGCCGGTTCAACCCGGCATCAACCTTGTGCTTCAATTCGGTATCACCCTTTCGCATCCCCACGCCATACTGTTCCTTAGGAAATTGGCTGGGAACGCTTCGATACGTTGCCCGATTCTTCTGGTGGCCAATGTAATACCCAGCGTAAATACTATCAATGAGCAGGCCCTGAATCCGGTTCGAATTCAAATCAATAAAGGCTTCGGTGAAGGAATCATAAAGAATTGGGCTGTGATCTTTAATCCGATCTTTGAGCAGTTTAGGCTTCGAATCAATGTCCATTGCCCCCGCAGATCCGGCCTGGACACCGGCAACCTTACCGGTCATATCAGCAAAATTATAAATGTGGTTTTTCTTTTTGGTAACGAGTACCTGCTTGTTTGTGAGATACGGTTCACTGAAGGTAACCTTCTTGGCCCGCTCAGGATTCATTGAAAAGCCATTCCAAATTAGATCAATGGTGCCATTTCGCAATTCAGTCACGTTCATTGACCAGTCAATCGGCTGAAAGTCAACTTTGATGCCATATTGTTTGAAAACGGCCTTGGCCAAATCAACGTCGTATCCCACAATTTTTCCGCTCTTCGTTTCGAATCCCATTGGCACAAAACTATCATCCAAACCAATGACAACCTTTTTTTGTTTCGAAATGATTGACCAAGTGTCCGGATTGGTTTCCAATTTATGCCGTGATTCAAACCGACAGCCTGAAAGAACGATCACCAGCAAAAAGATTGCAACTATGAATGGTGCCTTTTTTAATGCTTTTTGCATGCTAGCCCTTCTTTCTACTGAATTTGTTCAACTTGTTGAATTTCATCGGCGACGTTCTTAGCAAAATCCATATCATGAGTCACAACAATCTGGGTCATTTTCTGCTTCTTTAGATCCAGGATAATTTGGGCAACCTCGTCGCGCAGAGCCGGATCCAAAGCCGATGTTGGTTCGTCATAACACAAAATTTTCGGATTCATTGCCAGCGCACGCACAATTGCCACCCGCTGCTTCTGACCACCAGAAAGTTGGTAGGGATAGAGATTTTCTTTGCCGCCCAACCCCAGTCGCTCCAGTAACGCGGTCGCGGTCTTTTCCACCTCATCAGCCCCCAGCTTTTTAACTAACGTTGGTGCCAGTGTAATGTTACCCATCACGGTTAAGTTCGGAAAAAGTTGGTAATCCTGGAAAACAACGCCGATAATGGTGTCGTTTTTATCCGGATTCACCGGGTCGAATTGTTTCCCGTTCCAATAGAAAGCTCCGGCGTTTACCCGTTCAAGGCCGGTGATACAACGCAAAAGCGTGGTCTTTCCGGCACCAGACGGGCCAACAATTGCCATAATTTCATTATCGGCGACGGTCATCGAAAAATCGTTGATGACGGTTTTACTGCCAAATTTTTTAGTAAGTCCCTTTATCTCTAACATTTCAATTCCCTCCTATCGCCAAACATTCGAACGTTTCTCAATCATCTTCAAGACAATCGTGCAGACAGCGGTTAGTGCCAAGTAGATAATCCCAACAAGGACAAGCGGCACTAACGAAACATCCCGAGCAGTTGCGACGTTACCGGCTCGTAGCAGATCGCCAAGGCCGATGACATAAACCAATGAAGAATCCTTCACCAGATTAATCACTTCGTTTCCAATTGATGGCAAAACAATCTTGAAAACTTGGGGAATCACAATCTTTCGAATGGTTTGGCCATAGGTTAACCGCAGTACCCGCGCACTTTCAAACTGGCCACGTGGTACGGATTGAAAACCACCGCGAAAAATTTCAGCAAAGTAAGCCGTATAATTTAGAATAAATGCAACCATGGCAGCATCGTAACGCTGAAAAATGATTCCGATAACTGGCAGCCCATAGAAGACGAAAATGAGCTGCAGTAGTAACGGCGTCCCCCGCATCAACCAGTCGTAAACGTTCAGGACCCACACGAGGGGTTTAAAGTTACTAACCAACCCCAGTGCCAGAATGGCTCCCAACGGAATCGAACATATCAACGTCCAAAAGAAAATTGATAAGGTCATTTTGGTTCCCGCTAAAAGCGCTGGTAAAATTTGCATAATATATTGAATCATTTGACATCCCTCCATAAAAAAATCCCCTTGAGTTTAAACACTCAAGAGGACGATAGTTTTCGCGGTTCCACCTCACTTCGCAACAAGCTCACGCCCGCTGCCTCACGAAGTTTAGCTTTCTCACCATCGTCGGTAGAAAATAAAAAGCCTCCTAGATCATCAAAATGATCTAAGAGGACGATTTTATTCGCGGTTCCACCTCAGCTTTACCCTCTGCTCATACAGAGAGTCTCAACGAGTTTAGAAAACTAAACTTCAGCAATAACGTGCTCACCGCTTCTCCCTACTCAGTTCAAGAGAATGACTCCCAGACGTGACGCATTAACAACCATTGTTCACTTCACACCATCGTGAACTCTCTGTAAATTGAATGAAAACGCGGTTCTGATCAAAGTCTTTTAATCTGTTTTTAATTATAAAATCATCTTAATCGGAATTTATCAATCCGTCAAGCAGTTTTATCCCTTTTTAAACCAGTTCGTTACTTTTTGCCAAAATGACGGATGAACCTCATCCTTCATCTCCATGAGGGGAACAGATTCTCCTTCGAGTCTTCTGGCAATATCGCGATAGCCCTGACCAGCAGGATTTTCAGCTTGCAGGACAATCGGTTCACCCTTGTTTGAAGTCGTGATGACCGCATCATCATCAAAAACGATTCCCAGCAATTCAACTCCCAAATGGTGCGTAATTTCATCCACATCCATCACGGAACCGTCCTTCATCATATGGGTGCGAATTCGATTAATAATCAGGTGAGGCTCTTCGGTTAACGGATGTTGTTCCAAAAGGCCGACAACCCGATCAGCATCCCGAACAGCTGAAATTTCGGGCGTCGTTACAATAATGGCACTATCAGCGCCAGCAATCGCATTCATAAATCCCTGTTCAATCCCGGCAGGACAGTCAATCAACACATAGTCAAAATCCGGCTTGAGTTCATTCACAATTTGAACAACTTGTTCCTCATTCAGAGCCGTTTTATCGGTATTCTGAGCGGCTGGTAACAAGTATAACAGATCATCGAACCGCTTGTCCTTCACAAGCGCCTGGGCAAGCTTGGCCCGGCCAGTAGCAACGTCAACAATGTCATACATAATTCGGTTATCTAATCCCAAAACAACGTCCAAATTACGCAGACCAATATCGAGATCCATTAAACAAACTTTTTTACCAAGCATGGCAAGTGCCGTCCCGATATTTGCAGAGGAGGTTGTTTTTCCAACCCCGCCCTTTCCTGACGTGATAACGTATGCCTTACCCATTGATGACTCCTCCTATCCGATTGAAGAATTTCGGGTTGATTTGTTTGAGACTTTCGACCTTACCATAATCAAGTACGTGGAGGTCATTGACATAAACAACGGTGTTTTCAGAAATTTTGGTATTTGTATCGTCCAAAATTTCATACTGTTCACCAATTCTGACCTGCTGCGCATTATGTACATCCCCGATAATCATCTTATCCTCAAGATCGGGATACCCCGCTTGAATGATACCATGAACGTCACCGAGAACATAAATATTGCCCCCAACAAAGAGTTTTCCACCCTCATGAATTTTGCCTAAAAACAATACGTCACCCTGAATGTGAATTTCTTGCCCATTACGAATAATTTGATCAATCACATGGACGCTTTCTTGTTCAAGGATTCGATTAGATTCTTCTTTCGTAATAACATCTGAAGTAACCTTATGAACGGAAAATGAACTGAAATCTGAGAAGATGGTTTCAATTTTCGAACGATCCTCGGCCGCTAATAGGCGTCGACCGGTTTGAATATCAAACGAGATAGCTTGTGATATTCCGGAGGCCGCCTGGTCCCTTAAGTTTTCAAGCAATCGTCGTAACCCAGCGAGTGCCTCACCTAAATCCGACTGATCATCCAAGATGATTTCATACCCATCATTTGTGCCCTTCAACACAGCTGCATCATGCATGTTTTACGCCCCTTCTTTACTGCCTATGACTTCGATACAATGGTTCAATTGGAAAGTATGCCAATGCCATAAAAACCAGGTTAATGGCTAATGTAGGCGCCAACGTATTGACCATAAACTGCGCAACTGAATCAGAAGTTTGGCCAATAAAGCTGTTTGCCACAAATCCAAGGCTGACCCACACCGTGATGCCCAAGAAGTAAACCAAAAAACCGCTCATAAAATTTGGCGGCAGCATTTGGTAGACTGTCTGGCAGAGGTAGATCACTAATGGGAAGATAAAGACATAGACGCCGAGTAACCCGGTGTAGTACATGTCAAAGATAAACCCAATGATTGCCGACCACATTGTGATGTGAAGCTTCTTGCTGTCCCCGAAAAAAACCGCCAAAATTAACCACATCAGGGTTAATGACGGTACCAACGAATTGGGATAGCGATAGAGAGTCCCAGAAAGAATTTGGCTAAGTGAGCCATCCAGAAAAAAGGCAATGAACTCACCGATGACAAATATAAAGGCGATAGGAATTCTTCGTTTCAACTGAACAACCCCCAATCAATTCCGAACAGCAACTGAAACGACCTCAATATCGTTTAAGTTAGCTGCGGGTTTAATGTATACTTTCTTCGCTAAACCATAGTCATCTTCGGCAATCTTTGAAACAGTTCCGACATAGATCCCCTTAGGAATCACGCCGCCTAAACCGCTGGTGGTGACCCGATCACCTTTGGAAAGCTTAGCCTTGGACGTAATATTGCCCATCACGATACGATTACTTTGGGAATCATAAGACGTGATCACGCCGTTAACAACCTTAGAACCCGCCCCGATAATTTGAATGGCAAATCGATTGGAATTTTCAGCAGTATTTGAAATTAAGACAACTTTACTGTTAGTTTTGTTGACTTCGGCAACTGTCCCAATGAGGCCCGGACCAGCAATCACCGGCATATTCTTTTTGACCCCGGCAGCCTGGCCCTTATTAATAACAACCTGACTCGCCCAAGAAGACGGTGTCCGAGTAATCACGGCTGCGTTGATCTTTTCGTACCCAGTCAAGGTACTGCCAACGTTAAGCTGGCGTTTCAGTTGTTTGTTTTCTCGTTCCAAAACTTGATCTTTAACCTGTGTTTGTGCAAGCTGATCAACCTTTGACTTTAGTTTCTGATTCTCCTGATAAGTATTCAATAGATTATGAATCGAAGCAAATCCATGTTGAACACCATTCATTGGAATCGCAACAATTCGATCACCAAATCCCACGATGTCGTTGCCAAATTGTTGAACCAGTGGCGGTGTGTTCCGATTATTTCGAAACGCAACCGAGACGGACATTAAGCCAAAACTAATGATCAAGCAGACAATCACAATAACAAGCTTTCGACTGGAGAAAAATTTTTGCATAATTGCCTCCATCCGTTTCATAAATACCTAAAAAACAGCGCATGCAACGCCAATTTTAGATATGGTGATTCTAATTTATTTATTGATGATAAATTATTGCTTCTTTTTCATGACACTAATGCTCTTCAATGATTCACCAGTCCCGATAGCGACACAGTCCAGCGGATCGGCCGCAATTGAAACCGGCACTTGAGTAGCTTCAGCAATCACATCAGTGATGTTACGCAGGAGCGCACCGCCACCGGTGAGGACAATTCCATGGTCAATAACGTCAGCAGCAATTTCCGGTGACGTCTCTTCCAAGGTTTCTTTGATTGTTGAGATGATTTCCATCACTGACTCGTTAATCGCATTATTGACATCGGTCCCAGTCGCCTGAATGGTTGTGGGTAAACCGGTTACCAAATCGCGGCCACGGACGGGAACGGCTTCAATATCCTTGGCCGCCTTTGCAGAAGCGGAACCAATTTGAATCTTGAGTTCTTCAGCCGTTCGCTCGCCAATCAACAGATTGTATTTTTGGCGAATGTACTGGGCAATCGCCTCGTTAAGCTTATCACCAGCCATTCGAACCGAACGGCTAGACACGATGCCGCCCAATGAAATGGTTGCGACATCGGTGGTACCACCACCAATATCAACAACCATACTACCGGTCGGATCCATAACGGGCAGGCCGGCACCAATTGCCGCAGCAAAGGGCTCCTCAATGACATAAGCGTCACGGGCACCCGCAACACGCGTCGCGTCAATCACCGCGCGCTTCTCAACGGCGGTGATACCAGTTGGAACGCAAACCATAACATATGGTTTGCCGGATGAATGACCCAGTGCCTTCTGGATAAAATATTTCATCATTGCGACAGTGGTGTCGTAGTCCGCGATAACGCCATCTTTCATCGGCCGAACGGCATTAATGCTTGCCGGTGTGCGGCCAATCATTGCCCGGGCTTCTTCACCAACAGCAATCACCTCGCCGCTTTTTGTACTCTTGGCAACAACCGATGGCTCACGAAGCACAATCCCCTTTCCTTCAACATAAACGATTGTGTTTGCTGTACCAAGGTCAATACCTATGTTTTTATCCCCAAGTCCGAACACGTTATCCATCCTTTCATTGTCATAGTCTTTGTTAATTTTACTTATTGGTGTTATTGATAGATTAATTATTGTTTAACGAAATAAGTATATCATAACGCACGCAAAAATGAACCAAATCCAAAGAATGAAACCAGGATTTAAGAGATTATTTGCAATTGGCAGATTTCGATAATAAATACTTTCGAACATCAGATATGAAATATAATGATCCGGTAATTAGCAGGATTCCGTCACTGCTAAGCTGCCCATAAACCGTATCGGTTGCGCGCTGCCAATCGGAGAACACCGCCGTAACGGTCCCGTTACCAGTCTTAGAATCAACAATTTTTTCCAATTTCTTCGGATCTGCGGCAGCCCGCTTCCCAGGACCGGAAAATCGGGTCAAAACGATCGAGACGTTGGGAACGGTGGCCATTTTTTCAACCATTTTGTCAGCCTGTTTGTCCGCCAAAATCCCCATCAAAATGGTAATCTTCTTGTCATGAAAATCCGAATCAAGGAGCTTCACAACCTCATCAACGGCAGAAATATTGTGGGCCCCATCAATCACCACCGTGGGATGCTCACTAATTTTTTCAAATCGTCCGGCCCACTTGGTTTGCGAAATTCCCCGCTGGATACTCTCTTGGTTAACCGGGAGATCCTGATTTTGACAATAGACCCGGTAGGCCTGAATTGCAACGGCCGCGTTATCTGTTTGGTAGTCGCCGATTAAGCTGGTCTGCAAACTAATTTTTGGAAACTTGGCCGCCGAAAACGTGAACCCCTGATGCCAACCCGTCACACCTGTATCGGTCACGTGAAAATCAGTTCCTAAAATATCAATCGGACTGTGCTTAACTTCCGCCACGTGTTTGATAACGGCAAGCGGTTCAGTCGGAATTTTCCCAACCACGACCGGCACCCGATCCTTGATGATTCCGGCCTTTTGGTAAGCAATTTTGGGCAGGGTATCGCCCAAAATATGCATGTGATCCCAACCGATCGTCGTAATCACTGATACCTTGGGAATGATCACATTCGTGGAGTCCAGAAGGCCGCCCAGACCAACCTCAATCAGCACAATATCAGCATGACCTTCAGAAAAATATGAAAACATCATCGCGGTGATGATTTCAAATTCTGTCGGTCCGCCCTCCGCCAACTCATCATCAAGCTTAACGACGATCGGGTAGACCTGCTGAGCGAGCCGGGTAATGTCAGCGTCAGAAATCGGTACCCCGTTCACACTAATCCGTTCATTGAACCGAATGAGAAACGGGGAAGTAAAACTGCCAACGGTCAAGCCATCTTGTTGGAGAATATTCCGTAAAAACGCAAGTGTCGACCCCTTACCGTTGGTTCCAGCAATGTGGATTGCCCTGACCCGCTTATCCGGCGCACCCAACTCATCGAGAAACCGGCGCATGCGCTTTAGCGTTGGAATTTTTTTAAATTTTGTTCGCCCATGAATAAAATCAAGTGCTTGAGTATACGTATCAATCATGAATTTTCTCCTCACAAAACAAGGGCGCCGCTCGCAGTCGTTTCACTGCTTGGGCCCCCCTCGCTTATTCGTATCGTTTATGACAGTTCATTGATGATCTGGGTTAAACGATCCTTAGCAGCGTCAAGCTTTGATTGATAATCAGCCTGTTTCTGCTTTTCTTCGTTAACGACAGCATCCGGTGCATTTTCAACAAACCTTGTATTAGCCAATTTCTTAGTGGAACGCGCAACTTCAGCGGTAAACTTATCAACGTCCTTTTGAACACGGGCTTTTTCCTCATTCAAATCAACCAGTTCTGCTAACGGAACGTAGATTGTTGCATCAGTAATCACAGCCGACATTGATAATTTAGGTGCGGTCACTTTACGGTCAATCGTTAATTCCTGCGTGTGGCAGAAGCGATCGATGTAGTCACGATTCGTTTCGAAAATTGATTTCAAAGTATCGTTATCCGTCTGTACCAACATGTCAATTGGAGACGACAGCGGCGCGTTTGCCTCGTTTCGAATGTTTCTGACGGCCTTAATCAAGTCAATCAGGGACTGCATTTCGTGTTCCGAAGTTGGATCTGAGAAACGCTTATCAGCCGTTGGATACTCCGCGGTTACAAGGGATTGGCCTTCGTGGGGCATCTTTTGCCAGATGTATTCCGTTACGAACGGCATGATTGGCTGTAACAGACGCAATGTCTTATCCAAAACATAGGCCAGGATATTTTTGGTGTTTTGCTTGAGCTTTTCATCGTCACCCGTCAAGGCTTCCTTGCTCATTTCAATATACCAGTCACAGAAGTCATTCCAGATGAAGTCGTATAAGGTTCGGTCAGCCTCACCAAAGTTGTATTTGTCAAATAATTCGGAAACATGGGCAATGGTTGCGTTTAACCGGCTAAGAATCCATTTATCGGATAACTGCCATTCTGACGAATCCGGCAATTCCGGTTTACTAATTCCGTCAAGGTTCATAATAACGTAACGACTGGCGTTCCAAATCTTATTAATAAAATTCCAGGCAGAGTCCATTTTGTCATAACTGAACTTCAAATCTTGTCCAGGAGTCCCCCCAACGGACAAGAACCACCGTAAAGCATCGGCGCCATATTTATCAATAACGTCCATTGGATCAATCCCGTTACCCAAAGACTTCGACATCTTTCGGCCTTGCGAATCCCGAATTAATCCATGGAGCAACACATCCTTGAATGGTCGTCGATGGGTAAACTCAAGACTTTGAAAAATCATCCGGGAAACCCAGAAGAAGATAATATCATATCCCGTAACCAGCGTATCAGTTGGGAAGTAACGCTTCATATCATCGGTATCATCAGGCCAACCCATCGTTGAGAATGGCCACAGGGCAGATGAGAACCAGGTATCCAAGACGTCAGGATCCTGTTCCCAATTTTCGGCATCCTTAGGAGCGTCCATCCCAACGTAGGTTTCGCCGGTTTTTTTGTTGTACCAAGCAGGAATTTGATGACCCCACCAAAGTTGACGGGAAATCACCCAATCGTGAACGTTTTCCATCCACTGCGTAAAGGTTTCTTCGAACCGCGGCGGGAAGAAATTAACTTTATCGTCAGTCGACTGGTTTTTAATCGCCTGTTCAGCCAGGGGCTTCATTTTCACAAACCACTGCGTTGATAGCCGCGCTTCAACCTGAACCCCGGTTCTTTCCGAATGGCCAACCGAATGGACGATCGGATCAATACTCAACATCAAACCTTCATCTTCAAGATCCTTCACCATTGCTTTTCGGGCTTCGAAACGGTCCATTCCCTGGTACTTGCCAGCCTTTTCGTTCATGGTGGCGTCCTCGTTCATGGTGTTAATCCGTTCCAGATTATGGCGATTACCCACTTTAAAGTCATTTGGATCATGGGCGGGAGTGATCTTCACCATCCCCGTTCCAAAATCGGGATCAACGTACTGGTCGGCAATAATTGGGACCTCACGATTTACCAATGGGACGCGAATCTTCTTACCAACAATCGATTTATAACGTTCATCGCTAGGATTAACGGCAACCGCGGTATCACCCATCATCGTTTCGGGACGGGTCGTTGCGATCTCAATGTAATCTTTCCCGTTAAAAGTAGTCCCGTCGGTAAATGGGTACTTAACGTGATAGAATGCCCCCTTGTCATCCTTATGAATCACTTCAATATCAGACAGCGCCGTCCGGGCTTGGGGATCCCAGTTGATAATGTATTCGTCCCGGTAAATTAAGCCTTTGTTATAAAGGTCAACGAAAACCCGACGAACGGCCTTCGACAACCCTTTATCAAGGGTAAATCGTTCACGTTCATAGTCCAGGGAAAGCCCAAGTTTTGCCCATTGCTCCTTAATTGTTGCGGCAAAGTCATCTTTCCATTCCCAAACTTTTTCAATGAACTTTTCGCGACCTAAATCGTAGCGGGAAATCCCTTGTTTTCGTAACTTGGCTTCGACTTTCGCCTGGGTGGCAATTCCTGCGTGGTCCATCCCTGGCAGCCAAAGCGTATCATAGCCTTCCATTCGCTTCTTTCGAATAATCATATCCTGTAGGGTGGTATCCCAAGCATGACCTAAATGAAGTTTCCCGGTAACGTTGGGCGGTGGCAAAACAATCGAAAACGGCTTTGCTTTCTTATCGCCGCTTGGGCGAAATACCCCCTCATCCAGCCATTCATTATACCGACCGTTTTCAACGGCCGTTGGGTCATACTTTGTTGACATGTCAGCATCAGTTGTTGATGCGTTGGTCTCTTTTTCTGACATTGCAATTCTCCTTCCCATCTCTTTATGTAAATAAAAACACTCCGTCCTAAAAAAATATTAGGACGAAGTGTTCGCGGTACCACCTAAATTGGGCAATGAGCCCCACTCAGTATCCTGATAACGGTCAGATAGTACCGGCTCATTCTCTTCGTAAATCGAATGAACAGCTCTCAAGTTACTTTCGAACAACCATCTGTGAGAATTTTCCATTTACCATTCTCTTTCTGAAACAGATCAGCAGCCTACTCTCTTGATCAATGCTTTAACGTAATTCTAATCTTACTCAAGAATTGACTAATCGTCAACACGCTTTGCCAACTTTTCCAATGCAGCCAGCGCATCCGCATAATCGGGTTCATCAGTTATCTCGGGAACAATTTGGCGATAAACAATTTTCCCGGTTGCGTCAACAATAAAAATTGTTCGCGCCAAGGCACCAAAGTTTGGCATATACAATTTCATGGCATACCCAAACGAGAGGCTTTCGTCCGACAACAATTTCAAATTCGAAACACCTTGAGCGGCACACCAATCTTTCTGCTGTTCAAGGGTATTGTTGGAAATTGTGAGAAAGTTAGCATCCGGGTACTTATCTGCCTGCTGGTTAAACTTACGGGTTTCTACTGAACACACTGGTGTATCAATGTCCGGAACCGTGGAAATTAATGTAATGTGGCCAACAATGTCAGCCGTTTTAACCTTGGAACCATCGGCATCTTCCAGCTTAAACTTCGGTAGCTGTTCACCGACTTCCGGAGGATTTCCGAATAATTTTTCATCTTTACCATTGATAGTGACTTGCATACAAACACTCCCTTGGTGATTGAGTCAGTTAGGCTTATAAATAATGTAGCCTAATCCGCAACTTTAAGCAAGTAATCAACTAAATTAAAGTAACTCGGCAAAGGCATCAACGTCTTGATTCAAGAAATCCTCGCCTGGCTTAATATCGGTGATTTGAATGTGATCAATCGCCTTTTTCATCAATCCCTCAACATCAATATAGCCTTCAAACTGGCGTGATCGTTCGAGGTTTGGCCGTGTCTTTGGTGCTGGCGGCGTAAAAATCGTACAGCAATCTTCGTAAGGCAAAATCGATAAATCGTAGGTTGCAATATCCTTTGAAATTTTAATAATTTCGGTTTTATCCATTGAAACCAACGGCCGCAGTACAGGCATCGTTGTTACATCATTGATCGCCCGCATACTCTCGAGGGTCTGGGAAGCAACTTGCCCCAACGCTTCACCGGTAAAGACACCGCCACAGTGGCGACTCTCGGTAATCTGAGCGGCGATTCGTAACATCATCCGCCGTTGAATGGTCATCAAATACCCTTCAGGAACCTTTTCTTTAATGGTTTCCTGAATTTCTGTAAACGGCACTTGAATAAACTGAATATTACCGGAATACTGTGCCAAAACTGACGTCAACTGCTTGGCTTTGTTAAGGGCCTGTTCACTGGTGTAAGGCGGACTATAGAAATGAATCATGTCAATTTTAACGCCACGCTTCATGGCCAGGTAGGTGGCAACCGGCGAATCAATTCCCCCGGAAAGCATCATTGTGGCCCGACCACCAGTACCGACGGGCAGGCCGCCAGCACCATGAATGGTTTCAGAAGATAAGAATGCGCCGTTCATCCGAATTTCTACTCGGATTGCGATGTCTGGGTGTTTGACGTCCACGGTAATGCCCGGGACGCCTTCCAACACGTAGTCGCCCAGCATATTATTAATCTGGTTAGTGTGATATTCGAAATGTTTATCCTGACGTCGCGTATTAATCTTGAATGTATCACCGTCATGATATTGTTCCGTTGCCATTTCCAGCGCGGTCTTTTTGATAGTCGCCATATCCTTTTCAACTCGAATCGATGGATAGAGCGTTTCAATCCCAAAGACCCCCTGGAGGGCCTTAATGACGCGTTTGTCATCCTCACCGTTCAGTGAGACATGCAGTCGATCCCGCTGTGCATGGACTTTGACCGCCGGAAACTGGTGGAGAACCGCACGAACATTACGGCCAAGCTGGCGAATAAAGTCCTGCCGGTTCTTTCCCTTTGTTGAAAGTTCGCCATAGCGAACCATAATTTCGGTATAGTGCATAATTACTCCTAACTTAATTTGTCAAATTCTTCATACAATTGATCAAATACTTTAATGAATTCTTTGGCTTCATCAAGCGTATTCTGGTCGCCCAATGAAATTCGTACTGCGCTGGTCGCAATGTTTTCTGGAACCTTCATTGCATTGAGCGTCCCCGCTTCATCGTGATCCTTGGAGGAACAAGCACTGGTGGTTGAAATGTAGATGTGATACTTTTCAAAAGCATGAACAATCGTTTCCCCACGAACCCCTTTAATGGCGAAGCAGAGAATATGGGGGGCAAATGTCGCATCGTTTTTTGAAAAAATCACGACTTTATCAAACTGGGCGATGTGGTCAATAATCAGCTGTTTAATCTGGCATTCTTCACTAATGGCAGCCGGCTCTTTGTCCAATACAAGCCGAATCGCCTTAGCCATCGCAGCAATTCCAGGAAGGTTTTCGGTTCCGGAACGTTGATTTTTTTCCTGACCACCGCCATTCATCAATGGGGCAATTCGCCGCCCTCGCCGACCATAAATAAAACCGGTCCCGCGAGGAGCGTGAAATTTATGGCCAGAAAAGGCCACAAAATCGACCCGATCGTTAAAGATCAGGTCTTGAATACCCTTGCCTAATCCTTGAACGGCATCAATATGGAAGTGAATCTTCGGATAACCTTTTAGGAGCTCAGCAGCCTCTTTAATCGGCTGAATCGTTCCAATTTCATTATTGACCGCCATAATTGAAACCAACGTTGTATCCGGGCGAATTGCGGCTTTTAAATCGGCCACTGAGATGCGGCCCTGGTCATCGACAGGCAAATAGGTAATCTCATAGCCAAGGCGTTTCAACTGTTCCATTGAATTGCGGACAGCTGCATGTTCGACGGAAGTTGTAATTAAATGCTTACCATATTCCCGTTTCTCAATTGCGGTTCCCTTAATCACCCAATTGTCGCCTTCAGTTCCCCCGCTCGTAAAGTAAATTTCATCAGCGTGCACGTGTAACAAATCAGCAATCTGCTTACGTGATTGTTCCAGCAAATTGAATGCCTGCTCGCCAAAGTTATGAAGACTTGACGGGTTACCCCAAATTTGCTGACTGACTTTATTGTACGTGTCGAGAACTCCAGGTAATATTTGGGTTGTCGCACTGTTATCAAAATAAATCATTTGAAACCTTCTTCTCTTATTTATTGGTTCGACTCCAACAAATATAACTTCCACGATGATACACCCAAACGCCCTGCATCACAAGTCATGCGGCGCTTTAAAAATTGGTCATTAAACGGGACGTTACAAGCGATCAGCTCATAACGTCCCGTGAAAGGTCCCCTATTCAATTAAACGTTAAACAGGCTTGAAGTTCTATGACTGCCCTTCGTCTTGCTTGGGTTTGGCAGTCACCCGTTTCTTGGCTTTAAAGTAGTCATCCTTAATTTTGTCAAAAATTCCGGAGGACTGGTTTTCCAACGCGCTTGAGATAATCTCAAGACTTTGTGCATAATCAAACTGCTTTTCAAAGCAGGTCTGAGCCTTCGAACTGGCAGAGGCAATTTCTGGGTTGGAGCTAATAAACCGGTTGGCATACTGAATGGTTTGTTCCGCAAGGTTAGCGTTGTCCAAAAGCTGATCCGTCTGATCATTCAACGTATCCATGTCCGACTGAATAATAATGACCTGTTTACTAATGTCATCAATATTAATTTTTTCCTTGCCCAGGTCATCTTCAAGATGCGTGATTTCCCGCATAACCGCGGTAAAACTATCCTGATAAGAATCCGGAAGCCCCGGAAGATTTTGATTGTCGATACGGCGCCGTTTGTTTCGCATGTCCAAATCAAATTTGGTGAGGGCATTGCGGGCATTCTTTTCCTTTTCTGGTAAATCAATGATCGCTTCAAATAAATCTTTCTGCCCGTTTTCAATTTCCGCCAAAGCCGTCAGCATTTTCTGCTGAGTCGCATTAATCTGGGAATAGACCGCGGTTGCATCTTCCATAGCCGCCTTTTGGGAAGCAAACTGTTTTTCAAGGGTTTTAATCTGACGATCAAACTGATGATTATTCTCAATTTCCTGATGGTTCAGAATGTAAGCTTTGTTCAGCCGCTTTAACCGCTGCGTCAAGTCATCGTTTTGGCGGCGAACATGAGCCACATACTTTCCTATCACGTCGGTATTTTTCTCAACGTGGGTCCGGGCTTGAAGTTCGGTGTCCATGGCCGCGTACAACTTGTCAATGGCATCCTCAATCTTTTGATTATTGGTTTCAACAGTTTGCACTTTGAGATTCTTCAACTCAACCCGGTTAGCTGCGATTTGATCGTGAATTTTCTTCAAATCGGTCGCAAAGTGGTCGTCAGGAAAGTTATACCCCTTTTTCTTCAGTTCGTCATAGCCGGTTTGAATCTCGTCGAGTTGCGCATCAAATTCCTTGTTAAGCGAAGCAAACAGCTTCGGAATTCGCTTCATGTAATCTTCAAGTTTGCTGGTTGACGCATTCAAATCGTTCAAGACTTCGTCGGCAGCGCTGGGATCCCCACTATTCGTAAGTTTGGTAAACTCATCGAACGTTCCTTCAATATCGGCAAGCATTTTCTCCAGGCCATCAATACTGGGCCCAAATGAGGCATTTTCATTCAAAATATCTTCTCGCAGCCGTTTATACTTTTTCTCAAGCTCGGAAACTGCAAGGTGATGCTGCTTATTTAAATCATACATTTGTGCCAAGCCGGCCTGAATTTCTTTCAGGGTTGCATCGGCATCCTTAATGGTTTGATTCGCTGTCTGCCAGTCTTTGCGGGTCTTAATAAAGTTAATTCCCTTGCCGTCTTCCTTAACGGTCTTGATTTGACTATCAATATCCGGTAACATCTGATTTTGATAGTGCTGGTACTTATTGTATAGTTGGCCGTACTTTTTCTTCGATTCGCCGCTCAAATTCATCTTCTTGGCTAATGCAAATTCGTCATCCAAAGGGATTTGAGTGAGTTTCTTTTTATTCTCATAGACGTCGGTTGCCATCTTAATCGTTCGCCGTTGATAAAATACAAACCCCAGGTAGCAGGCCCCAACTACCACTACAATAATGATTAGCAAAGTAAACATTCGATCCCATCCTTCAGAAATAAAGATATTAACATGTGCATCAAAAACACATGACGCTAGCAAAAATGCCCCAAACACTTTATTATGTATTCATGATTATCATTAAGGTGCTCTAAACTGAATTATATCATAGTAGCAACGTTTCACCAGACTATTTTTAAGTGAGGAAATAAATTTATGCAAAATGTAACCGATTTGGTCAATCAACAACTGGATGCTTTACTGCAGGATGAAACTGACATGGTTGCCAACATGGCTAACGCTGCGGCTTTACTGAATGTCAGTCTTGACCAAATAAATTGGGTGGGCTTTTATCGCTACAACTCCAAAAATAACGAATTAATTCTTGGTCCGTTCCAAGGAAACGTTGCTTGTATGCACATTAAACCCGGAAACGGTGTTTGTGGGACCGCGTTTTCTGAAAAACGGGCAGTGCGGGTTGCCGACGTTCACAAGTTTGCCGGCCACATTGCTTGTGACGCTGCTTCTAAATCTGAATTGGTCATCCCCATCTATAAGGATAATCAACCAATCGGGGTTTTGGACATTGATTCCCCCGTTTTAGACCGTTTCTCAGAAAAGGACGAAGCCAAATTAAGCCAGTTTGTGGATATCTTTATCAAACACATTGACTAATGGCGAAATTCTTTGTACACTGTAGTTTGTGTAAAATAACGCAGCAGTAGGCGGTAAGCTCGTCAACATGTTGTTGCCTGATCCTGGGTTCTGCAAGTAACTCAATTCGGCTGCTTGAGCGAAAGAGCAAAGCAACATGCACGAATACTAAACCTGCAATGGCTTTATTTTACTCCAAAAAATAATTGGAGGATTTTTTATGTCTAGATATACAGGTCCAAGTTGGAGAATTTCACGTCGTTTAGGTATCTCACTTTCAGGTACCGGTAAGGAATTATCACGTCGCCCTTACGCTCCTGGTGATCATGGCCAGGGTCGTCGGCAAAAGCTTTCTGAATATGGATTGCAATTAAAGGAAAAGCAAAAGCTTCGTTACATGTACGGATTGACCGAACGTCAATTTTCAAACTTGTTCGTTCGTGCCGGTAAAATCCGTGAAGGTAAGCATGGTGTTAACTTCATGATCTTACTCGAACGTCGTCTTGATAACATGGTTTACCGTTTGGGATTAGCGACTACTCGTCGTCAAGCTCGTCAGCTGGTTAACCATGGTCACATCACCGTTGATGGCAAGCGCGTGGATATTCCTTCATACGAAGTTGAACCAGGCCAAGTTATCTCAGTTCGTGAGAAGTCAAAGGACATTCAAGTTATCAAGGATGCCGTTGAAGCCGTTGTGGGTCGTCCCCAATACGTTAGCTTTGATGCCGATAAACTTGAAGGGTCATTAGTTCGTCTTCCACAACGTGAAGAACTCGATGCCGATATCGACGAATCACTAATTGTTGAATACTACAACAAGTTGGGTTAATTCATTTTCCCAATCAAGGACGTTTTGCGAAAGCGAGACGTTCTTTTTTTCATGCGTGAATGCCCCCAAATCAGAGGGATCTAACACCCTTGGGGGTTCGGCAGCCATCTGAATTTCGTTATCCGAAATGATATAATATTCAAGATGGTTTCGCTGATTTATCAGCCGATCCAAACCGCCTAAACGAAAGGAGCTTTAAGCATGCAGCAGCCATTGGCTTATCGAATGCGGCCCACCAAAATTGAAGAAGTTGTTGGTCAGCAAGACTTGGTGGGCCCCGGAAAAATTATCAACCGGATGGTTCAGGCAAAAATGTTATCCTCAATGATTCTATATGGGCCACCCGGCACCGGCAAAACAAGTATTGCCAGCGCAATTGCCGGTTCAACAAAGTATGCATTTCGCGTTTTGAACGCGGCGACCGACACTAAAAAGGATCTTCAAATTGTTGCTGAGGAAGCAAAAATGAGTGGCACGGTTGTCCTCTTACTAGATGAGATTCACCGTCTTGATAAGACCAAGCAGGATTTCTTATTGCCACTACTGGAAAAGGGAACCATTATTTTGATCGGCGCAACGACTGAGAATCCGTATATCAATATTAATCCCGCGATTCGCAGCCGAACCCAGATTTTTGAGGTTCATCCCCTTTCAGGAAGCGACATTAAGGCAGCCGTAAAGCGCGCATTGGCGGATGACAAACGCGGCTTGGGAACCTATCCAGTCGATCTAAAAGCCGATGCCATGGATTTTCTGGCAACCGCGACCAATGGTGACTTAAGAAGTGCCCTCAACGGTCTTGAACTTGCGGTAAAATCGACTCCCAAGAATGCCAAGGACAAAATTGAAGTCACCCTTCCCGTTATCGAGGAGTGTCTCCAGCGAAAGTCATTGAGCGCGGATAAAGATGGTGATGCCCACTACGACGTCATTTCAGCCTTTCAAAAATCAATTCGCGGATCAGATGCCGATGCCGCGCTCCATTATGCCAGTCGCATCATCGAGTCAGGCGATCTGGTGTCGCTGATTCGCCGTCTGTTGGTCATTGCCTATGAAGACGTTGGCCTGGCCAATCCAGCTGCCTGTGAGCGCACCGTGATGGCTGTGAACGCGGCCAAACAATTAGGATTACCGGAGGGGCGCATTCCCTTGGCCAACGCCATTATTGAACTGTGTCTGAGCCCAAAGTCGAACTCGGCAATGACCGCGATTGATGCGGCGCTTAGTGACGTTAAGGCGGGAAACTACGGTGACATTCCTCAATACCTCAAGGATGCCCATTACAAAGGTGCCAGCAAGCTGGGACACGGTGTGGACTATCAGTACCCCCACGACTTTAAAAATGACTGGGTGAAGCAACAATACCTGCCAGATAAAATCAAAAATGTGCAATATTACCATCCTAAGGACAACGGCAAAATCGAAACGGCCCTTAAAGAACAATATTTACGTCTAAGACATTCTGCCGGACACTAAAAATTGGAGTGAAAACCTTGTTAATTAATTTACTGGTGGCAATTGCGGTCATCATTGCTTTCTTCATTGCATACTACCTTCTATCCCACCTGCATAAAACCATGTTTGAAATTGAGGTCGCCAAAAATGCCCGCCTATCAGGTGCGGCGAAAAGTGGCGGCATTATGTTCATCATTCTGGGACTGATTGGGGTCCTGGCAATGATTCTTGGAAATATGATTCTCGTTCTGGTATTTCTAGTCGGCGCGACGTTTGGCGGCCTAATTTTAGAATTCGTAATTTTAAACATTATCACGCATCGTCACGATTCTTAATATTTAATATTTTGTTTTTATCGTGAAATAACGTACAATTGAGTTATAAAGATGAATAAGAGGTGGGCACAATGATACAACAATATAATCAGATTCTGGTTCCTGTTGATGGCTCTTACGAAGCTGAACTAGCCTTTAAAAAGGGCGTGGCAGTTGCAATTCGAAATCACGCATCTCTTCACTTGCTTCACGTTGTCGATACACGGGCTTTCCAGAACATTTCCAGTTTTGACACATCGATGGTCGAACAGGTTACCGATACTGCAAAAGAGACCCTGGATAAATACATTGAGGAAGCTAAAAAAGCAGGATTATCCGACGTTGACTATTCGATTGAATACGGGGCTCCAAAAACGGTCATCGCTCGAGATGTTCCCAGAAATCTGAACGTTGATTTGATTATGATTGGGGCAACTGGTTTAAACGCCGTCGAGCGCCTTCTAATTGGGTCAGTAACTGAATATGTTACCCGAACTGCGATCTGTGATGTCTTGGTTGTCAGAACTGATTTGGATAACAAACCAGCCAAGAATCCAAGCAAACGGGTCGGCTAGTTATAAAATTTGATCACTATTCCATAACAAAAAGAAGTTTTCGACAATTTTGTTGTCAGAAACTTCTTTTTTGTGTCGCCGATTAACTTTTAAAACCAAGGATCACCAATCCTGAGGGCTAAATACTGAGGGTTTGCCGGCCATCAATTTTGTTCAGCTCTTGTTTAACCAATTGAATGATGTGGGCCTGACTCTTATCCTTAATTTTGTTGCAGAGGGTTTGATTTCCTCGCAGTTCAGCAACAAACATTGCCGTGAACTGTTTCATAGTTGCTTCAACAATTTTGCCCTGAGCGTACAGGCAGCGGGATTCGAGTTCTTCTAAAACGTCAACCTTATACAGGCAGTCGTCAGCCGTCAACCGGTTCAGAATTGCCGTACAAAGCTGTCGGGCCCGATCAAAATGGTTAAGTTCCAAAAACGTGGCAATGATATCAATATACAAGTCCGTAACGGCGCAAATATCATGATTATCATGTTTGATCTGATCTAAAATTTGAATGCTCTGTTCAATGTACCTCAAGGCCCGTTTAGGTTTTTCGAACTTCTGATAGGCTAATCCGAGTCCCAAATTTGACCAAGCGTGATAAAAGCGGAGACTCTCACATTTATATTGGGTTAGCATCCAATTAAAATGATAGATCGCCTCATCAAGATCGTCATCAATGTATAATTTGACAAACCCTTTATAACAGTAATACTTCCCCTCAGCAAATCGGTTATCCAGTTTATCAAAATTAACCTTACCAATTCGTTGCTGCGCCTGAATATAGAGATGCCGGCGCATGTCTTCTTCGATGTATGAAAATAGTTTATCCCCATATCGTGGGTTATGGGAGACGTCAGTCAGCTTAATTTCCAAGCGCTGACAAATTTGGTTGAGAATCTCAAAGCTTGGACAATTATCGCGATTTTCAATCATGCTAATGGTTGCCTGGGTACAAATTCCGTCTGCCAACTGAATTTGAGATAACCCCTTTTGTTTGCGGGCAGCTCGAATCGCTGATCCCGTTATCTTAGTAGCCATTTAAATAATTCCCTTCTACTCTCATTTCACGCATGGAATTGACAATGTGATGGATCATTTTGTTGTTAATGTGCGTCACGCCCTGGCCACACCATTCAATTTTTGATCAATAATTATCTAAATTCACAATCTAGCAGATGGTCGTTAATGACCCCGACGGCCTGAAGGTAGCTGTATGTGGTAATTGGGCCCATTCGTTTCAAGCCCATGGACTTAAACGATTTTACAAATGGACTGATGAACGTTTGGTAATTTTCCGGCTGGGCTGGTTGGGTCAACATGTGATCCAAAGTAACGTAGTGGACCGGCGCCCAGGTTTGATCAACGAATCGGGCCGGTTGATTGGCAACTACCTTCGCATTGGTGATGATCGCCGCAATTTTGGCCCGGTTTCTAATCACGCGCTTGTCCTGACAAAACTTGTCAAGTGACTGGTCGTCTAATTCCGCCAGATACTTGATCGAAAAATGATGAAACACTTGGTTCATGCCATCTTCAAACTTCAAAACGGTCTGAAACGTTAAGCCAGCCTGCATAATTTCGAGACACATCGCGGTAAATAGCTCTTGAACCTCTCGGGTGGGTTTTCCCCACCGCGTATCATGATAAGTCATTAATTCGGGGCTTTTAGTCGCCCACCCACATCTTATTGTCATTTTGACACCTCCAAAGGAGATATACGTAAAGTTATAAATAAGTGATCAAAAAATTGAAAACCAAAAGAAAATAGTCATGAGGACCAGCTCGCCTTAACAGGTGAAGTTTCGTTGCCTGATCGGTTACTTGGCCATCAATGCCCATTAACTGCAACCGTTTCATCGTTACAACCCGATTGTCCGTCCATGCGTACACGGGTCGGGATTGCGGAATTGACCGTAACAGAAACGGCGTGAGCGTAATGTGTTGTAAGGTGTAAAAGTCAACCTTGTATCGGGCAATATCGGCAAAATTCAGCATCGTTACCAGACCAACTTTGATTGCCGGTACCCGGTCCTTAATTTGCCGAAGCTCTTTATAGCCCACGGAATGCACCATGTTTGGCTGTTTGACCATATCCCTACCAAACTGTGAAGCAAACCGGGAACCCATTAGTGGATCTGAGTGATTCGTAATTTTGAGTTCAACGATAATTGGCTGCTTGATTCTATTTGCTATATACAAATATTCTTTAAAAAGCTCAACGTGATGGTACCGCCGAATCGTTTTCAGTGACAATCGGTCAATTTCAACCCTGCCCCTGCCGGGAATCGAGACGGTATCGTCATGCGCACAGATGAACTGGTGATCAGCCGTTTCCTGAATGTCCATTTCAACGTAGGCAAAGTGGCGGTTCGCATTCTTTTTCAGAGCGGCAATCGTATTCGGCTGATCGTCTCCATTAATAACCCCTCTGTGAACAATAATGATTTGTGGTCTGGACGCCGGCCGATATTGGGGCGTCAAAGCACCAACTGCCATGACCAATACAAGCAAACCAAGCAATGGCCCAAACTGAGCCTTTGTTATTCGCAAGCCATTTGGAAAATCTCCAAACAGCCGAATAACCACCAGAATCTCCAGCAACGGTACCAGGGTATTGATTACCCCAGCAACAATCGCCAAAGTTAATTGACTTGGCCATACGTAAGATACCAGTGCCCCAATTGCGACGATCCCGATGATACAGACCGCAGCCAAAACAACCTGAACAATTGAGAACCCGAGGTCACGAATGGTAAATTCATGAAGAACGGCTTTAAAGGCGGTTAACGGATGATCCGTCGTCAAGGCGAATAGGTGGCCGTTCACCCGCCGAAAGACCAGTGCCCCAACCACATAGATCAGAAAAACGAGTCCGCCCCAGCCGATCAACCAAAATCGATTGATTGTCAACCACGTAAACTGGTTCCCGGTTAATGGAATGGCTGTTTTGATGTAGCTGCTGAGGCCAAAGAAGCCAAATGGCAACAGGGCAATTCCTAACCCCGCCATATTCACGAAGAAGACGATCCGAGCTCGGGGTTTACCCCTAAGCCCTCTTCCGGGTCCTTTAGAAAGTGTGGTTTGAATCATCAATCCCATTAATCCCCACACAAGTAATGATGAAATTGCCACCGCCACGGGTCTTAGCGACGCCATCATCCACCACTTTAAAATTGCTAAACTCGCAGTAAAACATAGTAATTGAAATTCAAAATTTTGATAGACGCGTCGATGCACTGAACTCACCTCACAAAAAAACCGAAGCAAACTTAGCAAAAAGTTGGCTGCGGTCATTATTTAACGGTACTTAATTGTTAACATTTTGGTCCTTTGGTGGCAACGGTTTGAAGTCATACAAAATCTTTGACTGGCGCTCATGCTCTTCGTTGGCCAGCAAAATCAAGCGGTCAATCAGATCGCTGTATGAAATACCGGACGCTGCGAAAAGCTGCGGGTATAAACTAATATTGGTAAACCCAGGCAGCGTATTGACCTCACTCACATAAGGCGTTTCCGCTTGTGACACCAAGAAGTCAATTCTCGCCATTCCCTTTAACCCAAGGGCGCGATACGAATCCAGGGCCATCTTAGTTAATTTCTGAGCGAGATCCTCAGAAATGTCAACGGGAACATCAAATTTAACTTGGCTGGCGTCTACAAATTTATTGTCGTAAGTGTAAAAAGCATCCGTTGCCGGGACTTTGATTGCCCCAACCTTAGAGGCAATTGGATGGTTATTGCCCAAAACCGAAATTTCCAATTCTTCCGGCCCCTCAATCGCTTCTTCTACCAACACCTTACTGTCATACCGGAACGCGTCCCGAATGGCTTCGCTGTATTCCTCGGCATTTTCAACCTTGTGAATACCGACCGAGGAGCCCTGATTTGCAGGCTTCACGAATAATGTGCTGCCAAGTTCTTCGCTTAGTGATTGATAGCTATACCGTTCAACCGTTAACGGCGTCAGAAGTTCATAGCGGGTTGTGGCAACCCCAGCCAGCTTCAAAATCTTCTTGGTAATGTCCTTGTCAAACGACATTGCGGATCCGAGTACCCCGCTGCCAACGTATGGTTTACCGAGCAGTCGCAGAAGCCCTTGAATCGTGCCGTCTTCGCCTAAATTCCCGTGAATGATTGGGAAAAAGACGTCAATATTCGCATCCTCCCCTAAATTGAGAACGGGTGCGAGTGGATTAGCCTTATCAAGCTTGGCAATTTCCTGGCGCGCAACATCATCTTCGGGTTCGCCGTCAAAAACCCGAGTTGATGCTTTTGTGCCTAAGAAATAGCCGTCTTTTGTCACTAAAAATAAGCTAACGTCATACTTATCCTTATCCATTGCATCAAAAATATTGTGAGCAGAACGCTTCGACACGTCGTGTTCCGAAGAATTCCCACCAAATATTAGGCCAACATGAACTTTTTTATGATTTTCCATGATTTCCCATCCTATTCGTATATATTTCAGAAACTTAAGTATAACATCAAAGCGTCAGATAATAAATATTTTTAGCAACCAAATTGATATTTGCCATCATAATATCATCCAAATTGACATGAAAAGTCCGAAACCGGGACAAACCAGCTTCGGGCTTTTGTTGACGAACCTACTCGCGTTTAAGTTGCTTTTTGGAAAACAGATATTTTACAATGAATAGCATCACGGCGCTCAAAATAAACATGGTCACCATCACTGGGAATGGATTATAGACCCCTGATTGACTGGTGTATCCTAAAATGAACTTGGTAAAATTCTCTATCCAGGTGTAGCGAAAGGCAGCGTTACTAATCGCGCCCACCACATACATCAGGGTAACGCCGCCCACAATGGGGACCGCCACCAAAAGAACGCGCTGCATTGTTTTTGAAAATAAGGACAGAAAGCTGCCAATTGTCATGCCCATTAAAGTAAACATCGCCAATATCAGCGCACTGAAAATAAAGTTCATCAAAACGGTTACCCCGCCGTTTGAGAAGAAGTACCGATAACCACTCATAAATAAGTTAAAACTCATTCGGTGGGTCATTGGCACATAGATCGCGTAGTTATACAGCAGGTTAACTGAATTGCCGATCAAGACAAATATGCCATAAACTGAAATTTGAGCTTCAAAAAATGTCGTGCGCGAAATGCCGTTTTGGATGAGAAATTTAAAGTTTTCGTACGATAACGCTGCCAGCACAAACATAAAGAACCCAAAGAACCCACTAATTGGCGAATTCTTAAGAATATTGGTAAACGAGTAGCTGCCCAACGTTCCGGTTATTAGCGATAAGAGAAATGGTAATAGGTAAATGGTCACAAAGGTGACTAAATACATTTCGCCGAGAATAATAATCTGTCTTCTGAAAAGATACTTCGTGACCTGCTTAGTTTTCATAATGCCGACTCCCTTCAAACTGATTCGTCAGAAAAATGAAGAGCTTTTGCAAATCAAAATTCGACAGTTGGACCGTATCTGGCAGTCGCCGATCATCTAATTCTCCGTAAACGTAATTTACCCGAATGTTGCCCATATCATCGTGGCCAATGACATTCAGCCCCTTTGTATAAGCGTCAACATCCCGTTGGGGGCCGACCACCGAATGGGTTTTGGCCAGCACTTCTTCGACGGGTTGGTCCAGCATAATTCGACCTTCGTCCAAGACAATCACGTCGCTAATGAGGTTGGCAACTTCTTCAATGAGATGCGTTGAAATGATAAATGTCCGCGGATTGTTTGTAAACGAATCGATGAGTTCGGAGTAAAACATTTCTCGATGATTAGCGTCCAGCCCAAGAACCGGTTCATCCAGTAAAACAAACTTCACCGGCACGCAGAGGGCCAATATGAGTTTAAAAATTGAGTTATAACCGGTCGATAATTTACCGAACTTAGTTGCCATATCAAGTTCAAACTTGGTTGCCAACCGCTTTGCCAATTGATGGTCAAAACTACCATACATCATCTCGGTATCCGCAATAATTTGGTCAAGGGTGCTGCCGTTTGAATACAGATTGACTTCACTCATTAAAAACATGAGCCCTAATTTGGCATCATTATCATTGATGTTTTCAGAGTCAATCTTGACTTCGCCACTATCGGCAAACGTGCGGTTCGTCATAATGTTCAGTAAGGTACTTTTCCCCGCCCCGTTACGACCCAGGAGACCGTAGATTTTACCTTCGTCAAACGTGATCGTGACATCTTGAAGGACATTTTTTGACCCAAATGATTTTGATACATGACTGACCTCCAACATACTCATCGCTCGTAACCTCGCTTTATCAATTCCAGTAATTCTGCTTCAGAAATATTTAAATTGCGGGCTTCTTTAACCAAGCCAACAACAAATTGTTCAAAAAAGTGATCCCGTTTTTCATTCAGAATCCGTTCACGCGCTCCCGGCGCCACAAACATTCCTAATCCCCGCCGCTTTTCAATCAAATTCTTGGCAGAAACGATATTCATGCCCTTTAGGACGGTTGCCGGATTAATGTGAAATTCTTTGGAAATTTCGTTGGTTGACGGAATCTGGGTGCCCTCTTCGAACCCGTTTGAAGCAATTGCATCTTCAATTTGCTCGGCGATTTGGCGGTAAATTGGCTCAGAACTGTTAAATTGAAATTGCATAAATCACCACGCCACCATTCTCGTCATTATTTCTCGGTACTTGTTTCGGGAATAACAATTTTTTGATAAATCAAAACCGTAATCCCAAAGTAAATCAAATATAACACGACAAATCCAATTGCGGAATAGGCAAATGTGCCATAGGCATGGTACAGCAACCCCGAACGGATGAACATTTGCAGGCCAAAAGCAACGTCAATCAGGCCTAAGATGGCTGGTAATCCGAATAATCCCAAGATTTGAAGGCGGATGGATTTTCGCAGAGTCTGTTTTCTTGTGCCAATTTTATTAAGCATTTCAAAACGAATCTTGTCGCTGTCAGCACCACTAAGGATCTTAAACATCAAGCAGCTGGCAAGCATGGCCAGAAAGGCAATTCCTAAAAAGATACCCATGAATTCCATGCTGGCAAACATGCTCTTCATTGTCGTATATGTGATGAAAGATTCGCCAAGGGCTTCTGCTTGGGCGCCCATTTCAGCCTTCTGTTGGGCATGAACAGCTTTAAGGGCGTGGTACTGACCGTTCAAATCGTGTACCCGAACTAATTGTAATTGATTGGTTGACTGGCCAAGCTGATTAAATGTGGCATCACTCACAAATCGAACTCTAAGTCCTTGAATCGTCGGGTTCTGAAGCATCTTAAACTGCCGGTTAGCTTCGGAATTAGGGTTGGCCAGCTGGGTGGTTGAACTCTTTTCAACCTTAGCAGTTCCGGCATCCTTTCCCTTCATGACAAAGGATGAGTAAAAAATGGGCTTTTCTTTAAACTGATCAATTCGATAATAAACCGTTTTGCCAGCAATCTTTTGTTGATAATTTGAAACGGTTTTGCCGTCAACTTGATCAATCAATTTAGTCATTTTAGATGACGGATTCGTGTTCACAATGGCGTAAGCGTTTGACCCGTTGGCCAGTTCAGGGATATCGTTTTGAAAACCAACACCAACCGTAATTGCGCCTAGAGCCAGTGCGAACAGCAAGGACACAACCGATAAAATTTTTGTGTAATCTGAAATTCGAAACTTCAGCTGAGCAATCGTAAAGCTATTGATTCCCTTCTGGTTGAATGACGATCTTTGCAGCCACTGGAGCAGCATGACAAAGAACGAATTGAAAACAAAATAGGTTCCAAATACAATGGTAATAAGTCCAATTGGGATCGCCGTAACTAATAAATGCCGAATATCATACATGGCGTAGTAGCCAACAGCTAATAACACGATTCCCAGAATTGCTTGAATAACTAATCGGCTGGTCTTCGGTTGCTTCCAATCGCTCAGACTTTCAGAACGGAGAAGCTGAAGCGCAGGCGTCTTGATGAACGTGCGTGCGTTCATAAAGCCCGCGATCACGAATAATACCATGAATAGCAACAGCGTTGTCCACACGGCCGGCAGATAAAATGGCGTGAAGTACTTCAGCGGAATTGCCAAGGAATTGACCAGGACCCCACTCACAAGCTGTGTCAGGCCGACCCCCACAATCGTCCCGACAACCGTTGAAATGAGCCCGACAACCAGTGTTTCCAACGTTATTAGAGAACTAATCTTCTTTGATTTAGCACCCAGCATCATGAACAAGCCATAATCATGTTTTCGCATGCTCATCAAAAAATTATTGGCGTAGAACACGTACACAAGGGTAATCATGACTAATAAAATTGAGCCAAAGACAAACACCGCCTTGGCATTTTGGCCAACCGTCGTCGATAACACAAACTTGTTATTGAGGGCGATGGCTTCAAACATGTAAAAAATGGCTGAGGCCATGATCATCCCAGAAAATAAAACCAGGTAATCTTTCCAACGGGCTTTGACCCCCGACAATGAAATCTTGAATAACATAATCTCTCTCCTTTTAACGCTGTGATTACTGTTCAAAGGTTCCTAATTTTTCAAGGATTTCCTGATAGAACTCGTTTCGGCTTCGATTACCAGCTTGAATTTCATCACCGATTTTGCCATCCTTAATAAACATAATTCGTTTACAGAAGCTGGCTGAGAACGGGTCATGGGTTACCAGCAGCACCGAAACACCTTGCTCATTGATATGGGTAAGCGTCTCTAAGAGCTCCCGGGCGTTCGTTGAATCAAGCGCCCCGGTTGGTTCATCACCAAAAATAATCGAAGGATTGGAAACTAATGCCCGAGCAGCGGCAACCCGCTGCTTTTGGCCCCCTGATAATTGCGTTGGGTACTTACTTAATAAATCCGCGATTCCGAGGGTCGCCGCCGCCTGTTGAACTCGGGGCTCAATGGTACTCGATTGCGTATTTTGAAGAGACAATGGCAGGGCGATATTTTCAGAAGCGGTCAAGGTTTCTAGTAAATTAAAGTCTTGGAAAATAAAACCAAGTTTTTTAGAGCGAAAATCCGACATCTGGTTGGGCGTTAGGTCAGTCACATCATTGCCATCAATTTCAACGGTGCCACTGGTTGGCTTATCAAGCGTTGCCAGAATATTCAACAACGTGGTCTTCCCGGATCCGGAAGCACCCATGATCCCAACGAAATCGCCCTTGTCAACGGTAAAGCTGATACCCTTCAAGGCTTCGTACGGCTTCTCGGAATGTTGGTCATAGATTTTTCTCAAATTTTGTGTTTTAACGATTTCTTCAGTCATAGTGTCCTCCTGTATTGGTTCATTACTTATGTGACTAACTATATATGCAACCAACCAAATTGTCAATCAAAAACTGGCATAAATTGCAAGCCAAATTTAGGCCAAAGGCGCGCACAAAAAGACGCCAATCCCTTACTTGGAATTGGCGTTTGGTTTATTGACATCTGGATTAAGTTGGATGACCCATCGCTGAGCCCTTCATCAGGCTAGTTCAGCGTATCCGTATTAATCACGTTTTGCGTCCCCCGCTCGGTAATAATTGAAACGAGTACGTTATTAATCATTTGAATCTTCTTTTCATCGGGAATTTCAATGCTAATATCCTTTTGAAGCTGCTGAACAGCTTCTTTAGATATCTCAACGGCTCCCTGAACAATAATTTTTCTGGCTGACAGAATCGCCGTCGCTTGCTGACGTTGAAGCATTGCGCTGGCAATCTCAGTAGCATAAGCCAAATGGGTTAGGCGAGTTTCCATGATCGTCAGCCCAGCAACTTTTAACCGCTCCTGCAATTCAGCCTTTAACGCTTCAGAAACCTCGGTTGAATTCCCTCGAAGCGTCAACGTGTCAGTCTTCTCATCAAAGCTGTCATAGGGATACTGACTGGCAATGTGGCGAATTGCCGACTCACTTTGGATCTCAACAAATTGTTCGTAGTCCTCAACGTTGAAAATAGCCTTGGCCGAATCAATGACTTTGTACACGATGACCGCGGCAATTTCCACCGGGTTTCCCTTTGAGTCATTTACCTTGATAATCTGACTATTAAAGTTCCGCACCCGCAACGAAATCGTTTGCTTGCTAGTAAGGGGCACCGTCATAAATAGACCCGGCGTCCGAATGGTGCCAATATAGTTTCCGAAGAAGGTCATGACTTTGGCCTCGTTCGGCTGAATAATGGTCAATGAACTGGCAAATAGCAGGTCGAGGATAATAATAATTGCCCCAAAAATAATCCAACTCATTGCGCTTGTCTGACTGCCGATCCAGAGAAGATACCCCCCGCAAATCAAAAGTGCCAGGGCGATCACTAATCCGATGTAGCCATTAACATGAAATACATTTTTTTCTTCCAAAAAACTTCCCCCTTATACCAAGCGTCACGTTAACCGTTACCCTTAGTATAAAGCGGAAGTTCTTAATTTAATAGGATTTACTTAACATTCTTTTCGGGAAGAACGGCCCCTTTATAGTGATGATAAATCCACTTCTGAGTCTTTGTCGACTGCAAAACTTTCACAAGTTTCTTAATTGCCGGCTTGTTCTTATCCTGCTTACGAGTGGCAATGATGTTCACATATGGGGTATCCCGCTTTTCAACCGCAATCGCTTGGGTCCGCGGATCAAGGCCAGCCCCAACAGCGTAGTTGGCGTTAATCACAACGGCATCGCCTTCACCATTTTTATAGATGGTTGGCAGCAATTTCGGTTCGTAACTGTGCTTGAACTTTAGATGCCGTGGGTTTGACGCGATATCACTGAAGTTAGCTTGGGTAATCTTAACCCCCTTCTTAATAGTAATGAGGCCAGCGTCTCTAAACAGTGTCAAAATTCTCCCATAATCTGGGGTGTTGCTGCTGACAATGATGGTTGCCCCTTTTTTAAGATCCTGAAGTTTTTTAACCTTCTTCGAAAAGACAGCAATTGGTTCAATGTGCACGCCACCAGCATTTACAAGTGTGCCGTGATTTTGCCGATTCCACTGTTCCAAAAACGGAATGTGCTGGAAGTAGTTGGCATCCAATTCACCGTTAGCCAACGCCTTATTAGGCATGACATAATCTTGGAAAACCGTGATCTTTAAGTTAACGCCCTGCTTTTTGAGCTCCGGGGCGACGTGCCGTAAAATTTGAGCATGGGGGACTGCCGATGCCCCAATTTTAATCGTGGTCATCTTCTTCGAACTGTTAGATGATGACGAGCAGCCGACTAATAAAAATGCTGTGAATAAGACCGCAACGATGCTGAGTAATTTCTTCTTCATGCGAAACCCTCCAAATAAATTATCGTGTTCGTTTATCAGTTATTCTAACGAACCAATCCCCAATAAATTGAACAATAAACACAAACAAACAGATGATAACCGTTGCCACTAAGGTGACGGTGTTGTTACTTGCCTGAAAGCCATCCTGATAAGCTAAATTACCCAAACCACCGGCACCAATTGCCCCGGCCATAGCGGTATAGCCAATCAGCGAAATGGTCGTGACGGTTGCCCCAGCGATCAGAGCCGGTTTACTTTCCGGAAGCAGGACCTTCATGATGACTTCCCAGGTCGAAGCCCCCATTGACTCAGCGGCTTCGATCACACCAGCATCGACTTCTCTAAAGTACGACTCAACCATCCGGGCATAAAACGGCGATGCCGAAATAATTAGCGACGGTAATGCAGCTCCCGGACCAATAATCGTTCCGGCAAGCTTCATGGTGATCGGTAGTATCAAAACAATCAAAATAATAAACGGGATTGACCGAAAGATATCAACAAATAGCCCAACGATCCAATTAATAATTTGAAGTGAACCCTGCAAGTTGGACACTTTA
>NZ_AZFZ01000039.1 GCF_001435895.1 Lentilactobacillus parafarraginis DSM 18390 = JCM 14109 | reverse complement strand
AAAGCTTGTTTTAAGACAGACCCTAATTAAAAAAAGAATGCTGAAACATTTCATAGTACTTAATGAGATGTTTCGGCATTCTTTTCGTTGTCAATTGGCACTCCTAGTGAACAAAGTCGTTTATTTTTCTGTACTAAGCACTGTTTCTTTCTTAGCCTTTCCAAACAAATGATTGTATCGAATCGTAATAAGAACTGCTAGTACGAATCCGATGAGGGCGATGAAGACATCGAACAAAATGATATTTGCTAAGTTTGAAGCCATCATTCCAGTAATTAATGGAATTGTAAATGAAGCAATCGATCCAGCGGTGTAAAACGCTCCGGTCACCGTTCCCTTACCCTTTGCAAAGAATGTTGACATGACCGTCAACCCAAGTTGCATGACACCACCTGCGGCTGAGAAACCAACTACAAACGACATAATTGAGCACATAAGCGAGGTAGGAACCAGGTACATCAGCAATAATGAAACAAATGAGATTAACGTATATACTCCCAAGAACTGGATTTCTTTGACTGCTTTTTTCGCCAATGCAGCTGTTACAAATACACAAACGATAGAACCGATGCTGTAATAACTGATCAATGCGTGGGCACTTGTCGATCCCATCTTTGCAACTTCCTGCCCATATTGGCTTAACCACTGGCTTACCAGATAGAAGGTAGCTTGAGAAATATATCCATAAAGAATGAAGAGAACACCGTCAATCCAAATATTTCCGGCAGATTTTTGATCTGTATCCTCTTCCTTTTTATCTTCTTCAGCTGCAGCCTTCACGTCTGCACCAGGTACTGGAAACTTTCCAGCAATAAGAACAAACACAAGGTTCAACCCAAGAATTGCGATACACAAGATAAATGACCATCCGAACCACGCTTGACTTGCAACAAGAAAACTTACCATCAGTGGAAGAAGGAATTGTCCACCGGAGATAAATGCCTTGATAATAACATTAGCTGTTCCTTTTTCTTCGGGGAACATTTCCATCAATGCCGGATAAGTTCCTGAATCTAAGAACGAGTTGGCTATTCCTGCCAATATTCCAAAGATATATGCAATCCAAATTGATGAACTAAATAAAATTCCTCCAAAGAAAAGCAAATACATCAGAATCCCTAGAACCACGAATGGTTTTCTTCCAAACTTATCGGACAACATTCCAGAGACTAATAGAACCACCAAACGGCCAATACCAAGCGAGGAGATAACAACTGCAACTCCACCAGCAGTTGTATGCCATTTTGTTGCTAATGCTGCCATATTTTGAGCCAAGATAATGACACCCATACCATGAATGAAATAGTTGATATATAAACTAATGGCCGTAGGCATATATTTGTTTTTCATACTTTTCCTACCCCTTTAAACATGATAATTACTATTAATTATTTAGCGTCTGCAAACAAAATGTTACGGATGTCATCCACTGGCATGTCCTCACCAGTCCAAAGTTTAAATGCTTCAGCACCTTGCTCAAGCATCATCCCGAGACCATTGAACACATGATCAACGCCAGCTTCTTCAGCAACCGTCATCAGCTTAGTTGTCCGTGGGGCGTAAACCGTATCGTAAACAATCATGTCCTTGTGGAAGAATGATGGATCACTGACCAAAGTTTTATCTTCAAGCGGCTTCATGCCAACCCCGGTTGAATCACAGTAGATTGCTGAATCGGCAATTTCACATTTGAAAGCGTCCTGGTCTGCAAGATCAAATAGTTGGGCCTTGCAATCAGTTTGTTCGTTGATGATCTTAACGTTGCGTTCGGCGTTAGCCCAAGTTGCATCTTTGATGTTGAAAATTGACATTTCCTTAACACCATCGTAAGCGGCTTGGATTTCAATTGCAGTACCTGCTCCACCAGCGCCGGCAATCGTCATCTTTTCTCCGCGGATATCCAAATTTTCATCTGCCAATGATTTCATAAAACCGGTCCCATCAGTTGTGTATCCAGTTAACACACCATCATCATTAACGATTGTGTTGACCGCACCAACCATTTTGGCAACTGGATCTAGCTTATCCAATAATGGCAGAACCTTTTGTTTGTTTGGCATTGAAATATTTGATCCACGCATTCCTAACGCACGAATGCCTTGAATAGCATCTGGCAATTCTTTATTTCCGACTTCAAATGCTAAGTATGCGTAGTTCAAACCCAATTTAACAAATGATGTATTGTGCATTGTTGGTGACATTGAGTGACGAATAGGCGTTGCCATTAAACCAATCAAAATTGTGTGTCCATCGATACGATCAACCATAATCAAAAACTTCCTTTCAAATCTTGTTTGTTCAACATTTCATAAACAATTATAGCCATGAAACCGTTTTATAAACATAAGTATCCGTGGGTTTATTGATAGAATTCTTCTATGATTTACTTAAAATCCATTATAATGACTTATTCAATGAATCAAAACCTTTCCGAGAAAAAATCACTCATCATCGACATGAAATCGCTTACTTAATTTGCATGCACACCCAAGATCCCGAACAAGCGGTTATCTTTCTTTATACATTAACAAACGGGTTCCCGGCAACTAGTTATGGGTTAATGTGATTTTATACACACATTTTGCAGCCCATCAAAAAGAAGCTGCCATTTTCCATGACAACTTCCCATCGTTAACAAATTAATTATTCGCAACCGCCAGAGGATCCTCGGCCACTTCGTCAGGGGTCATCGACTCAATGTACTTCAAGAAGTGATCAAAACATTGCTTCAAGAAGCTGACGCTGCCTTCGTCAATCAACTGATCATTTTCATCAAATTGGCGGGGTGCCTGGGGCAGCATAAATTCATTCCCCGGCATCACGCTGGCATCCATCCCTGGGGCGTCCATAATTTGGCGCAAATTCATCTGAGCGCGCACGGTGCCCTGGATCCCAAGAGAAGTGCCAACGATCATGACTGGTTTGTCCTTAAACGGATGCTCGGCACACGACAGCCACTCTAACGCGCTCTTAAGCGCTGCGGGGACCGCGTGATCGTATTCCGGAACGGCAATCACCACGCCGTCAGCATCCTCAATTTTATGGGCGATTTCTTTAACCAGTAACGGCTCGTCGTTCAACAGATCCTCATTGAACAGCGGCAGATCCTTGATCTCACAAATCTCAAAATCAACTTCCGGTTCAAACAAATTCTTCATCGAACGCAGTAGTTTCCGATTATAGGACTTCGACGCGTTGGTTCCAACTAGCGAAACAATGTGCTTCTCGTCCTCAGGATCGGTTGCCTTGCGACGATTAGCATTCTGGCTTGCAGAAGCACCAGCAACGTAACCCGATGAAATACCCCAAGTGTTCATCATACTTGGCATTGAATCATGACCGTTGGCGCCACCAACAACCTCACCGGCACCAAAGTAGTTCGGCACGTTTTCATTGGATTTGTTTACTAATTCAAGGTTCTTCGGATCCACTGAATAGCCGCCTAAAGTCGTCGCAAATCGGGCACACTGTTCAATCAGGTAATAGGTATTACCTTCATATTCATGAAGAAATTCTTTGTCACGGCCAAATTCGGGATCAACGCCGTCCTTAGCGTATCGTTGATAATTCTGAACGGTTGCTTCCAAATTCTTCACATCGATATTGGCACTCTTGGCAACGTCTTCCAGTGATCCCTTCACAAATACCGGCCGGTGATCCTTGTCAGCGAAGAACTGGGCAATTTCCTTTTCGGTGAAGTCATGAAGCACTAGTAACTGGTAAACCTGCTTCCAAGTCCGTTCGTCCATCAACAGGTACGAAATCTTATCGGGCTGCGCCAAAATAGCATCCCGGAATTTCGCGTAAACGTCGGATTCGTTAACGATCCGCTTACCCTTGGAGTTCACGTAGATTGAGCCCATATCGGTCGCCTTCTTAGACGCATAGGTGGTCAATTTGGCAATCCCAGGTTCCACTTCAACGCCGTGGGGATAAATCTTGTACCAGTCAAGGTCGTGGGTCTTTAAATCCAACTGTTCGTTGAAGTTGTAAGCATCCCCAGTTGACGTCATCGGGCCGTAATAATCGATTCCCTTACTTTCAGGGCTGCGCATCTTCTGGTTGGCACCGTATCCGCCGGCAGCCAGGACAACTGACTTCGCCTTAATCTTAACGGTCTCGCCCTCAGCTTCGGCAACCAGCCCGTTAACGGCCCCTTTCCCGGTATAGATCAGGTTTTCAACCCGGGTGCCCAGAAGGATTTTGCCACCCTTCTTTTCAAAAGCTTCGGAAACCTTCTTAATGAATTCATAGCTGCTGGCAGTTGGTAATTCGATCTGGCGATCAACCGAGTGTTCCGGCGTTTGGGTTTGGGCTTTCTGATAGTCCAAGCCGGCAAAGTGACTGATAAAGTCAATTGCAGGCCCGATGTGCTGGGTCATCAAATTGGTTAAATCCGGATAGTTGGTATACTTACATTCCTTAGCAACGTCTTCGGCCAACAACTGTGGTGAGTCCTCACTATCGCGACCGAAGATTTTTTCAGAAACCTTCGAACCGGTCCCGGTCACGTTCGATCCGTTCAGAATCGTTGCGCCGCCGAGATAGCCGTTCTTTTCAACTAAGATCACCTTTTGGCCCAATGTCAAGGCGCGACAAGCGGCAACCAATCCGGCTTCACCCCCGCCAATCACAACCACATCGGTCTTCAAATTGGTGTTTTGATGGGCCTTCTTTTCGGAAACGACCGGCTTGATGTGGACGTCTTCCTGTTCAACGGCCTTTTTAGCTGAATCCAGAATTGCCTGGGTCATGACCGTTGCCCCACTTACGGCGTCAACGTCAAATGACTGTTGCGATAAAATATTTTTCTTAAGTTTATCAATGACCTGATTAAAGATTCCGGACGTTTCGGAATGCTTTAGAATTTTAAGATCGTCAATTTTGTCATTGTTAACATCCACTTCGTAACTGATAATGCCATTATGGCCCATGGCCTGGCCCTTAATTTGCTTGTCTTTCTCACTCATTAAGATACACTCCCTTACTAATCTTGATTAATCCCGATGTATGAATTAGTTGATTTTGCTGATTGATAAAAATTGCTTCAACTCCTGGCGTCTTTTCAATAATGGCTTTTCCGCCGGCGACCCCGTGGAAGAAGCAAACCGTCGATAACACCTCCGCCAATTCAGAATTAGCGGTGATGATCGTCACCTGAATGATGTCGTTATTAACTGGGTACCCGGTAGCGGGGCTCAGAATGTGGTGGTAAACGTGACCGTTTGCTTTAAAGTAGCGTTCCCGAATGCCTGAGGTGACGAAGGTTTGTGCTTTGGTATGGACAATTGCTGCCAATGATCCGTCCTCACGTTCAGGATCGCGAATCCCGATATTCCAATAGAGATCGTTGGAAAATGGGTTGTCGCCCAGAACCTGAACGTTGCCGCCAAGGTTAATAATGGCATTACGAATCCCAGCGTTTTTCAAACGTTCAATAATCCGATCAGCGAAGTAGCCCTTCGCAATCGCCCCTAAGTCCAGTTGCATCCCCCGATCCCGTAAAAAGATCGTGTGATCCTGGGGGTTTAAGGTCACCTTTCCGGGTTCAATCAGTTTCAGTGCCCGGTCAATCTGGCTGTCATCCGGAACTTGCCGGCCGCCAAACCCAATCTTCCAAGTCTTCACCAGCGGCCCGATTAACACGTTAAAGCTGTCGGCAAACCGGTTGGTATAAGTCAGCGCGTCGGCGACTAATTCGTAACAGGAACGGCTGACCGTCACCGGGTGAAGCCCGGCAGCCTGATTGACTTTGGAAAGCTCTGAATCGTCGCGATTAGCAGAGAACACCGCGTCCATTTTAACCAGATAGTCGTTGACGTCGTTGACCACATCCGGGTTCTTTTCAAACAACGTCAGGGAGACGATGGTTCCCATCATCGGAAATTTTGAAATGTATTTTTTCTCTGGTGCGCCCGTGGCAACCATGGTCGTCATCTCCCTTTCACTGAGTGCTTAACTTAATTTCAAATCAT
This sequence comes from Lentilactobacillus parafarraginis DSM 18390 = JCM 14109, assembly GCF_001435895.1. Taxonomy (GTDB): domain Bacteria; phylum Bacillota; class Bacilli; order Lactobacillales; family Lactobacillaceae; genus Lentilactobacillus; species Lentilactobacillus parafarraginis. Next base: position 22,870 of record NZ_AZFZ01000039.1, on the reverse strand, counting down.
TGAGATCGTGACGCAGGTCGTCTAACGAAATTTGGCCCGGCGCTGAACCAGCTCCAACCGACCCGAAGGATAAGCAGGAACCAAAGACCTCACCGGAAATTCGGGAGACCTTGCCGAGATCGCCCATCGACATGGTGATCAGTGGTTGATCCAATTCTTGATGGGCCTGATTGGTGGCGGCTAACAATGTCAAGACATCATCTGCGGATTGTGGCATCACCGCCATCTTGGCAACGTCGGCGCCCAATTCAACCATGCTGGTCAGGCGGCCGACAATGTCGGTTTGATCAGGCGTCTTGTCAAAATCATGGTTACTCATGATGACTACCACCTGATTCTCATGGGCCTTATTCACGAGTGCTTTGACACTGGCTTCATCGTGATACCGTTCAACATCTAAAGCGTCCGTAAATCCAGCGGTAATGACCGTTTTGCAGATTTCAAAGTACTGATCATCGCTCAGCTGAAGTTCGCCGCCCTCGCCCTTCGTTCTGAAGGTCGTTAAGATCGGAATACTGCCAAGGGTGTCATGCAGTTGTTTACCGGTGGTCACTAATTGTTGGGCATCGGTCACGTCTTCATAAAAATCAATTCGCCATTCAACCAGATCCGGGGTCTTTGGCGCAATGGTTTTGGCCTGATCAATAATTTCAGAAGCTGTTTTTCCAGTAATCGGCACCGCAATCTTTGGCCGCCCGGTCCCCAGAGTCATCTTACGCAAATTCACTGTTTTACTTGTCACAATAATGTTCTCCTTTCGGCATTTACAACTGATTATTCAATGATTATAACCGCTTACAAAAGGTGTTTTGTTACTCAATTCACTTGCAATATTATCATGTTCATCTATCATGATAAATAACAATACTTTGATTAATTAATAGATATTTTCTATGAATTTAAGGGGAAACCATTTATGAACTTACGCCATTTAATCTTTTTCCGCGAACTCGCCCATACCCAGCATATGACCCAGGCGGCCGAAAACTTAGGCATTTCACAGCCTTCACTCAGCTACGCCATCAAAAAACTGGAGGCCGAGCTCAACGTCCCGTTATTTGAACCGGATGGTCGCAATATCAAATTGACGCCGCTTGGCCGCATTTATTTAAAATACATTAATGAAAGTTTGAATAATTTAAGCCACGGTAATCAGTTGATCAAGCAGCTCACCAATCCCAACGAAGGCCACGTCAATCTTGGGTTCACCTACACCTTAGGCCAACGGTTGGTCCCAGAACTAATGACCGAATTTAAAAAGGTCGCTGGCAACGAAAAAATCTCGTTTACCCTCGGCCAAAATAATTCTGCTCATCTGTTGAAGGACCTCGACGATGAAAAATTCGACATTGTCCTTTCGTCGCATGTCGACCAAATCGGCGATCAGGACGCCGACAGTATCTTTGAATTTCACCCGATTGTCGAACAGGAGATTGTCCTCGCTGTCCCGGCTAATCATCCCTTGGCACTCAAAAAAAACGTGTTAATGAATGATTTAACCGCATACCCGATGATTATCTTTTCGCAAAACAGTGGCCTGCGTCCGCTTGTTGATAAAATCTTGCAACAGGCTGACGGCAAGCCGAACATTGTCTACCAAATTGAGGAAGATCACACCATTGCCGGCTTTGTCGAGTACGGCCTCGGAATTGCGCTCATCCCGAACCTCGCCCAACTTAACAGTCAAAAACTGGTTCTGCGCCACGTCGAGGACAATCAGTTCCGCCACCAACTGTATCTCGTGGTGAAACGGGATCACTTCACCACTCCTTCGGTTCAACGATTTAAAAAGTTCGTTCAGCAGTATTGCCAGGCGCACTTTACGTCCGTCGGGGAATTTATTTAGGTCAATTGAAAGAAGCATCACTTGACAACGGTTGCATTTCCAGTTTTAATAGTGGTTGTTAATATCTGAACAATTTAGGCCTTGTTACTCAATTCAAATTCTATCAAGGCAAGGGTGATTTATATGTCGCGTACCGAACGAATCAAAACGACGGCTTGTTTGTACTTTAACTATCTCATTCATGGGATGGCAATCGTCATTCTCGCGCAAAATATGGCAGTCCTTGGCCGCCAGTGGCACGTGGGAGACGCCGGCGTTTCTTTAGTTATCTCGTCACTTGGAATCGGCAGACTGCTGGTTCTGTATGTTGCTGGTGATCTTTCTGACAAATATGGCCGAAAATTATTCGTTAGAATCGGCATTGTCACCTATGTTGCTTTCTTTATTGGAATTATTTTTTCAAGATCCATGGTGGAAGCCTACTTCTTCGGAATCCTGGCCGGCATGGCAAATTCGTTCTTGGATTCAGGAACTTATCCAGCATTGATGGAACTCTTCCCTAAGAATCAGGCGTCCGCAAATATTATGATCAAGGCCTTTGCTTCGGTTGGCGAATTAATCTTACCAATCTTCGTCGCCAGCTTGGAACACTTTCATCTCTGGTACGGCTGGTCATTTATCTTCTGTGGCGTCGCAATGACGCTTAACTTCCTAATGGTTCAAAACCGCACCTTTCCAAAGATGCTGGTTGCGCCCAAAGTTAAACGGCGCAAACCCAGCGAAAAGCGTGAACCAGGATCCGCAAAAATCACGCCCCGCCAGCTTTTTCTGGGGATTGTCCTCACCATCTTCGGGTACATCTCAATGGCCACTTTTTATCTGGTCAGTCAGTGGCTCACCCAGTATGGCATGAGCGTCGGCTTGGACATGACCCACGCGCGGATGCTTGTCAGCATTTACAGCGTTGGTTCCATCGTTGGGGTCGTTACGACGGCCATTTTGGTTTCCCGGCTGATCAAGCCGGTCTGGTTCATGCTGTTTGACACGATCTTCTCATTTGTCGCCCTTATGACGGTCATTCTTATTCCGACCGATTCAATCATGAACGTTGCCTCATTTGTCATCGGGTGTACGGCAGCCGGTGGGGTCATGCAAATTGGTTTGACACTGATGAGTGACATTTTCCCGTCCGCAAAGGGCCGCATCACTGGCATCTACTACACTGCCAGTGGCTTGGCGTCATTCACAATTCCCGTATTCACCGCGTTTATTTCTAAAACCAGTATTACCAACATCATGTGGTTTGACGTGGCGATTGCCGGCGTGGGCATTCTTTGCAGCCTCGCAGTGTTACTGTCTTTCAAAAAGGGGGTTGCTGGGCTCCCCAAAAGCCTGACGTCCAGTTCGGAAATCAAGCAGTCATTGTCAACCGAACCTAAATTGGACGTTAAATAAGATTCACTTTAATTTTGATGATAACAAGAATCCCGCCGCCACGTCATTTGACGTAGGCAGCGGGATTCTTTTGGTTCGATAGTTTAATGCGCTTTAATCCTTAGACATTGATTCGATGAGGACTCGGCTTGCCGGAAATCTCCAGTAAGGTGTCATCCAGTGACTGCTTGACCATGTTTTTAACCGCGTGGTCGGTGTAAAACGCAACGTGGGGCGTCAAGAAGACGTTTTCCATGTTCATTAACTTGGTGTAGACGGGAAGCGGGATCTCCTTGGCACCAGGGAATGATTGGTTAAAGATTTTGGTTTCATCTTGAATCACGTCAATGCCGGCACCGGCAATTTCACCAGTTTCCAAAGCCTTAACCAAGGCGTCTGTGTCCACGATTGGTCCGCGAGAACAGTTAACAAATAACGCGGTATCCTTCATTTGCTTGAACTGATCGGTACTGATCATGTGGTAATTATCATCACTCATGTAGGTATGCATGGTAATCAGATCGGCATTCTTGTAGATGTCTTCCTTGGTGGTATATTCCACTAGGTCACGATAATCGTCATTTTCCTTGATATCGTTTCCTAACACCCGCTTGGCACCCAACGCCTTGAAGATCTTAGCCACCGTGCTACCAATTCGACCAACCCCAATGATCCCAATGGTCATATTGGAAATTTCGGTTGAGCGCAAACCAGTCACGATATAGTCATTCTGACGCATCCGCTTCTGGAATTGCGGGATGTGGCGAATCAGGTTCATGGCGTGAGTTAACGTCATTTCAGCAACGGCTCGTGGGGAATACGACGGCACGTTCGTAACCGTCAAGCCGTTTTCCTTCGCCCAATCAAGGTTACATGAATCAACCCCAGCGGACCGTAACGCTAATTGGTGAATGCCGTATTCATGCAGCTTCTTGTACAAATCTGGACTATCAGTGAGTTTGCTGCGTTGGCGGTAATCAATGCCGTCATAACCCTTAGCCAAGTGAACCGTGTCATCATGCAATTCGATTGAGTTAAAGTCAACCTGAACATCTGGATGTTCATTTGCCCATTCTAAAACAAATTCTTTCTCATAATCCAAAATATTGTACGCTAAAATTTTTGTCAAAAAAGCCACCACCCGTATGTAATTTTTGTCGAACATGCCACAACAATGAAAATGATAAAATGATTAAATTATATTAAAATCGTACCCCATTCGCGGCTGGAAGTCAAAGCCATTTTGGGGGACGCCATATTCCATTCCCTCAAACGAAAAACAATCCAAGACTAGAGCTAGCAGAAACCGAAATTAATCAATTTCTAACTGGCTCTAATCTTAGATTGTTTGCCTACAAATCTTTAAAGTGATTCGGCGTGTGAAAGCTTGGGCTGACAAACCGCCGGCAATTTAGGCACTATAACTGCCACTCTGGGTGTAATAAACCGTCTTACCCAGTTGATATTTACTCATAATAAAATCACCCTGGTCGCCATCAAACATAGTAAATGGTTGATGCAGATTTTTGACCGCCAAACGGTATTTAGTCGAACCAGTTTTAGCAACCTGCCGATCACCCAGACCTTTGAGATGGTGGGAATAATACAGATAACGGGTATTATTTTTCACCCGAACTTTGTGGATCTTGACCGCTGAAACGGGAACTAGGTTGAAGAGCCGGTAACTGTCCTGCCCAGAATTAACCTTCGTATATTCAACGTAACCATCTGGCGTGATTCTCACTTGGTCGGTTGAGGCGTTCCAGGGACTGAATTTCACTTTGTTCCCAGGAAATTTATTAAGGTCACCACTGGAATACGCTGGCATATAGGTCGGTCGGCTGACCTTAACGAAGTATTTGTTGATTGAGGCCATTTTTTTAGCCCCAACCACGGTCCATTGACGAGGAGCCGCAAAATTGGCCTTCAATGCTGGTTTGAGTAACGCGTAACTGAGAGTGTCAAAATCAAATTGGAAATAGCTTGTAACATGCGTCTTTGACCAGTTCATCTTAAACTTCTTGCCAATCACCGTGGTCCCCTTCGGAATTCGGACCACTTTTTGGTGAACGGTTTTAGTATCCTTCATATCACTGAATTTAACCGTGACCGAAACTGGTCGGGTTGTCTTGTAGTAACCGATCTTGCTCCAAAGGTCAGGATAACTCTTCTTGATGTTCGCCCATTGTTTGGCACTCGGGTAACTTGGCAAAGTAGCATCGGGATCACTGCTTGAATTCGCTGCTGAAGCGGAAATGGCCGGAATCGCAAGCAACCCCATGAGCAAGGCCCCTGCGAAGAAAAAACGTTTGAATTTCATGAAAAAAGCGCTCCTTTTAATGTTACGACTTAAATTGTCATCACCTATCCAATTCATTATCAACTATTCTGATTGTCAGCACAAGGTTTTTACCTGCGATTTGGTGCCCGATCCGCTACGAAATCATCAGACATAAAAGGAGCCGGATCAAAACATCAAGTTTTGTCCAGCCCCAAGTTATTTCAAAAATCATATTTTAAAACAAAGAATCCGACAATTAATCGGTCCCGAGGCTACTTTTCTTCCTCATAAACGTATTGGCGGGTCATTGGCAGACCAGTCCCGCTTGGAGAATTGGTCAACAGATACTGCATCACGTCAATGTTACCAGATTCGAATGAAGCAGCCGATCCCTGAAGATACAGTGACCACATGCGGGCAAATGGTTCGCCGTACATCTTAACGGCCTGATCGTACACCTTCATGTAATTCTGATACCACATTTCAAGCGTCTTTTGGTAGTGACGCCGCAAAGGCTCCAGATCACTAATTTGCATGCCGGCATCCATAATGTGGGTGAGGTTTTCAGCCACGTTTGGAATGTAGCCACCCGGGAAAATGTACTTATTCAGGAATGGATCAACGCCGGCCCCTTCATGCTGACCGGTAATCCCATGAATTAAGGCGCGGCCTTCGGGAACCAGGAACTTCGAAATATCTTTGAAGTACAGGCCAAGATTTTCCTTACCAACGTGTTCAAACATCCCAACGGACGTCACGTAGTCAAAGGTGTCCTTGACTTCCCGGTAGTCTGAAAGCAAGACGTTAACCTTACCTTCCAGACCCCGTTCCTTGATCTGCTGATTGGTGTAATCGTACTGTTCCTGACTCAGCGTGATCCCGGTAGCCTTCAAGCCAAACTCTTCGGCTGCCGTAAAGATCAACGTGCCCCAGCCACTACCAACATCCAGCAATCGTTTGCCTGGTTGCGGATCAAGTTTGTGTAAAATATGCCGAACCTTGTTCATTTGAGCCTGTTCCAAGGTATCGTCGTCATGCTCAAAGTAGGCGCATGAATACGTCATTGACTTGTCCAGCCAAAGCCGATAGAAGTCATTACCAATGTCATAATGGCTCTGAACATCCTTCTTGCTTTCCTTCTCGGAATGGGAAATCTTGGGAAGATGCTTTAAAAATGGGTTGTTCGTCAAAAAGCTGTCAGTTGATCGGTAAGCTGACGCAATTAACTCCTGAATGCTCCCCTTGATCTCAATATCACCATTCATGTAAGCTTCGCCCAGTGTCAGCGTCGGCGTTGAAGTCATTTCCTTGAGCGGAATTTCCTTTTTAATTTGAATTTCAACTTGCGGTGTGTCGCCACCGTAATTCTCGGTTTTGCCATCCCAATAGGTTACCGCAACCGGAATGTCAAACGCCCGGCTTAACAGTTGCTTATAAACAGTCTTCTCTAACATTAGAACCCTCCAACATCTCATATAAAATTAACATACTAACAGTGTAACGCTTTAACCCCAATAAAATGCAAGCTTTATTTAAACTTTTTAACTCGATTAAACAATCAAATACACAACAAAGCCCGCCACTTAAACCGCGGCGGACCCTACCGTACCAAGATGATGGCCGAACTAGCCGACATACTTGCCAACTTCTGGCAAATCACCGAGAACCTTATCCTTATGCGGTGAACGCTTTAAGGCACTGGTGAGGTCTTTTCCCGCTAACTGGCCATGATGACGGCCGTCCTTCCACAAATCAACGTTGCTCACATCGTAAACCAGATTATCAATGGCAACGTAGGCTTGGTGCCCGTTCTTGCCATCAAACTGTGCTAATTGATCCTTCGTAAATGATTTTTCTGCCATACGATCGTCTCCCTTGATTAAAATAACGATGACAACATCAGATTGTTTGCAATGACATTATGGTAACACCAACTCTCAGCCACTGCACATCTTTTTTTAATCTTTCAAAATCGAGGTTGGAACAATTTTAAGATCGGTTCCGTCTTCAGTCACAAACGCAAAGATCAAATGCTCCGGATCATCAACCGGACTCCCTAAATTAATCGCCGTCTGCCCGTCGATCGTCTCGGTTCCTTCATAGCGGTCAAAGATCACCCGCTTGAGTAGATTCATGATATGATTCTTGGATGCGGCCTTTTCAGCTGCGACGGCCAACGTGTACCCCTGATCCAGATAAAGCTTCATCTGATAAACCTTCATTAGGGTTGAATAGGTAAACTTTCGGTTCTGGCCCTTACCTTGAAGACTGGAAATATAGCCCTTTCGTTCCCAGTAACGTAACTTGGTCTGGGAAATTCCGGTGGCATTTTCCACATCGCCAATCCCGAGGTGCCAATCGTTTCGTTCGAGAATTTTCGCTAATTTTTGTTGGAATTCCTTGTCCACTTCTCTGCCTCATTTCGCAAATTGCTGATTTGTAACGGTTTCCAATGTTGATTTATCAACATTCCAATTGTTAAGTAAATTAATATCCTAATTAAATTCCCTAAGGCTTAGTATATATATTTAAATATCTTTGTCAAGATTCTTGACAATTGGTTTAAAAGCTCTTATATTAGTCCAGTATCGTTTTTCAGATGTTGAATTTATTTAAAGAGAAAAGAAGGTAATTACTATTGGCTAAAGCGGTAGATATTAAGGGGAAACCCTATAACCGCGGTCTGATGATTGTATTGCTTCTGATTGGAACGTTCTGTACGGTTCTAAACCAGACAATCTTGTCAACCGCGTTTCCTACTATTATGAAAGCATTCAGCGTGTCCACGTCAACCGTTCAATGGCTGACAACGGGATTCTTGCTGGTAAACGGGATTATGATCCCAATCAGCGCCTGGTTAAGTACCCGGTTTAACTCCAAGCCGCTGTACATGACGGCGATGGTCGTTTTCTTCATTGGAACCCTTGTTTGTTACACCGCGCCAACATTCAGCTTTCTGCTGATTGGCCGGTTGATTCAAGCCCTTGGCGTTGGGGTTACAATGCCATTGCTGCAAACGATTATGCTATCAATCTTCCCGCCTGATAAGCGCGGGACAGCCATGGGCCTTGCCGGAATCGTTATCGGCTTGGCACCAGCGATCGGCCCAACCCTTTCCGGATGGGTCATTGACAACGCCACTTGGCGGGATCTGTTTGGCATGATTCTACCATTACTGTTCATCGTGGTCCTCGGCAGTTTCTGGTTCGTTAAGAACGTGCTGCCAACCAAGAAGAGCTCGATTGACATTCTCTCAATCGCGACATCAACCATTGGATTCGGAAGTTTACTTTACGGCTTCTCCTCCGTTGGTGACGATGGCTGGGGCAGTGCCAAGGTCATCTCCACGCTGATTATCGGCGTGATCTTCATTGGCATCTTCGTTTGGCGTCAATTGAAGATGAAGACCCCATTCCTGGAATTCCGGGTTTACAAATCAACTCCATTCCTGGTTTCAGCCATCCTGAGTTCCATCACGATGATGGCCATGGTGGGGGTTGAAATGGTCATTCCCCTCTATCTGCAAATCGTTAAGGGAATGTCAGCCTTTGAATCAGGGTTAACCCTGTTAGCCGGCGCCCTGATGATGGGGATTATGAGCCCAATTACCGGCCGAGCCGTTGACCGGTACGGGGCAAAACACCTGTCGATCATGGGAATGTTATTGCTAACGATTGGCTCAATTCCATTTATGTTCATTACTAAGGACACGCCAACCATCTACATCGTGGTCTTCTACGCGGTCCGGATGTTCGGAATTTCAATGACCATGATGCCTTCAACAACTGTCGGCATGAACTCGTTACCAATGAACCTGTTAAGTCACGGAACCGCCGTTAACAACACGCAACGGCAGGTTGCCAGTTCAGTTGGAACGGCCATTCTGATTTCCGTTCTGACCAACGTGACGAATAATGCAAAGCCAGCCCATCATTTATTGAAATCAAACCCATTGGGCTACAAAGATCAATTCTTTAACGCAACCCTAAGCGGCTATCACGCTGCCTTTGCAATCGCCGTACTCTTCTGTATCCTCGCCCTGATCACTTCGTTCTTCATGAAGAACCGGACGTCATCAGCCGACTATACCACTAAAAATGGGGGTGCTAACTAATGATTATTGCGACACTCATAATTTGCGCCGTCCTATCGTTTGTTTTCTTCATTTATATCCAAAACAAACCCATCAGCTACATTTTAACGGCCCTGTCCGTTATCGGCATTGGTGTCTCAACATTTTACATTGTGAGAAACGATCGCGATCACTATGGCATGGAAAAGGTCACAACTTCAACCTACCAGCCAATCTATTCGGTGAGCCCTTCCAAACAAATGAAAATGCTGTTATACCAACCAATTGGTACGGCAAACAAGCACCAAGTTTACATCTATCAAAAATCTGAAAACGCCAAGAAAAAATCGCACACGGATGCAGAAAATACCACAAATGAGGTCGTTCGTGTCAATACAACCCCGCGGATTAAGACAACTGAAGTCCGGTGGCACTACAAGAACAACGCCGCTAAACTTTGGTTTGGGATTGCCGGCGAAAACCACAAGTTGGTTAAGCGCGAAAACACAATCTACGTCAATAAGGACTGGTTAGTCCTTTCAACGACGCAGGCCAAAGCATTACAGAAACAAATGAGCAGTAAGGCTTACAAAGCAAAGCTTCAGGCCCAAGCCAAGGCATTTGTCACGAAACAAATGATGGCTGCCATGAAGAAGAACCCGAAGATGAATAAGGCTCAACAAGCCAAGATTCAAAAACAGGCTGCTGCTGAGTTCCAGGCCCAAGCCGTTCAACAATTGATTCAATCGGTTCAGAAATCTAAATAAGCCGTGAATTTCNGGGTCACTGATGCCAAACAATCAGTGACCCGCTTTTATGTTTCGCTGAATCCCCTTGCCCCCGTATCCGCGTCAGGGTAGTATGATGGTAAGGAACTTAATCGAGAATAAAGGGTGGTTGATGAGCAGTGAAATTTATTTCGTGGAACGTGAATGGGTTGCGAGCGGTGGTCAAAAAGGACTTTGCCGCCACATTTAACAAATTAGACGCCGACTTCTTTGGCATTCAAGAAACCAAAATGCAGGAAGGCCAGCTTGAACTGGACCTTCCCGGTTACCATCAGTATTTTAACTACGCCGAGAGAAAGGGTTATTCCGGGACCGCCCTGTTTGCCAAACAAGAACCGATGTCGGTGATGTACGGCATCCAATCCGACGAATTTGACCATGAAGGCCGGGCGATTACCCTGGAATACCCAGACTTTTATCTGGTCACCAGCTACGTACCGAATTCCGGTGCCGGGTTGAAACGCTTAGATTTCCGGATGGGCTGGGACGCCGCTTTCCAGGACTACCTGTCCCGGTTAGATAAGGAAAAACCGGTGATTCTTTGTGGCGACTTAAACGTTGCCCACAAAACCATTGATTTGAAAAATCCCCAGTCCAACCACCACAATGCCGGCTTCACCGACGAGGAACGGGACTCCTTCACCAGGTTTTTGGACATGGGCTTTATGGACAGCTTCCGCCACTTCTATCCTGACATGGAAGACATTTATTCATGGTGGAGCTACCGCTTTCACGCCCGGGATCGCAACGCGGGGTGGCGGATTGACTACTTCGTGACGAGTAATCGCCTGGCACCTAAAATTGCGGATTCAAAGATTTTAACCGATATTTACGGGTCGGACCACTGCCCGGTGGCCTTGATTTTGAAGTGAAGCGTGAGTAGCATGAATGACAGAATCAGTTAAGGGGCGACACTGAGACCAGTGGTTTTACGGGATGGATTGCGTGGATCAGTTATATTCTGGCCGCTGCAGTCTTTGCCGGCGTGTCCGATCGCGTTCGGAGAACCGTCGCTCACGTTAAATAGGTTTAATTTAAAATTGCGAAAAACAATCCTGCCGCTTAAAAATGTGGCAGGATTGTTTTGGTACTAACCTAATTATTCATTCAAAATCGTCTGAAACTTCTCCAAGAAGAATTCCAACTCATCGTGCTTGCCAATCGTCACCCGAATATGATCCGGATAACCCCATGGCGTGCCGTCACGCACGATGACTCCTTGCGCCATCAGTCCATCGGTCACTTCAGTGGCGCTGGGCGCACCGTCCGGTAATTTAACGAATACAAAGTTGGCATCCGAGCGGGCAACTTCACAGCCGAGAATCTCCAAGGATTCCGTGAGGCCAACCTTATCGCCCCAAATACGTTTTAACGCCCGTTTGAACTGGGGCTGATCGTACTTGAATGAGGCGATGGTCGCCGCCAAAACCGAGCGGTTGGAATTAAACGGCTCGGTAACGGTATCGTAAGCGGCAATCGCCGTTGGTTCTCCCAGCAGGAAGCCAAGCCGCGCGCCCGCTAACCCGTATGCCTTGGACATCGTTCGTAAGATAAGAACCCGTTTATGGCCAATAAATTGTAATAAATTCGGCAAATGCTCTGGCTTGGCAAAGTCAGCGTACGCTTCATCAACGACGACCCACACGTGGTCTGGCAAATCGGCGATAAACCGTTCCAATGCCTGCGGATCAGTCACCGCCGAAGTTGGGTTATTTGGATTACAGATCCAAATTAACTTGGTCTTATCATTAATCTTTTCGTTAAAGGTTTGCAAATCAAACTGATAATCCTTTGTCAACGGAATTTCAATCACCTTGGCACCCATCAATTTGGACACTTCCCGGTACAGTCGATAGGATTGTTTGGCAATCAGGACTTCATCACCGGCATTTAAAAACATCTTCGAAATGGTTTCAATGATGTTACCGGCCCCGCTACCGAGGCCAACGTTATCAGCCTTCAAACCAAATTGATTGGCAATCACGCATTTCGTATTGATGAAGTCGTCTTCCGGATAGCGGTTGATATCCTCAACACTGCGCAGGATGGCCTTGCGGGCGTGATAGTAAGGCCCATAGGGATTTTCGTTGGATCCTAATTTAACCACCTTATCCAAATGGAACTTACGGCGCACCTCATCTTCAGTTTCGCCCTGGATATAAGGCGCCACTGAATTAACCTCCTTGCGGTACGTATCATCAAATTGACCCATCGTCATCACCTTCCTTTCAGTCATTTGCCTCAATCATAACCCAATTGGCAGGTAACGGAAACCAAAGCGGTTTGGAACCCAAAACAGGACTGAACTCACCCATTACCGGGAAGTTCCGTCCTGTTCATTTTCGCTTATCGATTACTTTTGAATTTCAACCGACGTCATGATCACGTCATCGTTTGGTTTATCAGCGGCATCACGATCCACCTGGCTGATTTCTTTAACAACATCCATCCCATCGACCACTTGGCCAAAGACGGTGTGCCGGAAATCAAGCCATGGCGTACCACCCTGCTTGTACTTGTCAATAATTTCTTCGGGATAACCGGCCGACTTCATTTGGCCAATCATGCCATCGTCAACGTGTTCGTTAGAAACGATGAAGAATTGGCTGCCATTGGTATTCGGCCCAGCGTTAGCCATTGATAAGGCTCCGTTAATGTTGAAAAGTTCTGGGGAAAATTCATCTTCGAAGTTTGACCCAAAACTACTCTTACCGCCACGGCCAGTCCCGGTTGGGTCGCCACCCTGAATCATAAAGTCAGGGATAACCCGGTGAAAAATCACGCCGGCATAATAGCCCTGTTCAGCGAGGGCAACAAAGTTTTCAACTGTTTTTGGGGCCTGTTCTGGGAATAATTGAACGGTGATGTCCCCATGATTTGTTTTGATGATTGCTTTAGGACCCTTGGCGTTGGCCAGGTCCAATTGAGGTAATGTCATTTTTTTCTCCTTACGTATCCGTTATGGTTTCGTCTTTAGAAAGCGTATCACAGTTTGACGGTAAAGTCAGCCAAATAATAGTCGTTATCAACGGCGAATCCAATAAAATTAGGGTACAATATTGTTAACATTATCACGATTTTATTGGGGGATATTATGGATCAAAACATCACATCCTGGCGCAGAAACATCTTCCTGTTTCTGACCAGCCAATTTCTAACTGGCATTACCAGCATGATCGTCCAGTACGCGATTATCTGGTACTTAACGAAAAAAACCGGATCAGCCACCATCCTGAGCTTCGCCACGATTCTAGGCATGCTGCCAATGGTGCTTTTGAGCCCCTTCGTTGGACCGTTGGTGGACCGCTGGAATAAGAAAGGGCTCTTAATTGTTCCGGATTGCGTGGCGGCGCTGTTCGCCATCATTCTGTCAGTCTCCGGCGTGGTCTTTCACGTTTTCCCACTGTGGCTGATTTTTATTTCACTGTTAATGCGTTCGATCGCCCAAACCTTCCAGATGCCAACCATTCAGGCCGTCATGCCCACAATGGTTCCGGAAAAGGAAATCACCCGGGCAAACGGCCAATTGGGCATGGTACAGTCCGCCAACATGATTATTGCCCCAGCTTTGGGAGCGGTGCTTTTTGCGATGATTCCCATGAAATTTCTGATTCTTCTCGACGTCCTCGGCGCTATAATCGGGATTGCCATTTTAATGTTTGTGACCATTCCGAAAAACGAAAAGATTGACGAAGCGCTCCACGTCCTTCACAACACGAAAGTCGGCGTTCAACAACTATTCACCAATAAAGGGTTATGGTACATCACCCTGATTGGCGCGTTCTTCACCCTCTTCTACATGCCCTGCGCCAGCATGTACCCACTGATGACCCTGTCATACTTCCACGGAACCGTTGGTCAGGCGGGCCTAATTGAAGCGGTGTATTCGGCCGGGATGCTGGTGGGCGGCACGATCATTGGCGTCTTTGGTAAATGGTCAAACCGAATGATCCCCGTGATTGCGGCCTTTTTTGTCATTGGCATCACCACCGGCCTAAGTGGCGTTCTGCCTGGCAATCAAACCGGGTTCATTTGGTTTGTCGTCCTGAATGCCTTAGCTGGACTGGCGACGCCGTACTTCAACACGCTGCTAATGGCCATGATCCAACAAAGCTACCCGCCCAAAGAGCTCGGGCGCATACTGGGCGTTTTAAATTCCCTGCTCAGTCTGACCGGTCCGCTGGGATTGATATTTGCGGGCCCGCTTGCTGACGCGATTGGCGTCGAACAACTATTTATTATTGCCGGCATCAGTGCCGCCATTTCCGGGATTGTTGCCTGGCTGATCCCAGTTGTAAAAAATTACGACCGCAATCTCCAGAGCCGCTTGGCACTTCAAAAAGTTCCCAAGCGCGAACAAAATTCAAATTGATAACTGGCAAATTCGGTTTCGATTCTTTTCATATGACCATGACTTAATTATAATAAGGTTTGACACTAATAGAATCGAGGAATCTTTATGAATAATGATATCAACATGATTCGTAACAAAAAATTCGTTCCTGATATTTCATCGGAATTACGAAAGGACATCGTCAGAAGCCCCGACGTTATTAAAAACGCCTCGGGCATCCGGTTATTTGGAAAACGGATTAAAAGCATTATTTACACCATGGATGTGGCCGTCATCGCCAACAGTAATGCTGACGCGGTGCTTGCTGTCTATCCATGGACCCCGAACACCAAAATTTTGAACGCCATCTCGACGGTCTCCAACGTCCCGATTCTGGCGGGGATTGGCGGTGGCCTGACAAAAGGTCTTCGTTCCGCAACCATTGGCAGTTTTGCCGAAGAAAACGGCGCCCAAGCCGTTGTTTTGAACGCCCCAGCAACCACCGAAACAATTCTCAGCGTTGAACATGTCGTTGACATCCCGATTATTTACACGGTTGTCAACCACGACATCAACGTGAAGGAACGCATCGACGCCGGGGTGAATGCCTTTAACGTCGCGGGTGGTAAGAACACTGCCGAACTGGTGCGTTGGCTGCGTCACGAAGTTGTCAACATTGACCCGAACTTTCCAATCATCGCTTCCGGTGGCAAAACCGACGAACAGATGCAGGAAACCATCGACGCCGGGGCCAACGCAATTAGTTTCACGGCTTACGGGGTTACGGAAGCCACTTTCCAAAAGAAAATGGCCATTTATCGAAGCGAACGCTAATTTCGCTGTCAGTTTTTAAAATTGCCTCGATGATTCCCAATCCATTAAACTCAATATAACTTAATGGATTGGAGGACTAATTGATGTCAAAACGTTATGGCGTTTGGGCCAAACTCTCAACCATCATTGCAATCGGCCAGTTGGCCTACACCGTTTATCAGCAAGTTCAAAGTTACCGGTCAAACCGGTCAAATCATTCCCGTTAATTAAAAGGCATCGCTAATCACTGACTAACAACTGCGTTAATCCGGTGACTGGCAATGCCTTTTTCATTTGTGATCTAATGCTGATAAATTTTTCTGAGTGTCGCTAAATCGGCTGCCGACAACTTAGTCTTACCCTGGTCAATCGGATACATAATCGAGCTGCGCATGCGACTGTGATCCAATCCCAGAACGTGGCCAATTTCGTGAAGGCTCACCGACAGGGTTAAGCTTGATTGGGGATATTCGGTGTTAAGGCCGGCCTTGCCCCGATTAATGTCCTCATTATGCTTACCGACCCACGGATAAACTTTTGGCCCGCCAAGGCCTAATTCCACGGCGCCGCTGCCAACGGCAACCCGCTTTTGATAAACGTAGAGGGTCATGATATTGGCCTGAGTCTTATTAGTTGCCTCTGAAACCGGCAGAATATGAACAATCCCAGTTTGATTATATTGATTAATCGCTTCAAGAAAGACGCGCTTAGCCTTAGCCGGCACGTCGTCAGCAAACTGATAGTAGTATCGGCTGGAAAGCCGCCGCCCCTGAATGATTGATTCGATCGGCGTCGCGGTTGAATCGCTTTGGGTAGTCGGTTCTGACCCGGCCCGGGTGGTTGTCCGGTCAATTTCCGTTTTCAGCATTGCCGGCAGGTCGACCGCGTTATTAACCCGTTTGCCGATTGTCTGCCAGGAATCAGGCTGAACGAACACGTTCATCGTCAGAAGCACAACCACGACGGCGAGCAGTCGATTAAGCCATTTCATGAGTACCACCCCGACCATCGTTCACCTGATTATTCACCGCCGCATGATGGGTTGTGATAACCCGCCCGGCATGTTGGGAAAGCACCGGCGTTTTTTTAACGATCGTTTGTGAAATGCCGGAGTCCTGATACTGCGTTTGGAACCAGTTAATTGGAAACAGGATCAAGACGTTGAGGACAAAGAAAATGATGAGGTACTGCGCAACAACACCGATCACCGATCCCAACAGCTGATTGCCAAGGTGAAGCACTGGTAATTTAACGACCGCATTTAAGGCCCTCCCCAGCATCAAATAAACGGACCGCGTCAGTGAAAACAGCACCACGAAGGCGATGATGTCGGTTACGTAAAGCCATTGAACGCCCACGTCGCCGTTAAACTTTTTGATGAAGTCAATGACGTAGTTGGCGGTCGATTGAAAGTAGTAAATCGCAACGATAAACGCCAGAATTAGCGAAACGATACTGACGGATTGGCTGACAAAGCCGCGGCGAAAACCGCTCACCACCCCGCCAATCAGGCACGCAATAACAATTAAACTTAAAATCATGGAATTCCCTCTCACTATGGTAAACGAGCAATCACGATAAAGAATCTGTTTTTAAATTTTACCACATTCAATGAAAAAATCCCCGTTTTCCTCCAGAAGCTTAGAAGACCTTAAGATTGATTAAGAAAAAGCAAAGGAGCTGGAAACAGTCGGCCGACCCTCCCAAATAGGAAGTGTCGGCCGACTGTCTTATCTGAGGAAATCAACGATTACTGATTCCCCCACTTTTATTTTTTCAATGCGCCTTCAACCAGTCATTTCTGAACGGCCTTGGCAATTGCGGCATTCACCGCGTCCTTTTCTTCGTTAATCAGGTTAACCCGACTTTCAATGACACTGATGTCCATCTTAATTTCCCGGGTCAAGCCAGGCGTTGGCAGTTTTGGTTCAAAGAAGGCTTTGAACTCGGCAAGCCGGGTTGATGTCTTGAATACGCTGGCAATCACGGTGATGTAGGTAGCAAATTCCATATCGCCGCCCACCGTATCTTCTAACCACTGCCAGTCGTTGCGAATCCAATCCCAAGCTGCTTGCTGGCCGTCATCGTTGGCAAGAACGCCGCGGAACCAAGCGCGCAAATCCTGGGGCTTAATGGTGTCGGCATCCTCAAACTTTTCAACCAACTTGGCGATCAACTGCGGATCGGTCGTGCTGGTCAGGGCAGCGGAAATGTCAGCCTTGTAGCTGGCATCGGCCGTTTGCCGATAAGCATTCAACAGGTTGTCAAACAGCTCGGCACTCCCAAAATTCTTGACTTCATTTCTAAGCACGAAGACCCGGATGTCGGCTGATAAGCCGCCAAGGTTATCCGCGTTATCAGTAAACAACTGGTGGGCGTCCTTAATGGCAGCCGCATTTTCGGCATACAGGGCGGCACTCAAAATGTACGGCCGCATGAGTTGGTCGTCGTTTGCTTCACCAGCCTTTGGCGTCCACCCCAAGCGGGCAAGTTGTTGGCTGCTCAGCTGATTGAAGAATGCTTTCAATTGCTTTTCTTCAGCGGACTTCGGGGTGACAAACTGCTTTAACTTGTTGGCTGCCCGATACAGAGCGGCGTTGACCACGTTTCCATGGCTATTGGCAAATCTCGGCAGTAATGGCGCGAAGGTCGCATATGACGTCTTCTTACCATCGGCCAACAGTCGCAAGTCCTGAAGAATTTGCAACTGGGAAATGGCGCCTAACTGATCGACGTTTTGCAAAATATCTTTCATCAACGTTTGATCGTACTGGACGATAAAGTGCGAGTTGTTGCCCACGTTTAACAAGAAGGGGGTGCCATGCGCTGCTCGTAATTTGTCATAATCCGCAACTGTGATCGTCTTATCGGTCATCAATTCCGGAACTTCGGCGTAGTTACTGTTCAGCGGAATGGACCACTTGCGGCCAGCATCCTGACCGTCGCCAATGAAGAATTGGTTCTGGGTTAAAGTTACCTGACCATCGGCCAATTTAGCAGTCACTACCGGGTAGCCCGGTTGATCCAGCCAAGTCTTCATAATTGCGCCAACGTCCATGCCGGAAGCTTCGCCCAGGGCTGACCAGAGATCATCCCCGGTGGCATTGTGGAACTTGTGGGCGGCAAAGTAGTTCTCGAGGCCCTTTCGCAAGGCATCGTCGCCAACCAAGGCGCGGGCCATGACTAACATGCGAGCTCCCTTGGCGTAAACGATGGCGGCATCGAACAGCGAATCAATTTCCGCCGGATCCTCCACGTCAACGTGAACGGACTGAACACCGTCGGTCGCATCCCGTTGAAGGGCGGCCGACACATCGGAAGTCTGGAACATTTCCCAGACGTGCCAATCCGGCTCAATCGCGTCAACAGCAACGTATTCCATCATGTTGGCAAAACTTTCGTTCAACCAGAGATCATCCCACCACTTCATCGTGACGAGATCACCGAACCATTGATGGGCTAATTCGTGAGCAATAACGGTGGCCACTAACTGCTTCATTTCAAAGGACGTATTCTTGGGGTCAAGCAACAGGTAAGCTTCCCGGTAGGTGACCAGGCCCCAGTTTTCCATCGCACCGGCTGAGAAGTCAGGCAGGGCCAACTGCCAGGAATGTGGTAGTGGATACTTCGTTTGATAGAAATCTTCATAAAATTCAATTGAGCGCTTGGCAATGTCCAAAGCAAAGTCGAGTTCATCGGCTTTGTGCGCTTTGGTCGCAAACACGCCAACCTTAACCCCGCTCTTGGTGGTGGTTGTCTTACTCTGCAGCTCACCAAAGCCAAAGGCGATCAGGTACGTCGACATCCGCATAGTTGTGTCGAAGTAGTGAACCCCGTTTTCAGTGCGGACTTCAGGCATGTTACTGATGATAGTTTCACCGGGATGCTCATCGAACTTGATCGCTAAATCAAAGGTCGCCTTAGCTTCCGGCTCGTCCACTGATGGAAAGGCTTGCCGCGCCGCAGTGGTCTCAAACTGCGTGCCGATAATCTGCTTCTTAACGCCGTCAACTTCGTAGTAGGACGGGTAAATGCCCATCATCGTGTCAGTTAACTTTGCCTGATAAGTAATTGTGAGGGTTGTCTCCCCGGTTTTGGATAAGGTAATTTGGATGGCTTCATTGGCGTCATCGGTTGTGAACGGGACGTCTTTCCCGTCCGCCTGAACGGTTTCAATATTCAAGAATTTCTGGTGAATTGAAATCGCCGTCGTCTTGGCGTCACCAGTGATAGTGGTCTTGCCGGAAAATTGCTTTGTCTCCCGGTTAATGTCTAAATAGATATTGTAGTGTGCTGGTTGAAACTTTTCGTAGAAGTGTGTGAGTTCTGCCATGTTGAACCTCCTAAAAGATTAGTTAGGTTTATTATACGACTATGTGAATCCTGTCGCTTCAATTGGCCATTGATAATTCAAATTTTAGGGGGGCCTCGGACCACTTTAAACGATTTTGGTTAGTCCAATGCAAAATGCGGCTGTCGGGACAATCGGTTCTCCCGAATCGTTTGCTCAAAGGATGCCGTTTTAACCAAGTAAATTGCCAGCAGCACCACCACAATCTGGATGGCAGTAGTGATCAGGATAAATTCAATTGTAAACGCTGATGGCTCAACGGAAAACGGCGACTGGTTGCTGACATTATCCACCATAAACAGGTCAAAAATACTGTGCATGATCACCGTGATCCAAATGGTTCCGGTATATAAACAGATAATTGCAAATGCCATGCCCATTGCAAAGGCGGCGGTTGCCTGCATAATCGTTCCTAATACCGGTTGATAGGTGAAATTCTGTAGGTGCCATAAGGCAAACAGAAAAGCTGTGAACAAAACTGACTTCAAAATTTTGACTTTTGGCGTACCGGTTACCATGTTCAAAATTTGACTCAAAAACAGGTAGCGAAAGATCAGTTCTTCCTTGAAGCAAATTGTCAGCACGGTAAACACAATGTACACACCTGTCAGGAGGAAGCCCTTCATGTCGGAAACTGATGCCAACTTGAAGGTCACGGGAAGCGAGAATAACCGCGACCAACTGCCAGCAGAAAATCCCATGAAAATGAAGCGTGGGAAAACCAACAGGGCAAGCCACCAATAGTTCACCTGATGATTGAACTTAAAGCGGGGAAACCGATAACCCCAATGGTTCATTGCGATGATCACTAGCGCCGTCGCAACCACGAACGTGAGGAGGTTGATCGCGTCAAAGCTTGAAACGTAATTTTTTCCAAAACCAAATGTATTCGGGATGACAACCGCTTCATAATAGAAAATAAAGAGTGCCAGCATTCTTAACGGGGAATTGGTTTCCGCCAGAATTAGGCGAAAGTATCCTGGGAGGATACCGATGAAGACTAAAATGGTCCCTAAATAAAACAGAAACGTAGGAGCCACGCCAGAACTCCGCCAAATGTGATCGAGGAGGTCGCTGACGATTGTGTCCACGGCATACAAATAGATCATCATGGCGATTATTTTGGCAACTACCAGCCCCACTCTCCGCCAAGTCCGTTGCGATTTTTGAAAAAATGAGAACGTGCATAGTCCGCCGCATGCGAACCCCACAAGGATTGCCGCTAACGTTACCGGGCTGCTTAGATAATCCGCAGCGGTTGCGGTCCTCGCTAACCCAATGGCGATCGCCATCCCTAACCCACATTCCCAACGAAAAAGCTGATTCAATTGCGTTTCTTGCGCCATTAATTTTACCTCCAAGTTATTGTAAGCCGACGACAATCGGTACTAGTCGTGAAAGCGAACGATCAATCATGTCATCAGCATCTGCCTATAAATCGACTATACCGCTCGCATTTAGTTAGAACAACCAGTTAATGGCATTTCGTTGTAAAGGTTGTGTATATGATTAACGGGGTGCATTCATTTTTCGTAAGCTGGTACTTCATTCAAATCCACTGGGATGACTCATCTTCGCATATTCTTGGCTGCTCAACTTCCAAACTGCGGGTGGAGATCACCTTCGGATGATTTACACAGTCCTACTTGCAACTTACCCAAAATGTGATAAATTGATACCAACAACTGGGCTGAGCATTTTAATACCCATTATGAGAGGAAGAAGTACGATGATCACGTTATTGATTCTCATGATCTTATTAGGGGTCTTGGCCATCAAGATCGGCCTATTCTTCATCAAAGGCTTGTTCTGGTTAATTTTTGTGGGCTTCGGGCTCCTGCTGATTACCAAAATCTTTTTCTTGGGCTTGATTGCGCTGGGCATATTTGCCATCTACTGGCTGGTTCAACTTTTTCAAGTTCAAAACCATAATCGAAACATCAACAGTTAATTAAACTAGTTTTTAACCGCGGGAACGATATGTGATCCCCAAGCGGCAGTAAAGCGGATGACCGTCCTAAACTTGGATGGTCATCCGCTTTTTAGCACCCAATTAACTTCCGACGGTCATTAGGTTTAAAATCAAAATCGGTTAGTGACTCAATGAGACTTGCCGCCGTTCGTCCGCCCGATCAAATTTGATCAGGTAAATCAGACCAACAATCAAAATGACGCTAAAGATGGTACCAATCACCCACCAATCGGCACTTGGCGGCCCTTGGGATGTGGCAATGTCCGGCTGCCAATCAATCAAGAAGTGAAGGCCAATAGGCCAGAAGAGCGTATTAGTCGTCACCCGAAGAATTGAAAGTAAGACGCCCAGTACAAAGGTATAAAATACTTGCTGAAGAACGCTCTCAACATTTCCAGGCCCTAAATTTGTTAAGTGAAGCGTCCCAAATATTAGCGATGAAAAAATCGTGGCTTGGGTAAATTTTAAGCGCCACTGATGCCGATGCCCCGCCTGCAAAAATACCGAAAAAAGCAGTCCCCGGGTAATCGTCTCTTCAAAGATCCCGGTTGACAGGGCAATCATGGTATTCCAAAGCAGCCCCCGCGAAGTTAAGGTGGCCATCACGGTCTCCGGCCAGGATTCGAGTAACAGCATGCCCACAATTGTGCTTCCAACCAGTGCCAACCATATTTTCAGGTCGTTCGAAAGCGCCAGGCGATGGTTGACAATTTTAAAGGTTCCAATCTCCCAATAAGCAATTATCAGGGTCATGAGCGCATAACCCAGCTGGGCGGTTGTGGAAATTGATTGGGGGCTGTCACGAAGCACCCACAATAAATAAAGGTAGCCAAGCAGCAGGACAATCGCCGCTAAGAGCCGTTCCTGCCATGATCGGCGCGTGTGAATCATCATCAAAATCACTACTTTCCGTCAATATTTCGGTTTCATCGCGTCGATAATTTGACCCGATACTTATTATTTACGAAATTAAGAAATGATTTCTTTTAACAAATTATGATTTTAATTATTTCCTCAATTGTCAAATCAAGTGCAACACT
>NZ_AZFZ01000038.1 GCF_001435895.1 Lentilactobacillus parafarraginis DSM 18390 = JCM 14109 | reverse complement strand
GATTTTCAAAATAGCGTTTGTCTTCAGTCTGGCTCGATCCATTATTGGGTCGAGCTTTTATTGAAAGAATGAAAAATTCGGATTTTAAGCTTCAATTAAGCTCCCCACGATATGATAAGGACAATCAAATAAGAGATGTTCAACAAACCAACTGAATTCAGTAATGGTACTGAATTCGAAAGTCACAACTTTAGCGAAAGAAGTGGTGCGATGGTCATTAACCAGTAACTCAGCAAACAAACCCAAACTTTAAGTGATTTACCCCTCAAATTAATTGCTTAAAATTCAAACGATTTCTTAACTCAACTTTATGATGAATACCCTTCAATATTCAGTATAAAATCTTCCCTCAGGTCCTGCGAAAGCGGGGCCTTTTTTGATGGGTTATTGGCGATTAAGTGGAAAGGTCATGCAGTGGGGTCCACCACCGGCTTTGAGCGTTTCAGTGGCATCCAGTTCAAATACCGTCATGCCATTTTGACGAAGGGCTTCATTGACCGAGGTATTTTGCTTGAGCGAAATCACCCGATGGTTGCCAAGGCTTTCCAAATTACAACCGTGAGCAAAAATCGCGGTTTCAGGAACGGGGATGATCTTAATATTTAACTGATCTAGGAGTTCTAAAAACGGTTTTGGGAGTCCCTGCGGATATGCGACAGCTAGATGGTCGTCCACTAAATTAAAACACATGTCCAAGTGGAGATAGTCCGGGTTAGCGGGCACCGGAAATACTTGGTAATTTAAAGCGGTGAGGGCAGATTTGATGATGTCAAAGCCAGTGGGATCGGTTCTTGCCAGCATCCCGATTGCGATAGTGTGTTCGTTCAGAAACGCGAAGTCCCCACCCTCAAAGTGGCCTTTTTTGACTTCACAAATTTTAGGGATGCCTAGTTCAGCCATGCGATGTTCATAGGCGGCCCGCTCTTCAAAGCGGATGGGCTCACGAGAGTTTCCGAGAATATAGCCTTCTTTGACACAGGCCCCAAAGTCGCGGGAAAAGATACTGTTGGGCATTGTTGGGGCAGGCGCTAGTTCGCTAACGGCCACATTGGTTTGCTGATAAATTTCGAGCAGTGATTTGAATTCCGCTTGAAGCTTTGCGGCATCTAGGGGCTGGTTAACATACTTCTTGGATATTTCGTTAATTGGGGCTGCAGTTTTTAGGTACGTCGGTGGACAGACTAAAACGTGGTGAAGTGGCGCCGTTGAATTACGAACATACATATATATTTCCTCCAAATCATACGGATGTGGTGTGAAGATCAAAGATGAAGCGAAAACTGAATGTGATTATTTCTAACATTAAAACTAATTATATTAAAAATCAAGGATTAATATAACCCGATTAAGCGGGCCTAATAGGCATCGATGTCATAAATTATTACATTAAGTTGGAATTTTAGCTTGCTATCGATCAAGAATCATCGTAAAATCACATTAACTTATTTAATTTTAATGTTCGGATGGAAACGTCCAAAGGAGATGGCGGTTTATGAAACGAGTCTTGGTATTACTTAGCAGCATTTTAATGTTCGGTGGGGTGCTGGCCGGATGTAGTTCGAATAAGGCAGACAACAGTGTGAAAACAATTCAGAACAAAAAAACGCTCGTTGTTGGAACCGCGGCTGATTATGCACCATTTGAGTTTCCAATCGTTCAAAATGGCCAGAAGAAGATTGTGGGGTATGATCTGCTGCTTTCTAAGAAAATCGCTGACAATCTGGGCGTGAAGCTGAAGATTGTTAATACAGAATTTCCGTCCCTGATTTCCGAATTACAGGATAAGAAAATCGATTTAATCTTAGCCGGAATGGTATCAACCCCACAACGTAAAAAGGCAGTGGCATTTTCCAAGAGCTATTACACCGTTAAGAATGTTCTTCTTGTTAATAAGAAAAATCAGGCTCGTTACAATACCGTTGCCAGTTTGAAGGGCCACTCGGTGGGGGCCCAACAGTCGACAACTCAAGAAACAATTACCAAGTCTCAATTGGCCGATGCAAATCCAGTGGTCGAATCCAACTTAACGAGTTTGACGACGGAGTTAAAGCAGGGCAAGCTCGCTGGCGTCGTGGTTGAAAACGCAATCGCTGATAATTATGTGAAGAGTTATCCTCATGATTACGCAATCGCTAAAGTGAAGTTAACAACCCCAAAGTCGTTCAGGTATATCAATATTGCCGCTCGTAAGAATGATAAGGCACTGGTTAAGCGGGTGAATACAGAAATCACCAAATTACAAAAGAACGGTCAGCTCAAGGAACTTTTCAAACAAGCCCAGGCATTGCAGGCCGAAAATAAGTAAATTGCTGGGAGGAATCTAGGTATGTTTGCATTTTTGCATCATTATTATCCGGTTTTTGTTCAAGGAACTGCTCAAACAATTCTGATTTCGTTCATTGGCATTTTGATTGGTATTGGACTGGGATTGTGCTTCGTGAGTTTAAGACGGTCAAAGTACCGATTGTTTCAATACATCGCTCGTTTATACATTGCGATTGTCCGGGGGACACCTTCCATGATTCAAGTCATGCTGATTTATTATGGATTATCTAAGATGATTGATATCCCACAAATTCAGTTTTTAGGCTCGGGACTTGACCGGCTGATTCCCGGATCAATCGCGCTGGGCATTAACTCAGGGGCGTACACGGCCGAAATTTTTAGATCAGGGTTAATTTCGATTCCTCGGGGCCAAACCGAGGCCGGGTTATCTTTGGGACTGAGCAACCGCACAACGTTATACGGCATCGTGATGCCACAGGCGGTTCGAAATGTGCTGCCAGCACTTGGTAACGAGTTTATTACCCTCATCAAAGAATCTTCCGTGTTGTTCTATATTGGGGTCCAGGAAGTCACTGCCCAGGCATTGGGAGTCGGGGGGACACTGTATAATTTTATTCCACCGTTGCTTGTCGCGGCCGTCATCTATTTTGTCTTGACGCAGTTAATGTCCCTGCTGGTTTCGTTGATGGAGAAACGATTAGGAAATGCCTATTTAAAGGTTCCGGAATGATGAGGAGGGCGTGTTAAATGACAAAGCATATTATTGAAGTTCAGCATCTAAAAAAGCATTTTGGCAAAAATGAAGTGCTTAAAGACATTTCATTTACAGTGAAACCGTCAGAAAAGGTTGTGATTATCGGCCCATCCGGAAGCGGTAAGAGCACTTTGCTACGATGCTTAAATCGCTTGGAAGATGATTATGATGGCCGGGTGATCTTTTATGATCAGAATATCTGTCAAGCAAAAACGACTGATTTACGGCTGATCCGTCAAAGAATGGGAATGGTATTTCAGCAGTTTAACTTATTCCCAAATAAAACGGTTCTAGAGAATATTACATTTGCTCCCATCAAGCTTAAAGTGATGACCGCTGACCAAGCCACGCAAAAAGCCCATGAACTCCTGAAACAGGTGGGACTTGATGACAAAGCAGCGGCTTATCCCCAGTCACTTTCCGGCGGGCAACAGCAGCGGGTCGCAATTGCAAGGTCTCTGGCCATGAATCCAAAGGTCCTCTTGTTTGACGAACCAACCTCGGCGCTTGACCCGGAAATGGTGGGCGATGTTTTGGGCGTCATGCAGCGGTTAGCGACGAATGGCATGACGATGATCATTGTCACTCATGAAATGATGTTCGCAAAAAAAGTTGCTGACAAAGTGTTATTTATGGACAAGGGGGTCGTGGCTGACGAGGGCACGGCAGATTATATTTTTAACCAAACCAGTAATCCCCGCACAAAAGAATTTTTGTCAAAAGTCATGCTTTCTTCTTAATCCCAATGATTAAGAAGGGAAGGTTTTGAAAAGAGGAGCGATAAATTTGAAAAAATTGATGGTCGCAACCACACAGATGGCGTGTTCCTGGGATGTGAAGCAGAATGTTCAAAAAGCCGAGGATTTAGTGAATCAAGCCGCGCAAGCGGGGGCAAAAATTGTCCTGCTTCAAGAACTATTCGAACGACAGTATTTCCCGCAGAAGCAAAAACCTGAATTTATGAATTTTGCCAGTCCTCAGGAAGATGATCTGGCGGTCAATGAGCTGAAAAAATTAGCCAAGAAATTAAAAATCGTCATCCCGGTCAGTTTCTTTGAGAAGAAAAATCAGAACCGCTACAATTCGCTGACGGTCATTGACGCAGACGGCACGATCTTAGAGACTTACCGTAAAAGTCATATTCCAGATGACGTTGGTTATGAAGAAAAATACTATTTCACGCCTGGAGATACCGGGTTTAAGGTCTGGAATACCCAATATGGCAAAATCGGTATTGGGATCTGTTGGGATCAGTGGTTCCCGGAAGCAGCCCGATGCATGGCTTTACAAGGGGCCCAGTTTATTTTTTATCCTTCAGCAATTGGGTCGGTCCCTGGTCATCCAGATATTGATTCCCGTGGACACTGGCAGCGAACCATTCAGGGGCACGCCGCAGCTAATCTGGTCCCCATTATTGTGTCCAACCGAGTTGGGCTTGAAACGATCGATGATTCCCAAATTAACTTTTATGGCTCGTCATTCATCACTGATCAGACTGGAAAGATTGTTGAACAGGCCGATGACCATTCTGAATCGGTTTTGGTCCATTCCTTCGATCTCGAAAAGATTCAAGCAACCCAAAATTCCTGGGGGTTATTCAGGGATCGCCGTCCAGATCTATACAAACCAATTCTCAGTTTAGACGGCAACGTGCGCTGAGAATCTTACAATTAAACGACCAACCCGTTATTTACCAGAGCGTTGTGCTCGGTATTTAAGAGGTTGGCCGTTTTTTGTGAAATTAGGATAGTTTGAAACAAATAAATTGTCCAAAACCAAACTAATGATTGCTAACCGGCGGTCGAAACGATTAAAATAAAAACGAGTGTTAATTTCGTTAACAAATTCAAATGAAACCGGTGATAAAGATGGGGCAAAGAAACCCGAGCTGGTCAACCCGTTGGCCTGAACGAATTAGTTACGGTCTTAGTGATGCGGCCGATAACTTAGTGTTTCAAATGATGACGACGTACCTGCTGTTTTTCTATACCGATGTCTATGGCCTGAGTCCGAGCGCCGTGGCCATTCTCTTCGTGGTTGCGCGGATTGCCGATGTAGCCGAAAGCTTTATTATTGGTGTGATGATCGACGCGACTCACTCGCGGTTTGGCAAGAGTCGGCCGTTTTTCTTATGGTATGCGGTTCCCTACGTGGTGTTTGCAATCCTGACGTTTATCACGCCCAACTTTTCGTATGGCGGCAAACTTGCCTGGGCCTACTTTACATACCTTGGGTTGGGGTTTCTCTACACGGCCGTCAACTTACCCATCACTTCGATTTTACCCACGATGTCGCAAAATTCGCGGGAACTCACCTTACTGGGTGTAATTCGGCAGTTTTTTGGCAGTTTGGTGCAAATTATTGTTGCCGTCTTTACCTTGCCGTTAGTTGCCTTTTTCGGGCATGGAAATCAGCAGGCAGGGTTCTTGGGAACCATTATTTTATTTGGCGTTATCTCACTCTTCTTGATTTTAAACACCTTCATTCACGTTCGTGAGCGGTTTGCCAATCCGAATATTGCTCACCAACCGATTAAATCGGTGTTGGCGATGATGAAGCGCAACCAACCATGGATTGTCATTTCGGTGTCGATTCTGCTTTACTGGCTGGTGACGGCCATTAAGAATCAAACCACAATCTACTACTTTAAGTATGTAATGGGTAATGAAAATTTGGTTCCATATGCCAATAGCTTTACATTTACGTCATTGATTGGCGTGCTGCTCATTATGCGGATCACCGAGACCCAAAGTAAAAAGCACACCATGATCAGCGGGATTATCACGGCGTTTATTGGTCAGGTTGTGATTGCGTTTGGCGTTTATCTAAAGATGATTGCGGTTTTATTTGGTGGGATTTTCATCAATTCAATCGGCAATGGCATTGTGATCGGGCTCGTTTCGATTATGATTGCGGATACCATTCGGTACGGCGTCAGCATGGGCGTTCAGGCTGAGGGAATTTTAGCTTCCACGGATGACTTTGGGGTCAACGTTGGCCTGGGACTTGGCGGCCTCATCACCGCCGGCTTGTTCCACGTGTCGGGATACGTTGCCAACCATACCCAGAACGCAGCGACGATTACGATGATTAATGTGAACTATGTCTGGATTCCGCTGGTTATTTATGCGGTGATGTTCTTCGTCATGCGACTGTATGATGAACGGCAAATTCTGGATCAAATTGATAATTGAGCTGATTTCGAGTGTCATTAACTGTAAAATAAAATGGGTTACTAAATGAGTGAAAGGTGGTCATCATGCCAATTCAAACTGTGTTAACGCCGGAATGGATCGAGTGGGGCAAACAGAAGTCAGCTGAAAATCCGCGTCTGGAAGGCTTCGTTGCCGGTGAGGGTGGTTTAAATCCCAAAGTTCTCTTGTTGGGAGAAGCGCCCGGTGACAAGGAGATCAAATTGGGCCACCCATTTCAAGGCCCGTCCGGAAAGGAACTGGACCGCTGGCTGGCATCGCTGGGGTTAACCCGTGAAGATGTTTACATTACCGGGGTTGTTTCCGGTCGGCCATTTTCAATTGGCAAGACTGGTCGTAAACGTGATCGGCGACCCAACAATACTGAAGTGAAAACCTGGGCACCAATGTTTGACTTTGAATTAGCCCACTTTAAGGATCGCCTGTTGATTCCGATGGGTAATGCCAGTTTGCAGCGGCTGCTGGGAAACAAGGCGAAGGTTGGTGACCTGCACGGTCAACTGATTGAACGACCCATTCAGGAATTCAATCAGAAAACCAGCGCTTTTGAATTAACGGCCACGCCACGAAAAATCTTCCCGCTTTATCATCCATCGTATTCAAAGCGGTTTAAAAATATGAAGGCGACCGTTGACCGTGATTCGGACCGGTTGAAGCAGTTACTGGACCAGATGAGCATCAAGGGGGCCAAATCATGAATCACGTGTTGTTTCAAGACGGGTATTTGATTGTTGAACCGGAAGGACTGGATAAGGTGTGGGCTTTTAAAGCCAAACTAACAATTCCAGTGGCGCATATCCGGTCATTGACGGTGGCGTCCAAGAACCAATTAAAAGCTGACGGCTACTGGCAGCACCTCCAATTGCGAGCAGGAGGATTGGGATTACCTAACAAAAAGGCCGGTAACTTTATGGATGGGACAACCGAGTCATTTGTGAATATTTCTGGCAAGGACGATATTCTATTTGCGACGCTACAAAATGACCATTACGATTACTTATTTTTGACGGTTCGGAATCCAGCGGAACTGATGAGTCAGTATCAACGACTAACTAAAATGGCTGATTAAAAAACGATTTCCCGGAAAATGGGAAATCGTTTTTTGAGGCCATTGATTGAGGGCTTTAGTATAATTCAATAATCCAGTTTTTATCCTGATCGGCGTCGTTCAGATTTCCCGGAGTTTCCAGTAAATCCGTGTTGACTTTGGCAACCTTCCCGTCGATCGGGGTGTGAATATCCTCAACGGCCTTGGCACCTTCAAACGAAAAGATTTCGTCCCCCGCCTTCACTTCGCTGAGATTTTTCGGAAACGACGCAAATGAAATCTGGCCGATTTGGCTGCGGGCCTCATCGTTTAGTCCAATCCGGGTGTGGCCATCCGCCGTTTTTTCCTGCCATAAAAATTTTGAGTCGTCGATGATACTTGCCATTTTAATCATCCTTTCTGCTGGGTTTCTTGATAGTCATGATTAACCATAAGATCGGCCATTTCCGCTGGGGTCACCTGACCGATATTATCAGTGAGGTTGCTTAGAGAAAAGGCCTCTTCAAGGTTGGCTTGCTTAAATGGGGTGCCGGTAATCCGTTTCTCAATTTCCGCGAGGTTTCCATTCGGCTTATTAAAGTCGCCGAAAATTTTGGCGTGGGTGATAATGCCGTTATTGACGGAAAAACTCATCTCAATTGTGCCGACCCCATCAAAGTGGTTCGAATGGAAATAGTCATCGTCCAGGCGCTCCCCCATGGTCCACGAGTCGTCATTATACCGCGTCCCCATGAGACGCTTGATTGTCTGCCAATCCTGATCAGTCAGGGTGTAGCGCGGTACGTCGGCGACATCATCGACCTGAAAGACTTCCTTTAAGATCAGTTCGAGCACTTCATCAACGGTGATGTTGCGGTACTGCTCGCTGAAGTACGGCCGCAAATTAGTGACGCGGCTGTGAACTGATTTGACGCCCTTTGATGCCAGTTTGGACTTTGGCGGGCGCAAAGCTTCTGACGCCGCGTCCAAATCGACATCAATCATCAGCGTTCCGCCAACGTAGAACCGGTTGCCCTCCTTGAAGGTTGCCATGCCGGAAAATTTCTTACCATCCACGGTCAGGTCGTTTCGCCCGCTCAACTGCGCGTTAACTCCGAGCCGGCGCAGGACGTTGATGACTGGCGTGGCGTACTTCTTGAAATTCATGTAGTTGGTGCCGTCGTCGGTATCGACAAATGAATAGGTCAGGTTGCCGGCATCCACATAGACGGCCCCGCCACCGCCGGCCCGCCGGGTAACCTGAATGTTGTGGGCCTTAATATAATCCAGATTTAACTCTGAATAAACATTTTGATTGGCCCCGATAATGACGTTGGGTTTGAGCGGGCGGGCCCAACTGAACAGCGCGTCGTGAAATTGGTCGCTGGTAATCAGGTAACGGGAGGCACTCTCGAAAACGGTTGGCGCCCCTTCATATTTTGAATTCAACATATCCACGTATAACAAGCAATCACTCCCTAAAAGACACGAATGGTGAAATTGGTTTAAGAAACCGCTTACGCGAATAAGTATAGCATTGACGAGCCAAACAAAAAACGAAACCGCACCGGCGGGGAGTTGCTATTCCTAGTCCGGAGTACTAATCTTAATATTAGGTTTCAAATCAATTATGACTTAATCGATTACATAAATGGGGGTAACAAAATGAAGCGGCATTTGTTAACGGCGTCAGCCTGGCTGGCGGTATTTGTTTTGGGATTGGCACTGTTTATAAACTTTACCAGCAGTCGGGGAGTTTCTGCTCAGGATCACGCGATTAGTAAAACAGTTAATTGGCGCCAACCATCAGAATCTCAGGCATATCCAAATCTAAAGAAGTACAAACACGTTTGGATCTATGTCAGCACCAAGCAGCAGAAAGTTTATTTCCACGGCAACGGGCACGTCATCTATACAATGATCTGCTCAACCGGCAAGCCATCGTCACCAACACCAAAGGGAACCTACCACATTCAAGCGCAACGGGGGTTGTCCTTCTATAATGCGGCTTCCGGTGAGGGCGCTCACTACTGGGTTTCCTGGAAGGGTCACGGGATTTATCTGTTCCACAGTGTTCCGGTTAACCGTAGCGGCAAATACATTCCTTCCGAAGCTGAAAAGTTAGGCACACCGGCATCGCACGGATGCGTGCGGTTGACGGTTGCGGATGCCCACTGGGTTTATCAGCACGTGCCGTATGGGATGAAAGTTGTGATTAAATAAATTGGATTGAAAAAGGCGTTTCATCTCGATGCACCGCAATGGGGCCAATCGAGATTGGAACGTCTTTTTGTGACCCTTATGATATCAGTAAGTGATGGTAACCTCCGTCAATAAAAGAAGGATAGTCGCGGATCGTCATTTCAGCGGAATTACGGCATATTCCAAAATGTAATAAATGATACGACCAGCATTAATGAAGAAAGCAGGAACACCACAAGCAAAAAAGTATTCGGGCGTTTGTGCTTAAATAACAGGACGATAATCCAGATGAGTGAAATGATAAAAAATGGAAAACTAATAAGAGACAATGATCGCACTTCCTTGGTTTTGGATTAGTGTTTATCTGAGAACTGTTTTTGCCAAATAAATCAACTATTCAGTATTCTTGAACAAATAGGGGACGTTTTGAGTTGATGGCGTGTCGGTCCCAAAAAAACTTGGAGAGATTTTCTAATAGTCCCATTAGGAACTTGAAATTATTATTGGTGCGTTTTATACTTAAACAACCTAATGATAAGAAGGTGGTTCTTTCCATGACAAGAAGTTTCATTGTAAGTACGACAACCGGGATTCTAATTTCACTTGCAATTGTGTGGTATCTATTAACAGAGTCCAATCCATCCTACGGGTTAGTAATTCTTGGTGGGGCCATTGCGACGGTTTCAGTTGGGATGGCGATTGCTGAAATAATCACTGGAACTTTTCAATTCTATAAGGAGCATCAATGATCGATGGGCCAATTACGAAAACAAATTGCGTTCAGGAGAAAAACGTCGTTACTTTTTAGATATTCATTTGATTCTGCGATGGGCTTGGTCACATGCTTGATGATTCAATTTGGATTTGAATTATTAAATTTGGAATCTCCCAGCAAGAGTTTGGGAAACTTTGTCATTGATACTTTGATTTGGGCAGCTCCGTTAATTGTGATTGGTCTAATAATCGATGTCTTTTCAGGATCTCAGGATTAATAGGCTAACAATAATCACCACGAAGCGGGTTGTAAGATTAAAGTGAACCCTCGGTAAAAGTAGCCATCAAACACTAAAGGGGATCACCCAAAACCAACTATTTTGGATGATCCCCTTAATTTTGAAAGCAACCGTCCCTGTTTCACATTCCGTGATCAAGTAAACGGTCGTTCATTAGTACAACTCTACCAGCCAATTCTTTCCCCGATCAGCGCTATTAACCAAGTGGGGTTGGTAGCGCACTTCTGTATGGAACTTAATGACCTGCCCGCTGTCCGGGGCGTGAAGGACGGTACTGTCACTCACGGTGTTGGGACTTTCGATGTTCAGAAAGTCTTGACCATCGTGGATTTCAGGACCATCCGTTAAAAAGCGAACGGACGAAATTTCACCAAATTCTTCTCGAGCGGCATCGTTAAAGCCAATCAGCGTGTGACCGTCATTGGTCCGCGCCTTCCAGAAGTATCTCGAATCATCAATTGTATCAGCCATGGTAATCATCCTTTCATGGTGGGTTCATTAAGTCTATTATCGGTCTCAGAGTAAAAATAAGATAGTCTAACCGGCATTTATTTGCGAAAAAGATTGGGTTCCGTCATTCGGCGCCCAATCTTTTTGTTATAACGAATGCATTAATTATAGTTTAAATTACCGAATATCCAGCGGCTGCTTGCTGGTTGGCTTTGGAAAGGCCTTATTTAAGGCGGTCAAGTCGTCATCGGTTAATTGAATGTTGGCGGCGTTAACGTTGTCAACCGCGTGCTTGGGGTCACCGGATTGCGGAATGGCCAGCGTATTGCCATCACGAATGGCAAAGGCCAGCAGGATTTGCCAAGGCGTTGCGTTGTGAGCAGCAGCCACCTGTTTGACGGCGGGGTTGCTAATCATGTTACCGCGTTCGTCACCGGCACCAACTGGCGTATAGGCGATAAACGGAATCTTTTGATCGCGCTGCCATGGTAGGAGGCTGTATTCAACACCGCGACTGCTGAGATTGTACAAATCTTCGTTAGCCGCTACTTGGTTGCCGCCCGGTAAGTCCAGTAGCTCTTCCATATCTGGTAAGTCAAAGTTGGAGACACCCCAATATTTGATTTTTCCTGTCTTTTGAAGCTGCTGAAGGGTTTCGACGGTTTCACTTAACGGAACCGCACCGCGCCAATGGTATAAATAAAGATCGATGTAGTCGGTCCCCAGTAATTTCAAACTGGTATCCAGGCTATGGGGCATCCGGTCAGCAGAGGCGTTGGATGGCAGGACCTTGTCGATGATAAACAGTTTTTGACGATCCAAATCCCGAATTGCTTCACCAACCAGGCTTTCACTGCGGCCGTTGCCATACATTTCTGCGGTATCAATAACCGTTGCGCCGGCATCGATTCCGGCCTGAATTGCCTTGATTTCTTTTCCTCGGATAGCAGCATGATCGCCCATGTGCCAAGTTCCCAGGCCAATCGCTGGGACGTTTCTGTCACCAAGATGTAATTCTCGCATAAAAAACGAAGCCTCCTCATTATCTAATAACAGTAACTAAAAGAGATTTCGGCAAGTAATGTGCGTCCATCTACGGCGAAAAGCCGCCTGTTAGTTATTATAGGAGTCGTTAAGGGGATATTCAATTACTAACTGATTATTTTCAACTTTCAAGCCAGTCAAATAGATTTTGAGCAGCCGCCAGCGGAACGTAGCGGATTTCGACCAGTTCGTTATGGTTACCATGGCGCACGTTGACCCGTAAATGGGCCAAGTGTGTCCGCTTCATCCAAATGGACTGAACCAGAATGAATGACTGGACGTTTTTCCTGGGAATCAGGAACTGGGTGCGGGTAAACCAATGACCGTTCTGCAATAGTATCTGATCGGCGATGGTTTGCCAGCCGGTATTTTGGGCGGAGTAGAAGCCCAGAAAGAAGCTAAAGAGCAGAAGCGGCAGGCTTAACAGTCCCCAAAGATGAAAGAAATAGAGGCAGACCAAAATTGGAATCAGGGACCAGAACATGGCGTTTCGAATGAAGTAATACCGGTTTGCGTGGGGCAGACGGGTGAGTGGGACCAACTGCGTTGGCGACCAGGGAATAAACGTCGCCAGGTGCGGGAAAACCTGATCATTCTTGATAACTGGCAGGACCATCATATCGTTGCCCTTATCCTCATCACCCGCCGAGGAAGCGGCGAGGGCCTGCACCGTTGAAAGCTTGGCCCACTGACGCAGAACGTTTTGCTTGATGCGCAGTGCCTGAATTCGATTGACGGGGATGGTGACCGATTTTCGTTGAAACAACCCCTGATAGGTTTTTAACTGACCGCTTTGCGCGTGAAGCGTGAACCGGTAGTACTTTTGGACGATCGACAGGTATGATCCGATAATTGCCAAAATTACAATCAGAACAACGATGACGCTGATAATAATGAGTGACTGTTGAACGAGTTCCTTGGTTACCGTATCAATGAACTTTTGGGGGATGTAATCCTGAATTTTACCGTAAACCGCGCCCAAAACACCAATCAGTGGAAAGACGCCAAAGGAGGTCACCGCAAAAATATTCAAATCGTGAGGATTGATTTCGTATTGAGGTGCGGTCTGCTTAGCTTCATCAGATGCCGGTATTTCAGAAGGCGTCAAGTTGGTTGAGTCCGACCGCTTCGCCAGTCGTTTACGTTCAATTTCTTCACGAACCGTCTCGGAAACCAGCGGCAAAACCACTTCTGGCCGTTTGTTTTCGTGGCCGGCGGTTTCGATTCGCAGCATTTCCAGTTTCAGTGGTTTTAAGAAAAACCACTGGCTGCGCTGGATTGTTTGAATGCGGCTATACGGGATGTGAGTGTGGCGTTTGACGATGATTCCGGAATTGACGGTGACCATGTCGTCGCCAATTTGAAACGTAAAATAATAGAACTTCAGCAGCACCCAGCCAGCGACAAAGATCGCGAAGCCAATCAGGAATGCCGTGCCGTTGACGTGGACGCGATTGAGACCGGCTCGAACGGGACTGAACAGAATGATTGCCCAGATACCCCAGTTAATGATACCGCGATAAACGTAATAGATGAGGGCGAAGGGATGTAAATGTTGTTTCTGATCAGACGTCATGATCCTGCACCTCCACGGCCATTTTCATAATCTGCTGGCGCAGCTGTTCGGCAACGTTGGGGGTCAGCCCGTCAATCTTATGGGAAGTGGATGCGGTTGTGATTTCAACCGACTGGAGCTTTTGGGATTGTAAGATGGGGCCCGCCGAAAGGGTGACGTCCTGAACCCGGGCAATTGGAATCGACACCAGCTTATTGAAGATATAGCCGGATTGAAGTTTCACGGCATCGGCGGTCAGCTCGTAGCGCCAAAACGCATACCGGTAAGGAACTAAAATTAGTTCGGCGGTTAGGTCGATGACGGCCAACCCCATAAAGCTAATTCCCGGCCACAGCAGCCACTTCCATGCAAATAATGTCGCCGCCAGATAGCCGCCAAGCCCAATGACCAGTAAAATGATAAATGTGAATCCTGCTGAAAGCCGCCAAACGACTTTGATACGTTGCGGCAAATGGTGTCCTTCTATCAATGATGCGCCTTCTCTCTGAGTGGGGAAATCGGTCAACTGCTATATCATATAGTGTACAAAGGGATTATCAATAATGTTAATAAGCATTATGGCAATCGTTGTGGACATGATCATGTGAATCGCGTTATACTAGCTTGTCTGCACTATTTCAAATTACGAAGGGGGAAGTCAGTTGTCAGTAAAAGTGAGAAACGCCATTATTGTCCTGATTTTTGGGAATTTTTTGGTTTGTATCGGGATGAGCTTGATCTTTCCGGTCATGCCATTTATTAAAAATGAACTGCATTTATCCGCAACCGATATGGGGATTATGAACTCGTTGTTTGCTTTTGCCCAACTGATTGCCTCACCGATTGTCGGTCAGCTCTCGGATCGCATCGGGCGAAAGCCGGTTCTAGTGTGGGGACTTGCCCTCTATATGGTATCGGAAATGTTGTTCGCGGCAACCAACTGGCTGTGGATGTTTGACATTTCCCGAACGATCGGCGGCCTTTCAGCCGCAATGGTGGTTCCGACCACCAACGCGCTTGCGGCTGACCTAACCACGCCCCGCCAGCGGGCCAGAGTGATCGGCTTGCTGTCGGCGGCCTTCAGTGGCGGCCTTATTTTAGGCCCCGGAATTGGCGGTATCCTGGCAAATATTGATTACAAGACACCGTTTTGGTTTGCGGCCGGCCTGGGATTTCTCAGTATGCTCTCGCTGCAAATGATGCTGCCAAGCGAACGGGAAATTAAAGAAATTGCCCAGGACAGTGTCATGCCGCCGGTTTCCAAGGGACCGTCCAGAGCCTCCTGGGAGAAAACCAAGCGGCTCTTTAGTGGGCCAATGCGCTTGTTGTTCCTGTTAATCCTGATTTCATCGTTTGGTTTGGTGGGCTTCGAGAGCATTTACAGCCTATACGTGAACGAAGTATTTCACTTTACGATTGATAATATTGCGTTGGTTTTGACCCTGAACGGCATTATTTCCCTTGGGTTCCAGGCGTTACTATTTGATCGCTTGGTCACTTGGCTGACTGAAAAGCGATTGACCAGATATTGCTTCTTTCTGTCAGCCGGCGGCACGTTATGGATCATATTTGCCCACAGTAAGCTGGAAGTGATTATTGCGACCTTAATTGTGTTTACCGCTTACGACTTGATTCGACCGGCGATTACAACGCTTCTAACCAAGGCCAGTGCGACCGGTCAGGGGCTCATTAACGGCGTCAATATGTCCCTTACCAGCGTTGGTAATATTATTGGGCCGATTATGTCCGGAGCGCTGCTGGATATGAATTATCACTTTCCATACGTGGTGGTTGCGGGCTTTCTGATTCTTTCATGGTTGCTCACGTACTGGATCCGCGATCATTTTACCGTTAATATTTAATAGTGAGCGGCCGGGACAAAATCAAAAATTTTGTTCCGGCCGCTTACTTTATCCAAATATTACCTGGCTGAATCATGGGCCAAAAAGCAGCTTCCAGAGTATAAGCGCTTTGTCTCCCACACTTTTTAATTTTGTTCGGGGACGTTTTTGAAAAATTCGGGGAATCGAGCGGCAACTTCCGCGCGCTCTTTCAGCATCAAATTCAGATGGTCGGTCATCAGCTGGGTCACCCGGTCAGTATCGTGAGCCGTTAACGCGTCCACAATGCGTTTATGTTCATTAGAAAGCAGCGTCAGTGGCAAGTTCTCATCGTACACCCGCAGGAGCCGATACCGATTGAGATCGTTGGAAAATGATTGCAGCCACTGCCACACGTTGTCTTTGTTGGCAAATTGATAGAGTCGCTTATGAAAGAGGTTATCCAACGCGAAGGTTTGATCCAGCAGTTTGGCTTCGGCCACCCGGCGCTGGTCAATGACGATTTTGATTAATTCATCGAGTTCATTAGCATCAATATCTGCCGATAATGTCTGGATAATGGCGGTCTCAATTACTCGGCGGACGTACTGGGCATCCAAAGCCTTTTGCATATCAATTTTGGTGACAAACGTGCCGCTTTGGGCCATCGAATAGAGTAATTCTTCGCGTCGCAGCCGCAGCATGGCTTCCCGAATTGGCGTGCGGCTGACATCAATTTCCTTAACAAACTGTAAGTCGGAAACTTGCTGCCCCGGTTGCAGTCGCAGGTTCATAATTCGTTCGTAAATGTAGTTGTAGGCTTTATCTTGGAGATTTTGCATGTCGATTCCTCCAAACTGAAACTGATTAGCTAATTTGCCTTAATATTACCATAATTTATCAGTCATAGCTTCCGGAGAGCCTAACAAAACGTTGGAATTGATATATCGCTTAAATCATTGTGTAAGCCCTTACATTGGTGTTTAATAATAATGAATAGTAAAGGCGATTATTCGTTGACCGGGTAATTGCTGGGCATGATGGTCATAGACAGGGGGGCATCAGCTATGGAGGCAAAAGTAAGATATAAGGCGTACAAGGCGGGTAAGCGTTGGCTTTATTCGGCTATTTTGTTTGGCAGCACCGTTTTGACATTTGGAATCAGTCACCCCATCGATGCGGCCACGCCGACTGAAGAAACAGTCTCCTTGGCCCAACCAGCTGCCGCAACGTCGCCAACCGATGAATCCGGCACGCCAAAAACGGCTGCAGATTCTCAACCGGTGCAAGGGGCAGTTAACCCTCAAGCTCAGTCGCAAGCTTCTGGTCAGGA
This sequence comes from Lentilactobacillus parafarraginis DSM 18390 = JCM 14109, assembly GCF_001435895.1. GTDB lineage: Bacteria > Bacillota > Bacilli > Lactobacillales > Lactobacillaceae > Lentilactobacillus > Lentilactobacillus parafarraginis. The sequence continues at coordinate 12,593 of NZ_AZFZ01000038.1, read as the reverse complement.
AATGACTGGGGAACAATCAATGGCTGCCAGCGAAGCACCGAAGCCCGCCCAGTCGGTTGCACTATCCGTGGGTCAGGCATCAACTAACTCAGAAAGCTCTCCGCAAGCGTCCACCTCAGCAACACCCGCGGTCAGTCAGACTCAGCCACCCCGCCAGACGATTTCTGAACAGCCGGCTGTGAATACTTCGGCATCGACTCCGGTTCAGAATCAGTCGCGGGAAGCGGCCACGCCAACAGCCAATCAGTCGGTTCGACCGGCAGCCGCTGCAACTGATCCCCCAAGGACGGCGGCAAGTCCCACTGCAGCTGCGAATTCAGAGACACCGGCAACGGGTACCGAGACGCCTGGAGCTAAAGATGGTGACATCGTTGTCCCAAAGGAGGTTAAGAAAGCCCCAGATCCGGTTAACACGACTAATCAGCCAACTGTTAATCCGGATACCCGAACCGATGTGCCAGAAACGAATACCTACCCAAATTCGATTTTTCACCAAGTTCCGGTATATGTCGGCGGTAAGCTGGCTAACCCGCCGAAACAGAATGCTGTCATTGCCGGTACCGTCATTAGTGCCAATATTGGGATGATTTCGCCACGTGACTATATTGATCCCCAGCATGACAACGAAGTGATTACCATGGGCTATTATCATGGGTCGTCGGCCTGGATGACCGGGCTGACGACTGACAATCAGACATTGTATCTGTATCGAACCGATTCTCAAGGAAAGATCATTGATACAAAGGAAGTTGCCACGCCTAATTCACCTGATTTTGACCCTAACTGGGGTTATCGAGCTGACGGGATTAGTTTCTACTGGAAATATGGCGCTTTCCAGATGGAACGTCAAGATGGCGCGTCCAGCGTGCCGCCCCTCCAGTACGTTAAGGATATTCCGGTGAAATATGTCGACACCTTCGGCAATGAAATTGCCACAACGGAAAGTGTTTCTGGATATATGAACACTTATGTTGACGCCCCCGTGAAAGAGATTCCGGGGTATCGACTGATTAAAGTGCCGTTTCAGAATAGTGAACACAAATTTTTGATTAACAATTTGAGCGAGACCACGCCAAGTAGCGAATGGAAGGTTGAACGGCAAAGTAATTACGTTGAGAAACATTACCGGATTTTGGACAATCAAAACACCCAGGAAATTTACCTGATTTTCTACTATCCCGCAAATGCCGTTCCATTTACTGGGCCAAAGAAGGTTTCCCCAACGTACGTTGTTAAGGCAGCCCCGTTTGGCAGTCTTGGATTCGACTTCACCCAATCGGTTGTCCACGCCTATGCGACTACCGAAATGCCGACTCCGGTTGGCAACCCGTTGATTTTCACTTACGAACCAATCAAAACGTATCATCTGACAATTAATTATCTCAAAGAATCTGACAATTCCGTGATGGATACCTCGTATAAGGCCAGTGGTGCCGGCACCTATGACATCGTTTCACCCGTTATTCAGGGTTACACGACCACACTGCCAGATGTTGCCGGGGTATTGACTGAAGACACGGTGGTCAACGTTCTGTATAAGATTCCGGACCCGGACAAACCCGTTGATCCAGATAAGCCGGTGGATCCGGACAAGCCGGTCGATCCAGATAAACCGGTGAACCCGGACAAGCCAGTCGATCCAAACAAGCCGGTCGATCCAAACAAGCCGGTGAACCCGGACAAGCCAGTGGATCCAAATAAACCGGTTAATCCGGATAAACCAGCGACTCCTGATAAACCCATCGATCCCGGCAAACCGGTGACCCCAATTACCCCGGTAACTCCTCAGCAGCCGACAACCCCGATTCAGCCGGTAACCCCCGTAACTCCGCCGGTTGAACCAACTGCTCCGGACAAACCAGTAACCCCCGATACACCGGGCGAGCCGGTTAAGGACAATCGTCCTGTGCAACCGTCCCGCCCATATGGAACATCGATTGGTCCCGCGACGACACCCCGCGAAGTTGATGAGCATGTCAAAACAAACCCCGTAAAGATTGAAAGTACCGGACAAGTTAGTCATGGGATTCCAACCCCTAAGAAGGTCACCCTATCTAAGCAGCCGGCCAATAGCCGTGACAAGGTCAATGCTAAGCAGTCTGTGCCGGCCGCTACCACGTCTCCTAGGACTATCAACGTTGAAAAAAATGCGATCCTTCCCCAAACTGGTGAGCACAATAGTAACTCCATAACGCGAATTGGTGTCATTCTACTGGCAGTTACCACCCTGTTCGGTGGATTGATGTTCAAGAAGCGTAAGGAGAAATAACAAGTTGTCGCGGGGCCCGAAAAGGACAGCCAACCGTTATCGGTGACTGTTCTTTTTGATGTTTAGAATTTTAGGTGTACCAAGGGCATTTTCTGTGATAACCTTTGTGAGGTGCTAATCCAGAAAGGACTGGTTATTGATGAAACCGGCAGTGAAATTTGCCAATGGTTGGTTCGTAATTAACCTTATTGTAGACTTGTTCATGATCCCACTGAATAAAGAGGGATTCACGCAGTTTCGAAAATCCTGGCGGGAGCTGGATTCAAATGGGCGACTATTGTTGGTCGGCATTATCGCGGTGATCCTCCCGTTTATTTGGCTGTTTGGCCTGGTTGCCGCGATGATCTATGTGGGTTTGAAAAAACCGTTTGAGAAAAAATCATAAATTTTAAAAAGGAGCGCAACAAAATGTCATTGAACGCAGAACAAACTGATACAACGCGTCATGAACTCCAGGAAAACTTTGAATTATCCGGGGTGTCATTGGCGGAGGCTGCAGCGGACTTAAAAACGTCCGCGAAACACCTCTCACAGGTGCTGAGCTTAAACCCGACCAGAATTGAGGAACCGTGGGTCTTGAAAAATTATTTGGATGCCAAGATTCAGGCCGCTGGCAAACAGCCCGTTGCATACACAGCGTTAGTGGGGGATCCCAAAGATTACTGGTTCTTAAGCGACCAGTTCATTAAAGCCGGCCGGTTGTTGCAAAAATAAACAGCTAAAAAGCGTCACCATCTGATCATCGTGGGGGATTCCCTCATGCGATGAAGAAGATGGTGGCGCTTTTTGTCGTTCCATTGATTAAGACAACCACTTGTTAGTCTTTGCCAAATTGACCGCTTCAAGCCGATTGTGGACCCCTAATTTACTGAAAATTGCTGATAAATAATTGCGAACAGTCCCGTCTGATAGGAATAATGATTCCGCGATTTGCTTGGTACTTTGGCCGTCTGCGGCTGCCTTTAAAACGCTCATTTCCTGGTGGGTTAACGGGTTGTCTGAGGCGGTGACCATATTTTGAACCAGTTCCGGATCATAGATGGTTTGGCCAGCCATTACGTTGCGGATGGCTGCCACCAGTTCATCGTTAGGGCCGTCCTTTAGCAGATAGCCGTTGACCTGGGCTTTAACCGTCCGCTCAAAGTAGGCCTTTTGGGCGAAGGTGGTCAGGATAATCACCTTGGTCTTTAAGTTGGCGTTATGGATATCATCAGCGACGTCCAAGCCACTGGCCTTAGGCATTTCAATGTCTAAAATCGCAACGTCTGGTTTTAGCTTGTTAATGTCCAGCCACGCGGTCTGCCCGTCTCGACTGGATCCCAAAACATGCAGATCATCTTCAAGCTCCAACAATTGGGATAGCGCGGAATTGAGGAGCCCCTGATCTTCTGCCAAATATAATGTAATCATTGAACTGCCCCCTTATTCGGAATCGTTGCCGAAACCAGTGTCCCGATTGAGTTTGACTGGATCGAAAATGTCCCGCCGTCAGCGCTGATTCGTTCGGCCATGCCGGAAACACCGTGGGAACCCTGACGTTGATAGTGATTTCCAGTCCCGTTATCCTGAATATCGACGCGGTAGTTAGAATCGGCCAATTCCAAAAACGTGATTGTCACGGAAGTTGCGTGACTATGACGAATCACATTAGTAATCGCTTCCTGGAGAATCTGGCCGATTGGCACTTGCACGTTAGTTGGCCAAGCTGTTGCGGCTTCCTCACCGGTCGTTTCAAGGTGAATGTTGGCGTTTTGCAGATTTTGGGCCTGCTTGAGCATCGTTTCACCGATGGTTTCCTGGCGGAGATTGTTGATGATGTTGCGGACCAGCTGCAAGTTTTCCCGGCTGGTAGTCGTAATGTCATCAAGTTCTGCATCGACTTTGTCGGGCTGCTTTTCTAATAACTTTTTGGCTAACTCGGATTTGATAGTGATCATTGAAAACGATTGGCCAAGCGTATCGTGTAAGTCTCGCGCAATTCGCTGACGTTCGTCCTGCTTGATAACCGATTCTAAGCGTTGATTAGCTTGAAGTAGATCAGTGTTTCGTTTGCCGGCACGATAAATTGAGTATGAAAACACCGGTGAGACCAACGGAAAAATCAAATTAAGATAGAGTGTGGCGTGGCTGAAAGCATTGGGGTATCTGATAAAAGTAATAAGAACTCCTAGTGCCATGACCAAATAAAAACTGATACCGGCAGCCCATAAATGTTTTTTAGACCGATACAGGAGAATCCACGTTAAGGTCCAAGCGGGAAAAATGATGACCGCAAAGTTACTAGCAAATAGGACAAATATCGCGGCAATCGTGAACTCACTAATTGCGCTGAGCGTTTCAATCCGTTTATTTCGAGATTCGGTTTGGATGATGAAGGTGACTAAAAAGCAACCCCCCATAAATAACCAGAACCAGTCCATAAACGATTTTGGCGGTAAATAATCCATTAGCGCAAACGGCAGATAAATCAGCCACACGTAAGCCGTCCAATGGAGTTTAATTCTATTGCGCAGTTGCGTGATCATTCCTAACTTCGCCGCCCTTTTTAATCAGTATCAAAATGATGACAAGCGCCATCAAAATGCCGACTGCCCAAATTGCTATTCCCATCATATCATGCATTGGCAGCGTCTGTTGGTGGATCGCATGATTGATCATCTGACTGGTCATGTAAGTGGGCGTCATTTTACCAATCGTCTGCGCCCAATTTGGCATGACGGATAGTGGCCACCAGAGACCGCTGATGACTGCCAGGGGAAAGACAATCAGATTTGATAAGACACTCACAGATTGCGGGGATTTGACAAACGAACAGAGGACGCCGAGCCCCATTAAGGGCAGGGTTCCAATCACCGCGATCAAGGTGACACTGGTGGCTTCCCCAACCGTTAACTGGACGTTACTGGTGAATCGCGCCACGAGTTCCAGGCAAATGACTGAAAAAATATTGACGACTGACATGATGATGGCCAGCGAAACGTAGTAGGGTTTGGTGCCTTTGGCGGTCAGTGACAGCGTTAAAAGCAGCTGCTGATGGCGGTCACTTTGCATAATCTGAGCCAAGCCGAACAGGGCATTAATCAGAATGCTGTAAACGATCATGCTGCCAAGATAGTTCTGGGCGAACTGGAGCTTTTCCGGCGCCGTCCCCGAGATGAGCACTTTCGTGAATAGGACGAAGAACCCAATCGGCATCAGAATGGTGAAGAATAGGTAACCGGGGTTCCGCAGGAAGATCCGTTTGGCGTTAAAGCTGATTTGGGTAAGTAGGGATTTCATGATTTGGGTGCCTCCTTGGCTGTCATTTGCAGAAAGATCGATTCAAGTGATTCGCGGTTGATGATCAGATCATGGATTTGATCGACAAACGGGATGATGGCTTTCAATGTCAGGTCAGTATCCGAACTCGTCAGGGTCAGACGGTGATTATCCTGATTAATGGTTTGGACGCCTGGCAGGTGGGTAAAGAGGTCAGCTGCCAAGGCCGTCGTGAAACTGAGCTTGCCGGTGGTGTGCCTGGTTTGCAGCTGCTGCCACGTGCCGATATAGGAGAATCGCTCATCTTGGAGGATGGCAATCCGGTCAGCGACTGCCTGGATTTCTTCAAGGTAGTGGCTGGTGATGATGACCGTGACCTTTTGATGGCGCAACTGGTTAATATAGTGCCAAAAAGCCTGGCGGGTCTCGGCATCCATCCGCACCGTGGGTTCATCCAGAAAGAGTAATTGGGGATTGGCAATCACGGCACTGGCGAAGCTGACTTTCCGCCGCTGACCACCGGAAAGTTTTCCTAATGGCTGGTTGACAATGTCATTAAGATTGAGTTCGTTAACCAAGGTAGCCAGCTCCTTAGGATGGTCGGCTTGACTGGCAAACACGTTTAGAAATTCGGTCACCGTAACGTTGTCGAGCTTGAGATCGTCCTGAAACATGGTCGCAATTTTTGACTTTGCTTGGCGAGTTCCGGGTTGGCCGCCGAAAACCGTGACCGAGCCGGGAGTGGCGGTCAGGACGCCTTGAATCAGGTTGATCAGGGTGGTCTTACCAGCACCATTGGGGCCAACTAACCCAAGGATTTCACCTTCCTGAACGGTGAGGTCGAGATTTGACAGAACGGGGCGGTTCCTGTACGCAAAGGATAGCTGATTTAATTGAATGATGGTTGTCATAATGGGCACCTCTTTTAATTGATGGCTTCATTCTATCGTGCCTTCCAAATCGCCGGTAGTAAGGAATGTCACGATTCACCATGACAAATGTCATGCCATTCCTGATTCGGCATTAAACGGACCGGGACGCCAGGAATAATTGGGGCCAAATTTATACCTATCGGAATATTCTATTTATTCCGTTTGTGAATAAATCTGATAGTAGGTATTCCCTTTCACTGCAAGGATTTTGACCACTTAAAATTTATTTTGTAAGCGCTATTTCACAATCTCAAAAATGGTGGTATATTATGGCCAAGAATCCAAATATTCTTAGGAGTGACAAAAATGCTAAAAGAAATTCACATGCCAAAGCTAAGTCCCAAGTCCGACCAGTACTTTTTTGGAGAATGGCACAAGCAGCCCGGCGACGCCGTTAAGGAAGGCGACGTGCTGTTTGAAGTTGAAACTGACAAAGTCATCAGCCAAGTTGAAAGCCAAGAAGATGGTGTCCTGAAGGAACAGAACGTTAACACTGGTGACACCACCAACGTTGGTGATCTGGTTGCAACCATCGAAGTTGCCTAAAGAGGGGTAAGAATCATGGAGAAAAAAGAAGCACCTAAGAAGCCGGAATGGCTCAAAGTTACTTACGATCAGAAAAAAGTCGACCAGATGAATGATTTGTTATCTGGCTTAAAGTTAAACACGGTGTGCGCCGAAGCGAACTGTCCCAACTTGGGGGAGTGCTTTGGTAATGGCACGGCTTCGTTTATTATTTTAGGTCCCAATTGTACCCGGGCCTGCCGATTCTGCGATATTCCCCATGGCCATCCGCAACCGGTTGACTTATTAGAGCCATACCGGGTCGCCGAAGCAACTAAACGCCTTGGCCTAAGCCACGTCGTTGTCACCAGTGTTGACCGGGATGATCTGCCTGATTTGGGGGCTGATCAGTTTGTTAAAACCATTAATTTAATTCGCAAGATGAATCCGGATACCACCATCGAAGTGTTAACCCCAGATTTTCAAGGCCGCGAAAATTGCCTGGATAAGGTGATTGCCGCTAAACCCGATGTGTTTAACCACAATATGGAAACGGTTCGTTCGATTACGCCAAAGGTTCGTCACCGGGCAACTTACGATACGTCGTTGAAGGTGCTCAAATACGTGAAGGACCACGCCCCTAAGTCGACATTTGTCAAAACGGGGATTATGCTGGGGCTGGGTGAAACTGATGAAGAAGTTTATCAGTTAATGGACGACTTGCGAGCCATCGACGTTGATTTTCTGACGATTGGCCAGTACGTCCAACCAGGCCCAAAGAACTACCGGCTGCGTGAATGGGTCCCAATGAAGCGCTATGCGACCTACTACAAAGAGGCCCGCAAACGCGGCTTCAGATTTGTCGCCAGTTCACCGCTCGTTCGGAGTTCTTATAAAGCAAAGGAAGAGTTGGAGGCTGTTTACGGAAAATGATTTATGTGCCAGTCATGTCACTTGATGTTTATCATAACTTTGGATTGGAATACTACTTGATGACCGAGCACCACTTTAATGAACCGGTGTTTATGCTGTGGTCAACCACGCCAACCGTCATGCTGGGGAAGTACCAGGATGCGGCGGCTGAGTTAAATGTGGAAGCCGTTAAACGCAACCACGTGAAGGTGGCTCGCCGTTATTCAGGCGGTGGCACAATCTACACTGATCAGGGCGGCTGTCAGTTTACCCTAATCTATCCGGATGATCGAACGGAAATTGACTTCTCCTCTGGCCTTGAATTGATTCAAAAAGCCCTCAATCAAATTGGCATTAAGGCAACGACCGATAGTCGCAATGACTTGGTGGTTGGCGGCCGGAAAGTATCCGGAAGCGCCCAGTACGTGACACCTGGATACAAGTTGCACCACGGCAGCCTGTTATTTGAATCCAATTTGGATTTAATGAATCAACTGCTGAATGTGGATCCGGTCAAGTTGGCAGCCAAGCGCATCGCCTCGGTTCACCAACGGACCGTGAACCTTAACGAGCAGGAACCTTCGTGGACGGCGGCGGATTTCCGGGAAAATCTGCGGCAGGCGGTTTATGATTTGACCAGTTTTCAGGAGTATCACCTGATTGCCGATGAGCAGGCGCGGGTGGTAGAGATTGGCCAACAGCGCTTCGCTGATCCAAAATTTATTTATGGTCGCCAAGGCCAGGGCGCCTTTCAGGTTAAACGGTATTTTCAGGGCGGCGGGCTGGTCAAAATTGCCTATTCAATTTATCATGACCAACTTGCGGATGTTCATTTGACGGGCGACTTCTTCAGTAATTTGGACGCGGTCAAATTCGAACACGCTCTTGATGGGACCGACTACGATCGCCAACGGGTTAGTAACGTGATCCGCGACCAGCTGGCGGAGGATCCAATCCTGGGCGTCGACGCGGATCAATTAGTGAACATGTTGTTTGATCACGTTTAAACCACAGAGTGCGCCAACAAGCGGTTAGTTTCCAGCGGATAGGCGGACAACTCAGATACCCGGTTTGGATATTTGAATTATCCGCCTATCCGGCAGGAAGCCGCTTGTTGGCGCACATTTTGATAATGGTGGATTTGGAAAGTGGCTGGAACAAAACGCAAAGTTTTGCCGGAGCGCTTTTTTGTTAAATTCTGGGATCAAATCAACTTTTGTCCCGTTCTACTTTGTTAAATATTGGGTTCGCAATTGGCGAATATCGTGATTCGACAGTCGCATTTGACGATGCAAGTAGTGTTTCATTGTGCCATTATGGCGATCAATCGCTGAATAGGCAGCGTTTAAATAGGTGGATCGAGCGGCCTTTGAACGGGTTAAATTTCTAAGCACGGTTGGGTTACGCGTATAATGTCTCATTTGGCGATATTCTTTAGCGGTCGTCTTTTTCAGATAATGATTCGATGCCAAATAGTTTTTCATGATGGTTGTTTTGGGAACGCCAAGGCTTGAAAGGATCAGCATGGTGGCAACACCGGTGCGATCCTTGCCATACGTGCAGTGATACAGAATGGCACCAGATCGTTGTTTGAGCAGATAATGAAACATCGTGCGATAAGCTTCGACGCAGTGGGGCTCAAGAACCATTTTTTGATAAAATTGTTCCATAAAATTGGGTTGTTTGGCGGCTAACTGATTGGCGTACTGAGAAATCGTGTGGACACCAAAGTCAGGGCTGCTCATGACGGATAAGTGAATATGGCGGGCACCAGGACTTTTGACGTCTGGTGCCCGTTTGATTTCACCGCTTGAGCGGAAATCCAAGATTATCTTGACGTGCTGCTGTTTGTCAAGCAGCCATTTATCGTGATGATTTAACCGGGTTAAGGCCGCCGATCGGATAAGTCGATTCTGGCGGATATGCTGACCATTTTTCGTCCGAATCCCGCCGAGGTCATGAGCATTGGGCGTTGTCGATAAGTGAATGGTGAGGAAGTTGTATTGGCAGAACAAACCGCAAAAGGAGCCGTTAGGATCACTGTTGCCAGTAATGTTCTTCTAATGATTTGACGCAATAATTTCATCCACTCACCCCCAATATTTATTATAGGACGGGGAAGGCATCATGACAGGTATTTTTGGATGTGGGCCAAATCAGCTTGGCGCTTTTGTGGTGATTCGTCTTCTGCGTTGAAGTTGTGCCACTTGATTTTCTTAAGGCCAATCTTTTTGAATGTGCCTGTCGCCAGGGCCTTCATAATGGGATTGCCATACTTGAGCTTGTAGAGAAACGTTGGCGTGCCGGCGATCGTGAAGATGCGGATGACTGGGTTCTTTTCGAGGACCACCCGGGGATGGGTGGATACGGCCCGGTTCTTACTAAAAACCTTATCGATGAAGCCTTTGGTCATGGCCGGCATCAGCTCCCACCAAATTGGGAAAATAAAAATGATTTCATCGGCGGCTTTTAAGCGTTCAAAATAGCGATCGACCTGGTCGTTGATGGGTGTCCGCGTTCGCCAAGCACTTAGGTCTTTTGCGTGCATGACCGGGTCGAAGCGATCTTGATTTAAATCGATGACATCCACCTCATGGCCTTGGGCGGTTGAATAGTTAATTGTCTGTTTGGCGATCGCCGCACTGTAACTCCGATGATGGGGCTCATTATTTGCGGCCGACAGGGTGTATGGGTGGTCAAATATCATGACATATTTCATATTAGAAACCTCTTTTTAAAATTTAACAGTTTGGCTTTTCAAAATACATTCCAAGGAATATAATCAGTATAAGCTGTAATGGCTAAAAGTCAATATATATTCCGAGGAATTTAAAATGAAAAAGAAAAATTCAATTGCCCAAATCAAGAACCAGCTTGAAATATTTCGAAGTCATGATGTTGATGGTGAGGTCCTGGCAGCCCTCAGACACAACGATCAGTTAAACGCTGCTCTGGTCAATGGCATCACCATTAACGATCTCCATATTATGCGCGCAGCCTCCGCCAAGGATGGCGTTAAAATTTCCACGATTGTGGACCAGGTACCGATGACTCAAGGAGCGGTTTCCAAAGCCGTTAACAAGCTGGCTGAAAGGGGCCTGCTTCAAAAATCTCACCGACCAGATAATCGTAAGGATACATTTGTTGCACTCACCGCCGCTGGGGAAATGATCAACAACCGTCATGTGGCTTACCATTCTCAAGAAGAAACCAAACTCGCGCAGTTGGCGGACAACTATTCCAAAAGTGATCTCGAGACGATTGCCAACTTTATCACCGATCTGAATAAGATCCGTGACAAAAATAAGGACATTAGGTAACTGTCTTCTTCGATACACCAAAGATCCCGATTGATTAAGCTCAAATTTAAAGTTAGCCACTTTTTTTGTCGCCGAAATTTTAGCAATCATTTGGAACCAATTGGTTATGTATGGTACGATTTTAGTGGTAACTATTACGATTGGAGGCTTCAAAATGGACGGATTACACACAACGATGACTTTAAATAACGGCGTTAAGATGCCCCGACTTGGCTTAGGAGTTTGGAAAACGGATAATCACGGTGCTCAGGAATCGGTAGCCGCCGCAATTCGCAATCACTACATTGCGATTGATACGGCCCGCCAGTATGGTAACGAGCAGGGAACCGGTGCCGGCATCAAGCAGGGACTGCAGCAGGCCGGTCTCAAGCGGGAAGATATTTTCGTCACGACTAAACTGTATAACGGTGATCAGGGGAATGCTGATAAGGTCACCAACGCCTTTAACGGCCAACTTCAGGCGCTGGGCCTTGATTACATTGATCTTTATCTGATGCATTGGCCGGTTGACGCGCACTTTATCGAAAGCTACCACGCAATGGAACAGTTGTATAAGGCCGGCAAGATTCGGGCAATCGGGGTTTCCAACTTCGATAATGACCGGATGGAAAAATTGCTGGAAGCTGCCGAAATTGTGCCGGCAGTCAACCAAATGGAGTTCAATCCAACCAATCAGGAACGTGATATCCTGACGTTTGACCAGAGTCATGGGATTCAATTAGCCGCCTGGTCCCCACTTGGTGGTGGGCGGTCACTGAAGAATCCGGTGATTGAAAAGTTAGCGGATAAGTACCATAAGACTGCTGCCCAAATCATTCTCCGTTGGGAATGGCAACGCGATTTGATCATGGTTGTTAAGTCGGTTCATGAAGACCGGATTATTTCTAACAGCCAGATCTTTGACTTTGAGTTAAGCGATGAGGACGTTCAGACGATTAATCAGCTTGACGAGGGTAAACGCGGTCTTTGGTATTCCGACTTTCAGTGGCATGATCCAAACGCCAAGATTGCCAATGCCATTGATCACTGGGACGATACCGATCCAAGCAAGCCGCTTTAAGAGCCAATCAAACAATTTAACTAATTTTGGAATATTTAAATATACCATCGATTTTCTGACATTTTTGTTGGGAATTCGATGGTTTTTTGTTGATTTAATTTCAATAACTATTGCGTTTTGAAACACTGACAAAACATGATAATACTGGGGTTTTCACTGACTATGAGAAAGTGGCGGTTATAATGACCGCATGGTTATTGACTGGGTAGTCAATGGCGAATATACTGAAGCTGAAATTGAGATGCTGATGGGTTTTTGGCGGATGGAGGCAGCATGATGAACAATGAAATTGTATTAGAAACCAAGGGCGTACAATACCCCTTAGGGTTGACACTTTA
>NZ_AZFZ01000037.1 GCF_001435895.1 Lentilactobacillus parafarraginis DSM 18390 = JCM 14109 | reverse complement strand
AAAAAGCTTGTTTTAAGACAGACCCTAATTATGTTTACAACAATCAGTCTCGTCATCACGCTATTTTGGTATCCATCAACTAACAACCAATATTTAATAGGCGATAAAAGCTTAATCAGTCCACTTAAGCGGACTTTTTCTAAAATTAGAGGTGTTGGAAAATAAGTATTCTTGGTGATGTCTTCGATTCTAAGCTTGCTGGGATCGTAAATTTATTATCTAATTTTTATGCGAAACCCTTTCATGTTTTCCACAAAATTTTCGGAGGTAATCATAGTGCCAAAAATAACTGAAAAATCAGAAATCATTTTATTGAACAATCATGAAGCCCTAGTTAAAATACGTGGTGGAAATGGTAAGTCGAAGCCTGTTCTTAATTTGTGGAATACGCTAAAAACAATAAGTAAAAGATTTCGGTAGCCAAGATAAAACACTGCGACGGAGCTTGTCCGAGTAACCGTATCTCAAACTAATGCCGTGTGATTGGCAGCGTTACCGTTCTTAATGAACAGCTCCATCACCGGTTAATTCATTCGCCTCGTCTTAAAAAGGGGTTCGAAACAAAGACACGGTTAAATTCCTAAGATTTGAGGTTGTCTTAAAATTCAAGCTTGCCATACCAATCACTTTAGACAATCCTATTAACTGTCAACAGATTTCACATGAAGCCGCTGACACATTGTATCTTTGAAAACTTTCGGCCGAAGCTTTCAATCTCACACCAGCTTGGTTATCGATCTGATCAGGCAGAAGAAGGGAGGTAGATTATTGATAGTGACGAGTCACAATGTTACGTTTAATAATCACTTAAAATTGCGCTCAAATTACCGCGGTTGGTTCCCGTCAAAGTACAAGGATCTCATCTCGCACTATATTCTGTTACTATTTGCGATCTTTGAGATTATCAGGATCATCCAGGCTGGAGAGCTCCTTTCAATTAACATGTTGATTGGTGCTATTGGCCTTGGGCTGATCCTAATAGATGGTTTTATCCGGTATCTACAAATTAAAAGGGGAGATTATCGGGAGGATAAACAATTGTAATTGGTTAACCAGGCTTAACAGACTAAAATTGATGCCACCACTCTTGCAAGTTTACGCGGCAAATTTCAGTTCACATCCTTCAATCAAGCGGAATGCCGATTTGGTGTTCCGCTTTTGCGTATCCATTCACCCAGATTAGAAACCAGTTGACAAATTGCCGTCATCCTGTTATTTTTAATGGTGTTAATCTCATTGGATTTTAATAATGTTATCTAAACAAGTTGAATCGGAAAGTAGTTTCCCCCCATTGTTCAGAGAGTCGGCGCTTGATGCAAGCCGATCTTTGGGTGGAAACGAAAATGGCCGATGATTGGCTGGTGTGATCGGGTTGCCGACAGCACCAGACGAACTGGTCCTCGTTACCGGACACACCATTTCTTACGAGAGATGGTTGGTGAGGCTTTTTTAGGTAACTGATTAAGTAAACTCAGAATGGTATCGCGATGAAGCGCTTCTGTATGGATTGAATACAGGAGTGCTTTTTTAATACCTAAAATTTTAGAGGAGTGGTTATGATGACAAAATTAGCAATTGTAACGGGTGCGGGACAAGGCATTGGCGAAGGGGTCGCCCATCGACTCGCCAAGGACGGCTATGCGATTGCCGTCGCTGACATTAACCAGCGTACCGCCAAAAAGGTTGCCAAAGACTTAAAAGATGCTGGTTACAAGGCCAAAGCTTACTACGTTGACGTCGCCCACCGTGACGAAGTCTTTGACTTAGTAAAAACCGCCGTCAGTGATCTCGGCGAATTGGCCGCCTTCATCAATAACGCCGGGGTAGCCTTCATCGACACGTTTGTCGATTCCCATCCCAACGACGTTGAACGCCTATTGGACGTTAACCTGAAGGGCACCTACTGGGGCATCCAAGCAGCCGCTGAACAATTTATCAAGCAAGGTAAAGGTGGCCGCATCGTGAACGCCGCATCCCTTGCCGGCGTGGAAGCTTCCGCCCTGCAAAGTGCCTACTCAGCATCCAAATTTGGCATCCGCGGGTTAACTCAGTCGGCATCTAAAGAACTGGCTAAGTACCAAATCACCGTCAACGCTTACGATCCCGGCATCGTTCGGACCCCGTTACGTGACGGCATCGACAAGCGCACCGCCGAAATTAAGAAGGTCTCCATTAAGGAACAACAGGCCAGCGCCCTCTCAGAAATCTCACTGGGCAGAGAAGCCACCCCGGCAGACGTTGCCGAAGTCGTTTCCTGGTTTGTTTCCAAGCACGCTGGCTACATTACCGGTCAATCCCTGCTGGTTGATGGCGGAATGAGATATCAATAAAAATCTAGTTAAGGAAGTGGCAACATGGCAGAATCGACAAGCCCAATCATTGATCTTCACAACGTGAGCGTCACTTTTCAATCAAATGGGAAGTCGCTGCACGCTGTTGACCAAGTTAATTTACAAATTCAACCCGGCGATATATACGGCATCATTGGCTACTCTGGTGCCGGTAAAAGCACCCTGGTGCGAACCATCAATCTCCTGCAACAACCAACATCTGGAACGGTCACGGTGAGTGGCAAGGATCTTCAAAAGCTGTCCAACCCGCAATTACGAACTGCCCGTAAGAAGATCGGCATGATTTTCCAGCACTTTAACCTTCTGAATTCACGAACTGTCCTCAATAACGTTGAATATCCGCTGTTGAGTCAATCGATTAGTAAGGCCAAGCGCCAAGCTAAAGCCAAAAAATTACTGGAATTGGTCGGCCTCGGTGAATTTGAGAAATCCTATCCCGAACAACTGTCCGGCGGCCAAAAGCAACGGGTCGCAATCGCCCGGGCACTGGCCAACGATCCGGATATCTTGGTCAGCGATGAAGCCACTAGTGCGTTGGACCCCAAGACAACCAACGACATTTTAAAATTACTAAAACAGCTTAACGAGACCCTTGGCCTGACGATTGTTCTTATTACCCATGAAATGCAGGTCATCAAATCCGTTTGTCATCACGTCGCCGTCATGGATCAGGGAAAAATCATTGAGCGCGGTGAAGTTGCCGAGGTCTTTTCTGATCCCAAGCAGCCGCTCACCCAAAACTTCGTTGATTCATCGGCAAACGTGACTGAAGCGCTGGACCAAATCAAATCCGACAGCAGTCTTCAAGACCTGTCCGCCAATGAACGGCTTCTCTTCCTGAAGTTTCGCGGCCGGGCAACCAAGCAATCGTTAATTTCTGATTTGACTGAACTTTATAAACTTAAAGCCAATATTTTATTTGGCAATATCGAGCGAATTGGGTCAACATCGATCGGTTACCTGATTATCATTCTGTCGGGTGAAACCAAGCAGCTGGCTGACGGCATCAACTTTTTAAATCAAAACGGCGTGCGGGTTCGACTAATCGCAACCGGTAAGAAAGGGGTCAAGCAAGATGTTAAAACAAATATTTCCTAACGTCATTCATATCTGGCCCCAATTTGTCCAATCCATTTGGGACACCATCTACATGACATTTTGGTCCTCACTGATCGCCGGCTTACTGGGGCTTGGCGTGGGAATTGTCCTCGTCATCACGCAGAGCGGTGGGATTGCCGAAGACCCCTACGTTTACAGTTTGACCGACAAGATTGTCAATTTCCTGCGGTCAATTCCGTTCATTATTTTACTGGCAGTCATGTTTCCAATTACCAACTTTATCGTTGGCACAACTGTTGGAACGACCGCCTCACTGGTGCCCCTGGTTGTCGGGATCTTTCCATTCTATGCGCGCCAGGTTCAAAACGCCCTATTGGAAATCGATCCCCAGGTGATTGAAGCCCCCCGGTCGATGGGTTCGAGCATTCCCGAAATCATTTTCAGAATTTATCTGCGGGAAGGTCTTCCCGATCTCATTCGGGCGTCCATCGTCACGGTCATCAGTCTGATCGGCCTGACCACCATGGCCGGCGCCATTGGTTCCGGAGGTCTGGGCGACATCGCCATTAGTATCGGTTACGCCAGGTTTGAAAATGACGTGACGGTGGCCGCCATGCTGGTCATTTTGATCATGGTCTTTTTAGTCCAAATCATCGGCGACTGGCTCGCTAAAAAAACCGTTCATCTATAAAGGAGAGATTTCATGAAGAAGGCAAAGGGTTTAATCATCACGATTATCAGTATCGTGGTTATCATTGCAATTATATTTGGCATTCACACCTTAACTAACAGCCACGCCCAGTCCAAAAGTGCGACAATTACCGTTGGATCACAAGGTTCCGACTATGATATTTGGAATCACATTGCGACCAGCAAGCAGGCTAAGCAACTGGGCTTAAAGATTAAGGTTAAGCAGATTACTGACGGCGTTCAATTGAACAACGCCACGGCGCAGGGCAGCGTTGACGTCAATGCCTTTCAGTCCTACTCATACCTGGTTGCCTATAATAAGGAACATAAATCCAGTCAATTAGCCGCACTTGGCACCACCTACCTGGAACCGCTGGGCATTTATTCCGATAAATACAAAAAGATCAGCCAAATTCCAAACGGCGCCACCATCGCAATCGCCAATAACCCGGCCAATACGGCTCGCGGCTTACTGCTGCTGCAAAGCGCGGGATTGATCAAACTTAAGAAAAACTTACCAGCATTAGGCAACACCAACGATATCGCGGCCAACCCCAAACATTTGAAATTCAAGGAAATCGATGATACCACTGGTCCGCGGGTCCTTCATAGCCTTGATGCCGTCTTAATTTCTAATACGGTCGCCCTGGAAGGTCACCTTAACGTCTTGAAAGATTCCATCTTCCACGAAAAGATTGACACGAACACCAGAAGCAACATCAACATTTTGGCAACCGCCAAGAAGAACAAAGATAACAAGAACTACAAGAAGCTGGTAAAGTTGTATCACGAACCAGCAATTCAGAAGTACATTAAGGATCAGTATGACGGCACCAAAGTTGAGGTTCAAAAGCCGTTGTCATATCTGAAGTAGTCAAACAAAATAAAGGTGCTTAGAAGTAACACTAACGGTATTTAACCGTTGCTGACACTTCCAAGTACCTTTTAATTTGGTCTAATATAATAAGCTTAATGTGGCATGCCGCCAATAAACCCCTGAATAAAGCCATAAAATTCTGGGATCAGGAGTGTTGCAATCAAGATGGCGCCCCAAACAACGGCCCCTTTCTTAAGAGCTTGGTTGATTAGCCGCCATTTAATGGAAAAGATCAACCCGATAAAACTGATAACGGAAATGAGTGACAATCCAGTCGCAACCGCATCCTCTGAAACGCTCAACAAACTTAGCACAATAAAGACAAAGATTGCCATCCCGAAACCGATGATCAGAATGTCGGCAACCTTACTGGTTTTATGCTCATTCTCTAATTGATTCATTAATACCGCATCTCCTTTAATTAAGTCATCCAATGAAATGTGAAACAGGTTACTAATCGCCATGACGTTGGCAAAGTTGGGTAGTGCCGAACCATTTTCCCACTTTGAAATTGATTGACGAGATATATGTAACGCTTCGGCCAGCTGATTTTGAGATAATCCGTTCAGTTGGCGTTGTCTTTGTAATTGAGTACCAATTCGCATAACTGTTCCTCCTCTTTGCCTTAAAGTATACCGATAATTTGTTGCCACTGGGGAGTACTTCATGGTTGCCCCACTTTTCTATTTGGAATCAATTCGGAAACCAAGCCGCACACTTTTCGCTTGGTTTTCGATGCTACCATTCTTAGACGACCAACCATCCAAATTCGCTTGCCTCCCCTTTCCCTGACTCTTATATTGTTGATGGAGGAAAAGAAAAAATGACTTTTGGAGACAAGATTCGAGAAGCGCGAGAAAGCCACCACCTTACCCAGGCTGAAGTTGCAACTCAGTTACATGTTTCACGAAAAACCGTATCCAGCTGGGAAACCGGCCGTAGCTACCCAGATATCGGAATGCTCGTGAAACTCAGCGATACGTATAAGTTGTCGTTAGATCAGTTATTAAGAAGGGATCCCAATATGATTAACCATTACGAAAACCAGAACACTCTCAGTAAACGCAGTGAACTCATTAGTCACATCAGCTACTATTTAAATATCGTGTTATTGTTCATCACCATTATCAACCGCCTGAAACCCATGCCATTTGGAATCCATTACCTTAGCGTCGTTTGGTTCTTGAACGTCATTATTTTAATGGGATTTGTCGATTATCACAATTTCTTTCAGCGGAAGGCCAATCGAATCCTCTTCATCGCCTGTGCCATCGTCATTACCATCGCCGTGTTATTTTTAAACGCGCCGGTTCTTGCCAAAAATCCAGCATACGCTGCCGGTCAGGCATTTGGTAGTTTGACGATCTCCTTTTTCTACGTGATTAGTTTCCTCTTTATCCTGGCGGATCATTCGATCGCGGGAAATAAGCAACGATGATCATCTTCATTATTGGGATACAAAAACCACAATCGAAAAAATTCGATTGTGGTTTTCGTTACATATAATAGCTACCTATATCATAGAAGGACCTTAACGGCCAAATTGCCACCAGTGTTTCTTCTTACGCGGTGCAGCCTGATAACTGGTTCCATCACTGGAAAGCACCTTGTCAGTCTTATAAGAATCAACAACTGAATTCGTCTGCGGCTTTTTCTCAGCTTCAGATTCTGCATGGTCATCGGTTTTGGTTTCGTGATCGTTTGTTGATTGATCACTAACGGATTCTTCGATTGTTTTAGTTGCCGAATTGCCAAGCCGATTCTGAAGCTGTTTTAACTTATTTTGAACATCTAACTGCAAACGTTGTGATTGATCAAGTAACTGGTGTAATTCACGAATTTGTTTATCCTTTTCTTCAATCTGTTTGCGTTGATCTTCCAGCGTTTCCGCTAATAATGCTGTGGTACTTTTACCATCCTTGGTTCCTGCTTGAGCAGTTGAATCATCTTCAGTCGAGTTTTCGGTACCTGATTCGGAATTCTTGAATTGTTCTTTTAGTGCTTCAACTCCGTCATCCTTAATCAGAATCTTATTACCTTGTTTGATTGTATATGTACTTCGAAACTCGTCGTCCATATGTTTCCGGATTGCAGTTTTGGAAACTGCTAACTGATCAGCAAGCTCTTTGATAGTCAACGACATGATATCGCCCCCTACTAGTTATTTTTTGAACAAATACCCTTCATGATGACACACATATCATTATAGTGATTTAATCATGAATGGGCAAATAAAAATCGCAAACCCACCTGATGAGATTATATCAAATTATCTCGTAAAATTAAATTAGGATTAGATCTTAAATTTGCAACGTAAACTTTTTTGATGTAAACTACACCCAGCGTCGGGCACCAATTATGACTATTTTGCATTAAATTGGTATAATCGTACATAACTAATTATAAAAAGATATTTCAAATAATTCTTTAATTTACGTGCAAAATTTGTTATTCTATAAAAATCGATCTGACGTTTAATTTATCATTTTATCGGCAACTTTACCATATATATTAGGAGTGATTGTTAATGAGTAGTGTGTTCGAAAAGATGTTCCGAAAAGAGGACCCCTTGGTTTATCAGGATAAGGACTCCCATCTTATCCGCAGTTTAACCACCAAAGACTTCCTGGCTCTTGGCGTTGGTACGATTGTTTCAACGTCCATCTTCACGCTGCCAGGCGTTGTTGCTGCCCAACATGCCGGCCCAGCCGTTGCGCTTTCCTTCTTGGCTGCCGCGATTGTTGCCGGGATGGTGGCTTTTGCTTACGCTGAAATGGCCGCCGCAATGCCATTTGCGGGTTCCGCATATTCATGGATCAACGTTGTTTTTGGTGAATTTTGGGGCTGGATTGCCGGCTGGGCATTGCTAGCCGAATACTTCATCGCCGTCGCGTTCGTTGCTTCGGGGCTTTCCGCAAACTTCCAGGGCTTAATTGGGCCACTGGGATTCAAGTTACCGGCATCCCTTTCCACTGCATCGACCGGTTCTAATGGCGGATTGATGGATTTATTTGCGATTATCGTGATCATTTTGGTAACCACGTTGCTGTCACGAGGCGCATCACAAACCGCTCGAGTTGAAAACACCTTGGTTGTTCTTAAAGTGATTGCTATTTTAGTTTTCATCTTCGTTGGTGCTACCGCCATCAAATCAAGTAACTACACCCCGTTTATTCCTAAATATCACCCCAATGCAGACGGATCCGCGTTTGGTGGTTGGCAAGGAATTTACGCCGGGGTTTCCGAAATTTTTCTTGCTTACATTGGCTTTGATTCCATTGCCGCAAACTCCGCGGAAGCTAAGAACCCACAGAAAACCATGCCCCGAGGTATCCTCGGTTCATTGGTTATCGCTGTGATCCTGTTCGTTTCCGTTGCCCTGGTTCTTGTTGGGATGTTCCGTTACTCGGACTACGCAAACAACGCTGAGCCAGTTGGTTGGGCCCTTCGCCAAAGTGGCCACGCAGTGATTGCAACCGTCGTTCAAGCAGTTGCGGTTGTCGGAATGTTCACCGCCCTCATCGGAATGATGCTGGCTGGTTCGCGTCTGCTTTATTCATTCGGTCGTGACGGCCTGTTGCCAAAAGCATTGGGTAAATTAAGCAACAACTTGCCAAACCGGGCTTTGATTGTCTTAACGATCATTGGGATCGCCCTTGGCGCGTTTTTCCCATTCACATTCCTGGCTCAGTTGATTTCAGCCGGAACCCTGATTGCATTTATGTTCGTTTCCATCGGCATTTACGCTTTACGTCCTCGTGAAGGCAAAGACATTCCAATGCCAAGCTTTAGAATGCCACTTTACCCAGTATTGCCCGCCCTCGGTTTTCTTGGGGCCCTTGGGATTTTCTGGGGTCTTGATATCCAAGCAAAAACCTACGCACTGGGTTGGTTCATATTCGGTATGTTGATTTACTTCGGCTACGGAATGAAGCACTCAACTGCTACTCTTGATAAGCAGAAGGAACACAACAACGAGAAATTAGACTAACAATATTGACGACATAGTTTCCATTTATCACAAACTTTTCATATTTAAAGGGGATCGGTGATTTTCATGAGCAATTTAGAGAAGGCATCTCGGCTAATTGACGAAGAAAATAATTACTATGCCCGTTCAGCGCGGATTAACTACTATAACTTGGTAATCGACCACGCTCACGACGCCACACTGGTTGACGTTGATGGCAACAAATATATCGACCTGCTGGCCAGTGCATCGGCAATCAACGTTGGCCACACCAACCAGCGCGTTGTGAAGGCAATTAGTGATCAGGCCCAAAAATTAATTCATTACACGCCGGCCTATTTTCATCACGTGCCTGGAATCGATCTGGCCAAGCGACTGGCAGAAATTGCCCCTGGCGATACGCCAAAAATGGTTAGCTTCGGCAACTCCGGTTCGGACGCCAACGACGCGATCATTAAATTCTCCCGAGCCTACACCGGTCGCCAATACGTCGTTTCCTACATGGGCTCATACCATGGTTCCACCTATGGTTCGCAAACCTTATCGGGAACCAGCTTGAATATGACTCGAAAGATTGGCCCGATGCTGCCAGGCGTGGTTCACGTTCCCTATCCGGATTTGTACCGACGCTACGAAGGCGAAACTGAACACGATGTCGCCGTCAGGTACTTTGACGCTTTTAAAGCACCGTTTGAATCATTTCTGCCAGCTGACGAAACGGCCTGTGTCCTGATTGAAGCCATTCAAGGCGATGGCGGGATCGTTAAAGCCCCTGAAGAATATATGCAGCTGGTTTATAAATTCTGCCATGACCATGGCATCTTGTTTGCGATTGACGAAGTAAATCAGGGGCTTGGCCGGACCGGTAAGATGTGGGGCATTCAGCAGTACAAGGATATCGAACCTGACCTAATGTCAGTTGGAAAATCCCTGGCTTCCGGAATGCCACTGAGTGCCGTTATCGGCAAGAAGGACGTCATGCAGAGTCTCGACGCCCCCGCCCATCTGTTTACCACTTCAGGGAATCCTGTCTGTTCAGCAGCGGCATTGGCAACCCTTGACGTCATCCGTGACGATCACCTGGTAGAGCGTTCAGCAACCGAGGGTGCCTATGCTAAGCAACGCTTCTTGGATATGCAAAAACGCCACCCAATGATTGGTGACGTTCGCATGTGGGGATTAAATGGCGGCATTGAACTGGTGAAGGATCCTCAGACCAAGGAACCCGATAATGACGGTGCCACTAAGGTAATCTACTATGCATTTGCGCACGGGGTCGTCATTATCACTCTACAAGGCAATATCCTTCGTTTTCAGCCACCGTTGGTCATTCCAAGAGAACAACTGGACCAAGCGCTTCAGGTCCTCGACGACGCGTTTACCGCGGTTGAGAACGGTGAGGTTAAGATGCCCAGTGATACTGGGAAGATTGGTTGGTAGGCTAACCCACTATTACAAATTAAGATTGAAACTCAAAACCGGAGTTAGCAGTGAAAATTAACTGTCAACTCCGGTTTTTTAATCCACTCAATTAAGCTTTGATTTCTAGAAATAAGCGGTCACGAACAAATATGCAGCCAGCCCAAACGCAGCCAGCGAAATCAATGCCCGCAGCACATGGATATTCGCGTGCCGGACAATAATCGGCCCGGTATACCCGCCAATTAAAAGCCCCAGACCCAGTGGGATCACCAGCAACCAGTCAATATTGGTTTTGAAAATGAAGATAATCGTCGCGATCAAATTACCAGCGAACGCAATCACATTTTTCATGGCGTTCACCACCACAAAGCGGTCGTCAGTAATCACTGACAAGATAGCAAGGAAGATTACCCCGCCGGCAGCCCCAAAGTAGCCGGTATAAGCCCCGACCAGCACGATTCCGATCCAGCTAATCAGAGTAATCCAGAACCGCTTCGACGAGTTCTGGTGGGCTTCCTTCATCTTGTCAGTCGAAGTGGCCTTCTTCCGACTGGATGCCCAGAGTAAAATCCCAGCAGCCAGGATAAAGAATGGCACAACCTTTTTAAAGGTTGAAGCAGGGGCAATCAACAATAGGAAACTACCACCAATACTACCAATCAGTGATAAAGCTATGTAGAGGGATAACTTTTTCCAGTGGCCTTTCAGCTCCTTCAGCGAAGAAACCGTCGATCCGATTCCGGAAAATATGAGCGCCGTGGTGTTCGTCACATTGGCAAGCACCGGCGGCAACCCCACCGATAGAAGGGCGGGGTATGAAATTAGTGAAGCCATCCCGGCGGTTGATGCGAGCAACCCAGCACCAAAACCGGCGACTATAAGAAACATAAATGTGGATATCATCGGCGTACCCGACCCTCTTTCTATAAAGTGATATCTATAATATACTCCTTTTTTGACGTGATTATGAGAGGTTTTTAATAATTTGTTTCGTCAATTTTCAATCACTTATCCAGAATTGCTTGCAACCACTGCACGAATCATTCAGAAGGCTTGTAGTAGCGCTGGAGAATGCAGCTGACCAATGTTCACCACGATCTCACCAATAAATAGTGACAAATCAAAACGCAAACTTTTGTGATGAAGTTTGCGTTTTGATAATCGGCTATAAAATAATCTGATTTCGTAAAAACTTCAACGTCGCATATAACCCCAGCGCACAGATCACGTTAATCACAATATCAATCACCGCAATAATCAACACCGGCCAGGACGTCGTAAACGACACGACGACCATCCCAAGGCTTCCCATGATCGTGCCACCGGCGCTGTATAGTGAGGAAGCTGACCCGTTGTCATTTTCCTGCTGCTTCAAGATCAGATAAGTTGCCGGCGGCCGACTTGCCGAACTGGCGAGGGTTGCTGGCAGTTCGGTGATCGCAAATAAGTACGGGTTGTCGAGGCCAAACAAGATAATCAGGATCCCGCCAACAATCCCCAGAAAGAAGCAGGCATACAGAATAACCATTCGATCAATGACTTTGGATAATCGAATGTACAACAGCGGTCCCAGTAACATCCCAATCGCGTTAAAGGCAAAGAAGTAGCTGAACATTTGACTGCTGAGTCCAAAGTGCACCTGAAAAATGTATGACGAGGATGAAATGAAGCTGAGCGACACAATTGACACGGCAGAAAAGTTTACCAGCATTGCCGAAAAGCCGGGATCTTTCAGCAAAACGCCCAACCGCCCAAGGGACTGAAGAACGTTAACGGTAACTTTGGACGTATCGTGGGTTTCCTTAAAGATGAGTGACCCCAGGACCACGATTAATCCCAGAATCGCCTGGGTAAAGAAGATTCCCCGCCAAGAAATGAACGTTAATAATAGCGAACCAAAAACCGGCGCCAAGGCTGGGGAAATCACCACCATTGACTGCACGATCGCCAAAGTGGTTTCCTGTTTGCGGCCGACGTACACATCTTTGATAATCGCCGTCGCAATCGTGGTTGCCACGCCACCGCCGATGGCTTGAAGCACCCGAAAAATAATAATTTCAAACGCGGAGTTTGCGATTCCACATAGAATCCCGGCAATCATATACAACGTCAATCCAATTAAGAGAATTGGCCGCCGCCCGTACCGGTCACTGAGAGGACCCCAAACCAGCGTCGCAATACTATAAAATATGAAGAACAGAATTAGTGTCAGGTTCATGGTAAATTCGGAAACGTGAAAGAACGTCGTCATCGTTGGCAGGGCCGGCAAGTACAAATCTGTCGACAGCGGCACAAAGGCGCTTAATAGTGCCAGAAAAATAATAAAACCTACGTTTCCCATGTGTGGTTGAACCCGTTCGTTAGTCATTTGCCCATCCCCTCGTTTCTTAACCGACCGCCATGATGTACCGACTCCAATCGGTTACTAATCACTGTTAATTGTACAACGGAACCCCAATAATTGGTTTCAGAAAGCAATAGCTGAAAATTATCAAGAAAATTACCAATTTCGTTCGGTTTTCGTGTACAATATGGGTAACATAACTCGCTCAGTGAAAGGATGATTTCCATGCCAACCCATCAAAATTCCGTCTATCTCGCATCCCCATTCTTCAGTGATGGCCAGCGTGACCGAATTGCCACGGTCGTGTCACTTCTCAAACAAAACCCGACCATCGACGCGGACCAAATTTTCATTCCTCAAGATCACCAGTTTGAATCCGAACCATTCGGAAGTTTCAAATGGCAGGACGCCGTCTTTGCTTCCGATCTGCGCCAAGTGCACAAGGCCGACGTGGTGGTCGCAATCTTGGACTACCAGTTAGAAGAGGGGCTTACGGAACCAGATTCCGGAACGGTCTTTGAAATCGGTTCGGCGCATGAAGCCAACATTCCGGTCATTATGGTCCAATTTGGCGATAACGGCCAGCTCAACCTCATGCTCGCCCGCAGTTACACCGCCTTCTTTAACGGCAAGGACGATGTTTCGAATTTGAAAGACTACGACTTTAACAATTTAGAAACTCGCTACACGGACAAAAAAGTACTTTAATCAAAAACTGGTTCTGAAACCTGACTTCAACGTCAAATTTCAGAACCAGTTTTCGTTATTTTATAGAAATCCGCCCAATTTAAAGCCGGTTTCCCGTTTCATACGTTTAATCAGTTCATCTGTTTCGGCTTGGCGCTTTTGAATGTAAGCGTTGAGACTATCGGCGTCAATATCTAATGATCCGTTATCCAGAGAACCAGTGGCTTTAATCGTTTGCTTTTCGAGGGCTTCTTTGAGCATATCATCGTTAATGTTCACATGATTCTTTTTGATAAGATGCAGGGCATCCTTGAAGTTCATCCTGACCAACTCCTTATTTTGCCCCATTATAACAGGAATCAATTCGCCCGCGTCACAAAACTGGCGGTTCGTTAATAATTTGCTGAGTCAAGTCCGTGACGTGGTCCAAATACTTCATGACCGTCTGCTTAACCGTTGCCTGAATGGCATTTGCCTGCTGATTGTCGGCACCAAATAAATAGGCCACAATCAATGCATGCTGGGTCTTTTCTGTAATCATCGCCCTGGTTGAATCCGAGGTTGGGCTGCCAAATGGCCCTTGCCGATCCGCTAATACCAACAGGTTTTCAATGTTCACCATGCTTTTGCCAATCCCGGCGTACTGCTGACCAGCTGATCCGATTGTCAATTGAACATCCCCATCGATATGATCGACATCGTAACTGCCAAACGGGAATTTAAACCGCAGTGACAGATAATTATTCAGATCCACCAACGCGTTAATCTGATAGATTCCCTTTCCCTTAGCCACCCGGCGCCACAAACTGTCCGAGGACGGCCGAAAACGAGCGGGATCCTTGCCAGCCTGCTTATAAATCTGTTTGGTTGCCATGATTCGGGGGTCCTGACGAATGGTTTCCAGCGAATCGTTGCTGCTAATCTGGGTATCCAACGGATCGAGTAAGTCCCGCCACATTTCTGGACTGCGCGCCTGGTTGGTGAAGTGAATGTCGGTAACGCCTAAACTGATCCCATCTGGTAAAGTTTGGTCCATGGTCATTTTCATATTGATATGCCTCCGTTATTTTTTAGAATTTGGACTGAAAACTAACGGTTACTTGGCACATCGCATTCATTTAATGGTGAATAAATCATGGTAACGCCTCCTATCTCTGAATCCCGTGATCAAATAAACTCTGGTACAACGCGAGTTCCGCCGGCGTATCCCGACTGCTCATAAATTGAATGGTTTGCTTTTGGTTTTCGGTTCGCAATAACGACTTGGTCCGCAACTTGTATTCTAAATACCGTTCAATCCCATCATATCCAGTGTAAATTTCGATTTGACCGTCCAGCTTCTCAGCAATGATATCCTTCACAAATGGGTAGTGGGTACATCCCAGCACCAGCGCATCAATCGGCTTGTCTAGGTATCGGGCCAAGAGTTGATCCAGCAAGGAACTAATCTGTGGTAAGCCCGCCGTTCCCAGTTCAATTCGATCTGCTAACCCCGGACATGGCAGCGAATAGATCGTTGCCTGATCCTTGAATTTAGCGGCCTGGTTCTGATATTTTGGTCGACTGATCGTCAGTGGCGTCGCCATCACTAAAATGTCCTTCTTCCCGGCATCAACTGCCTGCTTCAGCGCCGGTTCAATTCCTAAAATCGGCATGTCCGGATACCGGCTGATTAGCTGGGGTTTGGCAGCGCTAGTGGCGGTGTTGCAGGCAATCACCAAAGCCTTAATTCCCTGCTTTCTCAACTGATCGATTGCCGTCACCGACAACTGATAAACTTGGTCGGCCGGCCGCTCGCCGTATGGTGCGTTTGCGGAATCACCGTAAAAGATAAAGTTTTCCTTTGGTAAGGATTTGGCAAGGGTACGTAACGTGCTGATGCCCCCCACACCTGAGTCAAAGACGCCAATTGGCGCATTTCGATCTTCCAAATAAAAAGCCTCCTGATAATCAATTTTGAATTATCTGATATAAATCGACTCCTTAATAGTAGCACTTTTTAATTTTTCAGCGAAATCCGTCATCAGTACAAGCGTGGGGGACACAAAGCGGTTAGCTTCCGGCCCATGATTCAGCTAGATAATATTTGGACGAAAAAAGCTGGAACAAAATTTTTGGTTTTGTCCCGGCCTCGAGCTATGTGTAATGCGGTTGCGCACCGAATGATTTTCTATGTGATGTGAAAAGCCAATTAAAATGACGGTTATGTCAGTTTAATTATTATTGATTGATGATCCTTCAGAACTTGGAATGGCTTGCTTGGCGAATTTAGAAATGACCCAGCTGCCAATGAGGCCAAGCAGCATGAATGGCAGGAAATCCAACCCAACGCTGTAGAGAAAGATGTGGTGCGTTGCCCAAGCATTGATTGCGGCAATGAACGACTGATTAGCAAATATTGGCGGCAGGTTGTGAATCAAATCCAAAATTGCCGGGATCATGGTTAATGTAATCGTACTCCGGTAGATCAGGGGCCGACGACCGATAAATGGTCGCATAATCCCGAGAATGATCAATGAAATTGCCAGTGGGTAAAGGAAGCTCAGAATTGGTGATGAGTAAAGAATAATTTGGTCAAGCCCGAAGTTGGCAATTGAGAACGATACGATGGTGGCAAAAATCAAGAAGCGGTGATACCCAATTCGTGGGAACCGGCGGCCCCAATCTTGTGAAAGTGAGGTGATTAACCCAATCGAAGTGGTTAGGCAGGCAATCAGGGTGAGGGCGGCTAAGATTGACGCGCCGGCCATGCCGGTATAGTGCCGCATAATCGTGGTGAAGGCCGTCCCGCCGTCAGCGCTCATCTTGGTGTAAGCCAGACTCGAAGCACCTAGAGCAATCAGGAAGATGTAAATCAACGCTTCAAACCCCATTGTGAGGGCCCCAATAATCGCAACTGACTTGGAACGCTGGCGGTTATCCTTTTGACCAAATAATTTCAAAGCGGTCACAATCGTAACCCCAAATCCTAAGCCGGCCAAAGCATCCATGGTGTTGTAACCTTGCAAAAACCCGTTGATCAGTGAACCCGTTCCCTGACCGCTTGCGGGAAACAGTGACATACTGCGCATGTCGCCGCCCTTTAAGAAGAAGGCAACGAAGAACAGAAAGGCGAGGAGCAAAACCAGAATTGGGTTCAAAATTTTTCCGACGTTGCGGGTCAATTTGTTTTGGTTATAGGCCAAGAGTAACGTTGCCCCAAAGAACAGAAATGAGAAGATTAAGAGACTCCATTGCGTCCACGCCTTTGGAATAAACGGCTGAATTCCCATTGAGAAGGTAACCGTGGCCGTCCGTGGTGAGGCAATCAGCAGCCCCAGTGACGAGTGGGTTAAGATCAGAAATACCAGGGCAAAAATCTTGCCGGCTGGCAATGCTAAATCATACATACTGCTACTTTCGGTCATACTGATCGAAAGAATTGACAGCAATGGCAAACAGATGGCTGAAACCAGAAATCCGATGGCAGCTGGCAACCAATTTTGGCCGGCCATCTGTCCTAAGTGAATTGGAAAGATTAAGTTTCCGGCACCAAAGAACATGCCGAACAACAATGAAGCGGTAATAATATATTGCTTACGCGTTAAGTTGAGTCCTTTTTCCATGTTGCAGTTCCTCCTGTATAAAATTAATGAGCGAATAATTGCCTGACAACGAAAAAAACGCCCTTAGCTGTTATTACAACAGCTAAGGACGTTTGCACGTGTTACCACCTTTATTCCTAATTATCTCACAATAATTAGCTCGAAAAGTACGACTTAGAAGAGACCGGTCAGATCTAAGTGATACTCCATTGCGGTAATGGGCGCATTCCCAGTAACGACTACCATTGAAAATCATCGTTACAACTTGTAGATTACTTTCATCATCAATCCAACTGCTCCATCTCACCAAATCGGAGCTCTCTTCAAGTCGTCATGAAAACTACTCTTCTACGCATCGTTTTTTCGTTTATCTCGTTGTCATTGGTTAAGATTCTATTCACTTAACATGAGAATGTCAAGAATATTTCTTAAAAAGTGTGAAAAAAACTTATTAATTATCACTTCGTGGAAAATCGATTACAAGACAGGCGCGTCCACTTTTCGCGTTTGCGGCAAGTGATGAATTGCGTGCTTTAACAAAAATGGCGCAATCATCGTCGATAAAATAATCACCAAAATTAAATCCGAGTAATACGCCGGCGAAAGCAAGCCAGACGAGAACCCAATTTGAGCGGTAATCAGCCCCATTTCGCCGCGACTAATCATGCCACTGCCAATCATGTAGCTACTGTGAATGTCAAAGCCGTTCACCAGTGCCCCGAGCCCACAGCCAAATAATTTGCTGAGGCAGGCCAAAACGGTTAGCACCCCGACAAA
This sequence comes from Lentilactobacillus parafarraginis DSM 18390 = JCM 14109, assembly GCF_001435895.1. GTDB lineage: Bacteria > Bacillota > Bacilli > Lactobacillales > Lactobacillaceae > Lentilactobacillus > Lentilactobacillus parafarraginis. The sequence goes on along the minus strand of NZ_AZFZ01000037.1, from coordinate 11,984 downwards.
TAGTAACGAGGATGCCAAATGGGTAAAGGACATGTTCAACCCAATACTGACAAAGAACATCGGGACAAATATCGCGTAGCCAATGGGTTCCATATGACTCTCAATGGTTTGCCGATAAGGCGTATGGGCAACCGCAATCCCAGCGAAAAACGCCCCAACGGCACCACTCAGGCCAACTGCATCCGCGCACCACGCCATCCCAAGGCAAATGACCATTGACGTGATGGTGACGCTGGAAGCCATTAACAGCCGTTCCCCAATTCGCATCAGGTAAGGGACGATCCATTTAACCATGAGGTAGGTCAGCCCAAAGAAACCAATTTGTTCGATGAAAATTAGCACGATACTGGTAGATGACTGACTCGTTTGGATTCCCTGGGTCCCCATGACGCTGATCATAATTGATAGCAGAATGACCCCAATAATATCATCGGCAACCGCCGCGCCGAGAATCGTTGCCCCTTCCTTGGTATCCAAGGCGTGATAGTCGCGCAAAACCTCAACCGAAATCGACACCGAGGTGGCGCTGAACACAACGCCGATAAAAATTGCTTCCAACACCGAAAATGAAAACATCACACAAGCGGCGCCGATCAGGAGCACCGGAAAAATCACGCCGACAATTGCCACGACGATCGCGGGTCGTAAGTATTTTCTTAGGAGGGCAAGATTGCTTTCCAACCCCCCAATGAACATCAGGATGATCACGCCGATTTGTGAAAATAGATTTAATAAACTATCGAGTTTGATCAAATTAAGAATTGCGGGCCCGACGACAATTCCGACCATAATTTGCCCAATCACGGCGGGAATACCAATCCGATTACACAGGTGTCCCGCCAAGGTCGTCAAAATAAGCAATAAACAAAGTGCGCCAATAAAGTTCACGTAACCGCCTCCCAACAAACCAAAGATCCCCTGAAATGACATAATTTCAGGGGATCTTTCAGTACTCGTTCAATTAACCAGTTTTCGCCACCCATGAATTACGTTATTTCGAACCATTATTGCTTTAAAGCGTAATCCGGGAAACGGAGATTGTCAATTTCAGGTTCGGAAACTGGTTATTGAAATTAAAGTGGTTTTCGGAAACTAATCGGTAACTTTCACAGATTTATTCGTATAAACAACGTGGGCATTTTTCCCAAATCCTTCAAGCTTAACGTGGCTAAATTTACCGGTCCGCTTAGAGAATGTCAGAACGGTCTGGTTCTTCGATTTCGCACCATTCACAACCAGCGTTCCGTTAAGGTGAGCTGATCCATCAACCGTTGCCCGATCCCCCGCGTTAACGTGAAGGGTGGCATCCTTAGCCTGATGGTAAGTTCCCTTAACCGTAACATGTTTAGCGCTCAGCGTTACGGTACCGCCATCCAGTGTCAATGAGCCATTTCCGAATGCATGATCGTTTTGAGCAACCAAAGTGCCTGCCTTCACCGTTGTCCCACCAGCATAGGTGTTATCGCCAATCAAGGTTAACTGGCCGCTGCCGGCCTTGGTTAAGCCACCCTTACCCGAGATCGCGTTCTTCCAAGTATCAGCAGCTTGATAGCCGCCCTTTGAAGCGTCCATTGTCACCGTGGTATTAGTCAAGAATTCTCCGAACCCATTAGCGGCCTTAAAGAGGTTCAAACGACCCCAGCCTTCCGGATCATCGAGCATTGGGTAGCCAGATGGTAATCCGGTTGTGTAAAGAACCTCTCGCCGTTGAGCATCTGATAGGTATGGCAAGCGGGTCTTCAGGAGAACTTCGGCGCCCTTAGGGACAACCATCGGCTTAGTGGTACTGCTGATTGGCTTAAATCCGTACGTTAAGCGGTACGTGTAGTCCTTCAAATTTTGTTGATAGTTGGCAAACGTGTCCTTGGCGGTTGAATCAGCGGCCTTACTCAAGTCTTTTTGGGCATCTTGATAAGCCTGATCAATTAACTGCTTATTTGCTGGATCATTGAGGGTTGAAGCGGTCATTGCCGTTCCCAGAATCCGGCCTCCCATCACAGCAAATGGTGAGTGGCGGCCAGCCAGAACCCGATCATAACCCACTTCAGACGAGCGGGTGATTAATTGTTGATATCGCTGTGGAAAGACGTAGGCAAGCGCTTCGCCAGTTTCAAAAGCGGCTGTCGTGTGGCCGCTTGGAAAATCATAGTCGGTCTTAGGGGCAGCGGCCATCACGTTTACCAAATACGGGTTGACCTTGACTTGGCTGCTTAAGCGATAAGGGCGCTCATATTTGATGTAACCCTTCGGCGTCCCTGTGCTGGACCAATCAGAGGCTTCGTTGAGATCCACCAGCTTGACAACGGAACCGAGCTTAGAATTTTCATCAGCCCATTTCATTGAACTATATGGTGAGTTTGCGGGGAGCGGCGCACTGGGAACCGAATTAAAATCGGTTTGGGCATCAGCGTCCTTAATGAACGCGGTTGAATAGGGTCCCAAACCGCTAATCAAGTTATAACGAAGGTCCCGGCGATCAGTGAGATAAGACCGGTCAATTTCTGCTTGAGTCGCGTTATTCGTAATTGGGATTGATTTATCCAAATTTTCCTGTAATAATTCAGCATTCTTCTTAGTACCATCGGGCGACCAATAGCTTAAGAATGTGTTATCAAAAATCGCAATGGCCGGATTATTATCCGGTGTGGTGTTCGTCTTAACGTTCTCCTTGTAATGATCGACAAAGTAGCCGTAAGGCCCCTGAACCGGCGTGATTGCCTTTTTCAACGATTCGCTTGCATCCAGACTCCCTTTTGCGGCTGCGGCATGACTTATTTGTTGGTGGCCACTCAGTGTAACGGTCGCAACTGATAATACGAACGCACACTTCAACGCACCTTTAAGCAATGACTTACAACGACTTCCCATTGACAATACCCTCCAAAGTAAAGAATTGATGTTACGAAATGCTTATCAGAATCACAATAATGGCCAGAACAACAAGTGAGATCACCCAACCGATTTTGGGGGTATGTCTCATTTCGTTGAGTACCGTCGACATGATTTCCACCATCCTTCAATAAATGCCTGATAACCATTCATCTTCCATCTATAAGGGTACCCGGATAGTGTAAATTGCGATGCACTAACATGTAAAGAATACGTAAAAATGGTGTCAAAAAGACCGCAAACATATTCGGAAACTAATCGGAAACTAGTTTGCGAATCGGTTTTCGGTAACCAACAATTCATTTAATTGATTCATTTGTGCCAATTGCGTCTGAATACAGGCGCTTAACCAATTCCGGATTGGCCTTTCCGGGATTTAACTCGACAATCTTTCCGCTGGCACTATAGACAATCCATTCCGCCAAGTTCACAATGTGATCCCCAATTCGTTCAAGTAGTCGAATGACCAGGAAGTAACTTGAGCTCGACTGAACCGTTTCTGAATCATGGTTTACAGCCGTTACAATTGCGTTGCGAATTTCCAAATACTGCTTGTCGACATCGACGTCCTTCTTAGATAAATTCCGCGCGGCCAACTCATTATTTTTCGTGTACGCATCCAGCGCTCTTTCCAACATATCACGAATCTGATCGGTCATCGTCGCGATTTCTTTTTCAACACCCGGAATCCGCGCTTGGCCCTTCATTCGAATGGTCTCACGGGAAATACTGACGGCGTGATCACCAATCCGCTCCAAATCAGAACTGGCTTTTAGAATGCTGATAATTACCCGAAAATCCGTGGCAACCGGCTGCTGGAGGGCAATTAGTTTTAAAGCCTGCTTTTCAAGATCCATTTCCTCACCATTTGTATTGGTGTCGGCATCGATCACTTCCTGGGCCAATTTTTTATCATGCTCAATAAATGCCTGGGTTGAATTATAAATCTGTTCACTAATATTCAAGCCCATTTCAACGAATCGTCCGTGGAGCTTCTTTAACTCATCACCGAATAATGCTCTCATTTTGCTTGTTCCTCCTAGCCAAACTTTCCGTTTAGGTAATCGCTGGTTTCTTCTTTTTCCGGGTTCATAAACAATTTTTCGGTCTTATCGTATTCAACCAAATTCCCATTCAGCAGGAAGGCGGTCCGATCAGAAATTCGGGAAGCCTGCTGCATATTATGGGTCACAATGATGACCGTGTACTTATCGTGAATGTTCAAAAGGGTGTCCTCAATTTTTGCACTGGAAATTGGATCCAAAGCACTGGTTGGTTCGTCCAACAGAACCACTTCCGGCTGAACAGCCAACACCCGGGCAACACAGATCCGTTGTTGCTGGCCACCGGAAAATGACAGCGCGTTGTCGTACAAGTTGTCCTTAACTTCATCCCAAATGGCCGCCTGCTTTAAGCTGGTTTCGACCCGTTCGTCTAAAATACTCTTATCATGGACGCCAGCCAGCCGTAAACCATAAGCAACGTTTTCATAAACGCTGAATGGAAACGGATTAGGCTGTTGAAACACCATGCCGACCCGTTTTCGCAGATCAACCACGTCGACCTTGGGAGCATAAATATCTTGATCCTCCAATTTCATGGAACCAGTAATCTTAACCCCCGGAATCAAGTCATTCATCCGGTTCAAGCACCGCAGATACGTCGACTTCCCACAACCAGAGGGCCCGATCAGCGCGGTAATCTCGTGTTCGCCAAAATCAAGATCAATGCCGTGGAGCGCTTCAAAGTCGCCGTAGTATAGGTGAACGTCTTCAGATGTAATAATCTGTTTGGTTGTCGCTTTCGTTGATGTATTTTCCATTATCAGGACCCCTTTAACCGAAGTTTCCGGAAATATAATCTTCAGTGGCTTTAATTTCTGGATTCGTAAAAATGTTTTCCGTCTTATCATATTCAAGTACATGGCCCATGTGGAAGAACGCCGTGTAATCAGCAATTCGTGACGCCTGCTGCATATTGTGGGTCACGATAATAATTGAGTAACTCTTCCGTAATTGCTTCAGGGTTTCCTCAATTTTAGCCGTTGAAATTGGATCCAACGCGCTTGCCGGCTCATCTAACAAGAGAATGTCGGGCTTCATTGCAACACAGCGGGCGATACAAAGCCGCTGCTGCTGCCCGCCGGATAGCGCCAGGGCACTTTTATCGAGGTCGTCCTTGACTTCGTCCCAGAGAGCCGCCGATTTCAAACTGTTTTCAACCCGGTATTCTAATTCCGCCTTGTCCTTAATGCCGTTGCGTTTCAGCGCAAAGGTAATATTTTCCCGAATGGATTTCGCGAATGGATTGGGCCGTTGGAACACCATGCTGATATGCTTGCGAACTTCGTAAACATTAATTTTCTTACTATTAATATCGGTATCCCGATAAATAATTTTTCCCTCAACCGTCGCAATGGCATCGTTCATTCGGTTGAGCGATCGCAGATAGGTTGACTTACCAGAACCAGAAGCGCCAATTAACGCAGTGATCCGGTAACGGGGAAATTCCAGACTGGCATCGGTCATCGCATGATTTTTACCATAGTAAACTTGAAGGTCCTCAGTCGTCAGGGCTTTTTCAGTCGGAATATGAACAATGTGTTTTTCGTCAAATGAGTAATCTTGCATGATATCCTCCTACTTCGCCGCCGTCATCCGCTTGTAAACCCAGTTACCCAAGAAACGCGCACCAAGGTTGAACAGCAGAATCACAACAATTAAGACCGCCGAGGCCCCACTGGAAATTTGGAGCGCATCCGGCGTAACGCCTTCAGTATTAACTTTCCAGATATGAACAGCTAAGGTTTCCGCTGGACGCATCGGGTTGAGAAAACTTGCGGGACTGAATGGGTTCCAGTTACTGTAGCTGACCATTGGGGCACTTTGGCCTGCCGTGTAAATCAAAGCAGCGGCTTCACCGAATACCCGGCCGGCACTCAGAATAATCCCGGTTAAGATCCCTGGCAGCGCGGCGGGAAAAACAATTCCCGTAATGGTTTTCCATCGTGATAATCCCAACGACAACCCGGCTTCCCGTTGCAGATCCGGTACATCTTCGAGAGATTCTTCAATACTCCGGGTAAGCAGGGGCAGGTTAAAGAATGTCAGCGCGATGGCCCCAGCCAGAATTGAGAAGCCAAGGTTGAACTTGATAACAAATAATAAATAGCCAAACAAACCGACAACCACTGACGGTAACGAACTTAACACTTCGATTGCCGTCCGGATAATGTTCGTAAACCAATTGTTGGGGGCGTATTCCGAGAGATAAATCCCAGATCCCAGGGCAATTGGAAAGGAAATTAACAGGGTTAATACCAATAGGTAGAGTGAGTTGAATAGTTGATCCCGAATCCCACCGCCCGATTTAAACGACTCAGCGGCCGATGTCAGAAAGTGAAAGGAGACGTGGGGGACACCGGTAATTAAAATGTATCCCAGAAGAAAGACCAGAATGCCGACAACTGCGACCACAAGCGCGTAGATCACGCCGGTCGCGACATTATTCGCAGCTTTTGAATTCATTATTTAAGACTCCCTCGCTTTCCGATAATTCGAACGATAATGTTGAAGACCAATGACATCAATAGGAGGATTAATGCCAGTGACCACAAAGCGTTATTTGGCAGGGTCCCCATGGTCGTGTTACCGATCCCGGTGGTTAATTGACTGGTCAAAGTTGAAGATGGCGTCAACAGGCCGTGCGGCATCAAAGTAGCGTTCCCAATGACCATTTGAACAGCTAAGGCTTCACCGAATGCCCGGGCCATCCCGAAGATGATCGCGGTTAAAATCCCTGGGGTTGCGGCTCTAAGAACCACCTTGTGAATGGTTTGCCACCTGGTTGCGCCTAAGGCTAACGATGCGGAACGATAGTACATGGGAACGGAACGAATACTATCGATTGACAATGACGTAATCGTTGGCAGAACCATGACGAACAACACAATCGTTCCGGCCAGGATCCCGAATCCAGTACCGCCAAACGCGTGCCGAATCAATGGGACAATCACTGACAAACCAATGAACCCGTAAACAACTGAGGGAATCCCAACCAGCAATTCGATAACCGGTTGAAGGAATTTTGTCCCCCGGCGCGGCGAGATTTCGGTCATAAACAGTGCCACGCCAATCGCAAACGGGGTAGCGACCAAAGCAGCCAAAACCGTCACGCTAAATGACGTGACAATCATTGGCAGCGCGCCAATTTCAGGATTTCCATGAGAATCTAACATCCCCGGATTCCAGTTGCTTCCCGACAGGAACGCCCATAAACTGACGTGATCCTGGGTGAACGTTGCCAACCCCCGCGTGGTGATAAAGTACAAAATTGAAAGCACCAGCAACCCCACGAACGCGATACAGATGTAACTGATTGTCTTGCCAAAGTAATCCTGATGAGTCGCCTTTGATGGATTTCGTAATTCCTTTTTGATCCCATCCATCTTAAGCTTGTCGTTTGCCTCAGGCTTAATCCCTTCCATAATCATTAACCTCCTAAATGTTTAAACGAACCGTTATTGCTTTAACCGGATGAAGGCTGGGGGCAACTTACAAGTTTGCCGCCAGCCTCCATGTGATTAAACGCTATTTGATTTCTTAAAGATGACTGAATTATTTAGTTATTCGCCGGAACTACTTAGTGGTTACGGCACCGCTGGCATTCTTTTGAACTTTCATGTCATGGATACTGATGTAACCCAGTTTTTGTACTAAGCTGTTTTGAACCTTACCTGAATCCATGTAGTTCAAGAACTTCTTAGTAGCAGCGTTTGGTTGACCCTTGGTGTACATGTGCTCGTATGACCAGATCTTCCATTTGTTATTCTCAACGTTTTGATCATCTGGTTTCACACCATTGATCGATGGGGCTTCAATCTTGCTGTTAACGTATGAGAAGGCCAAGTAACTGATGGTTCCTGGGGTGCTTGACACAATCTTTTGAACGGTTCCGTTTGAATCTTGTTCCTGAGTCTTAATGGCCTTTGCGCCTTCAAGAACGGCCCCTTCAAATGTTGCTCGCGTACCACTACCGGAAACCCGGTTCACAACGTTGATCTTGAGGTTTTTACCGCCAACCTGTTTCCAGTTTGTAACTTTGCCGGTAAAGATGTTCTTCAATTGACTCATAGTCAAGTTCTTAACGCCAACGCCCTTGTTAACAACGGGAGTCATACCAACAACGGCAACCTTGTGGTCAACCAATTCCTTGGCTTTAATTCCGGTTTGCTGTTCAGCGAAGATATCCGAGTTACCAATTGTAACGGCACCCTGTTGAACTTGGCTAAGACCAGTACCAGAACCGCCACCTTGAACGGAAATGTTGACCTTGCTATTATCCTTTTGATAATTGCTTGCTGCCTGTTCAACTAATGGCTGAAGTGCGGTGGAGCCGACTGCCGTAATTTTGACATTTGAACTTGATGACGACTTCTTTGATGAACTTGCACTATTTGAGCCACACCCGGCAAGTAATACCCCCATAGCAGACAAAGCTACGATTGCTGAAAAAAAGGATCTTTTTTTCATGATATGATTTCCTCCTAATTGAAACCCGTTTTTTAGTACTCATTTAAGTACAGCCTTAATATATCAACGTCATGTAAATATCGAGTTTCGTTTATGTAAAAGTAACGTAAATATCGCCGATTTTGGTCAAAAGTATGGCATAACTTAATATGTAATTAATTTATCTAAAATGGAGGAATTGCAGATGCCATTGGAAATGCTACTCATTAGTCAAGATTTACAACTCGCCAATCAGCTCGAAAAAACGTTGAATTCCTTTCACATCAAATTGCGAGTCTCATTTGAACCTTTAGAACACCTTTTGCAGCAAATCTCCGGCGTCGTTTGGGATCTAAACAGTATTTCACTCCCCCACAATTCTTCGGAAATCCAAATTATGCGCAGTCAGGTTGCCGGCCCGATCCTACTACTGGCGGACGCCAACCAACCGATTGACCAGATCTGCAGCTACTTTCTCACCTATCATTTGGATGATTACGTGAGAAAAGCTTCTATAAATGAAATTGCGGCCCGAATCGTTCAAAAGCTCTGGGTTTATCAGAATAAGGATCGCCTGCAGATTAATCGCCAGGGTCAAGCGACAACGAATTTGACAGTCGGGGATTTGAAGATTGATTTGAATAAGTTTCAGGTGGCCAACGGTACCAACCGGTTAAGTCTCAGCCCAATTGAATATAAGTTACTGCTATTTTTCATTAGTCATTCAAATACCGTTCTGAGTCGGGCTCAGATTGCCTCCGCGGTTTGGGGAAATACCAGCGGGGCCACGCTGCGAATTATCGATACCCATATTAGTAATCTCCGAAAAAAGATCGAAAAGAAGCCCAAAAAGCCCCAGATGCTAAGAACCATCCGGGGCTTTGGGTATCTATTCAAATATGAGGGTGAGGATGCTGGGGTTCGCGATCAGCGCCAGCAGCGGTAACCATTCATTCACGATGTAAGACATCTACTGAATTTAATTTACCATTTTCATTAACTGACCACTTCGATAAGGGTAGTGATCAGTTTTTGTTTTCTGAAAATCATGATAAAAACGGGGTTTTCTAAGACGAGCTTGATAACGAACGATTGTTTTTTTGGATGAACGAGAATTGGAAACGCTTTAATAATCGCAAGTACCATCATTAGCTAGTATTTGTTGCGCAATGGTTGTAAAATTGACTCTAATGAAATTAAACCATTTTCATAATTTATTCTGAAAATGTCTTGAAAGGAGTCTTATTTATATGGATATTGTCAAAAACGATGTCACCACATACCCAGCATACTTTGCTAGTGACTGGCAGACTAGTGAATCTAATAAGACCATTGCAATTCAATCGCCTTGGCGTCACGAAACCATCGGCCGGGTGCAGGCCGTTACCCAATCCGAGGTTGATCAAGTAATTGACGCCGCTAAGAAAGCTCAGAAACCGTGGGCAAAGCTGTCATTAGGCGAACGTGGGGCCTACTTAAATAAGTGGGCTGACGAACTTGATAAGCAAAAGGATGACTTGGCAACTGCCGTCATGGATGAAGTTGGTAAGAATTACAAGGCCGCCAAAGGTGAAGTTGTTCGGACCATTAATTTAATCCGTTACACCGTTCAAGAAGCCTTACATATGCACGGCGAAAGTGTCCGTGGCGATGGCTTCCCAGGTGGTTCCAAAGAAAAATTAGGGATTATCGAACGGGTTCCCCTTGGCGTTGTGCTCGCCATTTCGCCATTTAATTATCCGGTTAACCTGTCGGCTTCCAAGATTGCCCCAGCCTTAATGGCGGGCAACGCGGTCATTTTCAAGCCAGCAACTCAAGGATCAATCAGTGGCATTAAGATGATTCAAGCCCTCGATAAAGCTGGTCTTCCAAAGGGCTTGTTAAGCTTGGTTACTGGTCACGGCTCGGAAATTGGTGATTACCTCACCGAGCATCCCGGCATTAACATGATTAGTTTTACAGGTAGTACCCGAACCGGTAAACGGCTCTCTCAAAAGTCCATCATGATTCCGCTGGTTCTTGAACTTGGTGGTAAGGATCCGGCAATTGTTTGTTCAGACGCCGATCTGGATGTCACCGTCAAGAATATTATCAGCGGCGCGTTCTCGTACTCCGGTCAACGGTGTACTGCCGTTAAGCGGGTCTTAGTCGATGACAAGATTGCCGACCAATTAGTTGCCAAATTAAAGACGGCCGTTGAAAATTTGAGCGTCGGTTCTCCGGCTGACAACAGCACCATCGTTCCTTTAATTGACAACAAGGCCGCCGACTTTGTTTCCGGTTTAATTGATGACGCGTTGGATAAGGGCGCCACCTTAGTAACCGGTAACCACCGCGATGGTAATTTATTAACGCCAACCTTGTTGGACAATGTTACCCAGGATATGGACGTTGCCTGGATCGAGCCATTCGGTCCGGTTCTGCCAATCATTCGGGTTCATTCGTTAAACGAAGCCATCAAGATTGCCAACAAATCCAGCTTTGGTTTACAGGCCAGTGTCTTCACCCAAGACATTGATAAAGCTCTGGAAGCTGCCGGCGCCATTGAAGTTGGAACTGTTCAAGTCAACGGCCGACCATCAAGAGGCCCTGACAACTTCCCATTCCTAGGTGTCAAAGCCTCCGGAATGGGCACTCAAGGGGTTCACAACAGTATTCTCTCGATGTCACGGGAGAAGTTGACGGTGGTTAACCTGAGACCGTAGTGAAATAACATTTAATCGAAAAAACGCCTTCTTAGGAGGAACAAGCATGCGACTGATGCTGTTCTTTGAGAAGGCGTTTTTATAATGCGCTAGATTCATTGATTTTCTTTTGCTGGTTGTATAAAACCTAGGCGACAAGGCCTGTTTACCTTTTTAATTTTTACTGACTCGTCAGATTCGATGTCCAAAGAGCTTCGAACCGCTCGAGCAATGGAGTCGTCTATTTTGCATTTTATCATCAATGCTAGTTATCTTCTGGTAATTGATTAGGGTTCTTGTCTTTAGATTCATTGGGATTATGCCCCTTCATCAAATAGCCGCGCCAAACCCAACCGGTATTGTGTTGGCCATCAACTTGGTAATACACCCGCTTTTTAGAACCCTTTTGAAGCACCCAAACATCAACAACGTTCCAAGTTTCATATGGATACTTATTTAAATTTGAATGCTTACTAACTGTCGGTGTCTTCCAAAGAATCGCACTCTTTTTAGGATTCTTAGCATGATAAGGGACCCCCGGATAGGCACTTCCTTTAATAACCGTCCATCCTGACTTCAGAACAATTCGTTGTTGTGCCGATACGGATATCGTCGTGATGGGAAGCATCAACCCAATCACAAACACGCTCATCATGATTAGCAGAATTCGCTTTTTCATTTAATTCACCTCTCTTAAAACTGATTATAGTGAAAAAAAGACATTAAAGGAAGTTTTGGAGTCCTGAAAACTTTCGTTAGATAATCTTCCCTAAAAATACAAATTACATACAGAAATCCATCATGCCAGCGGTTTTGCTAAGAGCAAATCAAAAACCATCCAAAACGGTTCAAAACCGCCTCGAATGGCTTCTTCTTAGAAACTGTTTGAGATCTAAATTGA
>NZ_AZFZ01000036.1 GCF_001435895.1 Lentilactobacillus parafarraginis DSM 18390 = JCM 14109 | reverse complement strand
CAAATGTGACACAACTAGCACAACGCGTTAAACTAATTTCAGAGACTGCTGATGGTGTGAACGCAGATTAGAAAAATAAGTGAAAAATGAGCTCAGAGTTTTATTGCGGTGAAAGCTTGCAGTACGTAAGGATACGATACAATCCCAGGCATGTTTGTGCCGTTGAGATATGTTTAGCAATTCTTAAAATTACTAAACATAAAATTATAGGGTGGTACCGTGATATCAAAAGTCGCCCCTACACAGTGTTGTTGTGTGGGGACGGCTTTTTTGTGCGGAAAGGGTGATGTAAATGGCAGGGAGAAAAGATGAACAATATAAGCTCGTAATTAAACAAGCAGAAAGTCTCCTACAAGGGGAACACGATCTTATTGCAAATATGAGTAATTTAGTTTCCTTAATATTTCATACAATTCCTGGTTTAAATGGTGCAACTTATTATCGATTTGTAAAAGGAGAGCTAATACTTGGGCCTTTTCAAGGGAAACCCGCCTGTATGCATATAGCTGTCGGGAAAGGGGTTTGCGGAAAGGTAGCAGAAACAAAGCATCCAGAAATTGTTCCTGACGTCAAAAAATTTTCTGGACACATTGCGTGCGATGATGCATCAAAATCAGAAATTGTTATTCCTGTCTTTCAAGATAGTAGATTTTGGGGAGTCTTAGATTTAGACAGCCCTGATTTTAATCATTTTGATCAGACCGATCGGTTGTATCTTGACAAGATTGCACCGTTAATTTTTTGAAAATTAAGTCGGCAAAATCATGTATTGCAGAAAGTAATTAGATTAAGAGGTGTTGTTATTGAAGTTTGAACCAGCAAAGCGGATGAATAAAATTCCCAAAAGCTTTTTCTCTGTGCTAGACGATAAGATTGCTGAAACTCGTTCAGAGTTACCATTAATTGATTTATCAAAGGGTAATCCTGACTTGCCAACGCCGAAAAACATTGTTTCAACGTTACAGAAAGCAGCCGAAAGTCCTACAAATGATCGATATTCGCCATTTGATGGTAAGGAAGACTTAAAAAGAGCAATTAGCGTCTTTTATAAGCGAGAATACGGTGTTCGGATTGATCCAGAAAGTGAGGTGGCAATTTTTTCTGGCGCAGCAATCGGACTTTTTGCTTTTCCACAAGTCATATTGAATCCTGGGGATTATGCAATCATCACAGATCCTCACTACCCGGAATATGTACCTGCAATTAAGTTGGCTAATGGGAAAATATTTGAATGTCCCCTTACTAAGAAGAATCGCTTTTTACCTGACTTTTCAAGGATACCCGAAGACGTGCTGAATAAGAGTAAATTACTTTTACTGAATTATCCAAATAATCCGACCGGGGCAGTTGCGAATCGCAAATTTTTCGCACAAACGATCCGGTTTGCAAATGAGCACAACTTAGTAGTCATCAATGACTTCGCATATGCATCGCTTGGGTATGAAGAAAAGCCTGTTAGTTTACTTCAAATCCCCGGAGTAGTCCAGTCAGCAGTGGAGATCTATACATTATCTAAAACGTATAGCATGGCGGGATGGCGAATTGGTTTTGCGGTTGGTAATAAGGATATCATTGCCAGTTTGAAACAATATCATGCCCACGCATATAGTACTGTTTATGGGGCGGTTCAGGATGCCGCAGTTGAAGCTTTAACCGGTTCTCAAAAGGGGGCAAATGATATTCTGGCATCCTACCGAAAGCGTCGAAAACTATTTGTTGATGGTCTCAACAAATTGGGCTATCAAGTTGAAGCACCAAAGGGGACCTTCTTTGTTTGGGTCAGTGCACCACGTGGATTTGATGGGGAACGATTTGCGAACTATCTTTTTGACAATGCTTCAATTGCAGTTGCTCCTGGAATTGGGTTTGGAAATGAAGGTAAAAACTATGTCAGGATCAGTTTGGTTCAAAGTGAAAAGGTTTTAGAAACGGCTTTAAAACGCATTAACCACTTATGGGAGGTTGAATTAGATGTCACTAGATCCTTTGATTAAATTTAGCCATGTTGAAAAAGTATTCCCCAATAAGGACGGTCAACCACGACAGGTTCTTAGAGACGTCAATCTCAGTATTCAGGAGAAAAGTATCTTTGGAATTATCGGCCACAGTGGAGCAGGTAAATCAACATTAATCAGGTGTATTAATGGAATCGAAAAGCCGACAGGTGGAACAGTCTCCTTTTCTGGAAAACTTGTTAATACATTAAAATCATCGAAGCTCAGATCACTTCGACAAAATATTGGGATGATTTTTCAACAATTTAACTTAATGCCCTCAAGAACAGTGTTTGAAAATATTATGTTGCCGATCAAATACCGCCACATTAATCGGGCCGAGGCGCGTCAGAAAGTAACTCGCTTACTGGAAATGGTTGGGCTGCCGGATAAGGCGTCCGCCTTCCCATCCGAACTATCTGGTGGTCAAAAGCAGCGGGTGGCAATCGCAAGGGCACTGATTGATGACCCCAAGGTATTATTGTGTGATGAGGCCACTAGTGCACTTGATCCCCAAACAACGCAAGATATTTTAACGTTATTGAAGGATTTAAATCATCGGCTGGGAATTACATTAATTATTGTGACCCATGAAATGGAAGTGATTGAGAATACTTGTGATTTTGTTGCGGTTCTTGACCACGGAAAAATTATTGAACAAGGTAACGTTTATTCGGTGTTTGTAAACCCTAAAGAAATCCTTACTCAGAGGTTTATTGCGACAACTTCCCGATTGGAACTACCACAAGAAATTATTGATAGTGATCTCTTAAATCTCACTGGGAAACAAAAACTTGTTAAAATCACTTATTTGAATGGAAAAGCGATGGTGCCATTAATTTCATTTATATCACGAAATTTCAATGTTGATGCCAACATTGTGGTCGGGGACATCAAGATTCTTCAGCAAAAGCCCTTGGGGGGATTAGTAATTGTCCTTGATGGATTGGAAAGTGACATCAAAAAAGCTTTAGATTACTTGGGAAAGCAAGAGATCAGACTGGAGGTGCAAAATTATGATAAGCGTAATTGAAAAGTGGTTTCCAAATGTCACGATGAATGCATCAATATTTTGGAATTCAGTTGGTCAAACCTTTGAAATGACCATTATTGTGAGTGTAATTTCGTTTGTTATCAGTTTGATACTAGCGATTGGACTTGTTGTTACAAAAAAAGACGGTATTTTGAGTCAACCGACAGTGTGGAATGTTTTAGATAAAATGGTTAATTTATTTCGGTCCATTCCATTTATTATTTTAATTGCAGCTTTGATTCCTCTTACTCGTCTGATTTCAGGGACTGCGATTGGCGTTCAAGGCACAATCTTTCCATTAATTGTTGGGATCACCCCATTCTTTACCCGGCAAATTGAATCTGCGTTGAACGAAGTTGACACTGGTCTGATTGAAGTTGGCCAAGTGATCGGTCTTTCACCTTTTCAAATTATTAGATCCGTTTATCTTAAAGAAAGTATTCCCAGTATCATTCGAGTTACAACCATTACATTAATTAGCTTGATTGGGTTAACAGCAATTGTTGGTGTTGTCGGTGGGGGTGGTATTGGAGACTTTGCCATTCAATATGGTTATCAACAAAATCAACTCGACGCAACATACGCCTGCATTATTATTTTGGTGGTAATTGTGAGCGTCATTCAAGCAATTGGTACCTTTTTCAGTCGAAAACTCTTTCATTAAAATAGAAAGTGGGAAAACGCATGAATCAGATTAAAAATCATAAATGGCTCAAAATCATTTTATCGTTGGTAACGTTAGTAAGCATTTCTGTAATCTTGACTGGGTGCGGCAAAAGTAATGCCTCCGGTAGCAAAGACGAGATTGTTAAGGTTGGTGTTGTTGGAACAGCAGATAACCCAATATGGAAGCAAGTGAATAAAAATCTTGCTAAGGATCATATTAAAGTAAAACTTGTTTCGTTCACTGATGGGATCCTGGCAAATCAGGAAGAGAGCAATAAAGACTTGGATTTAACTGCTTTTCAACACTATGCTTTTTTGCATCAAGAAGAAAAAACAAAGCATTATAAATTTAGCGTGATTGGTCAAAGTTACTTGGTTCCATTAAACGTTTTTTCAAAGAAAATTAAAAATTTAAATCAAATTAAAAATGGTGATAAGATTGCCATTCCTAATAACGTCACGAATGCGGGTCGGGCTTTAAAGGTCCTTCAAAGTGCTGGGTTAATCAAATTAGATCCTTCGAAAGGCGACGCACCTGCAATTAAAGATATAACGCAAAATAAACATCATTTAAAGATTGTTCAAGTGGATCCTGCAAAGATTATCAGCTTATTACCGGACTTTGCAGCAGGAATTACAAACAGTAATTTCGTTCAGGCCGCCCATATGAATCCAATTAAAGATGCAATTTATCAGGTAACACCAAAATATAATGATCCGAAAAATAAACCTTGGATTAACGTGATTGTTGCTCGTAAGGGTGATGAGAACAACGCAACTTATAAGAAAGTGGTAAAAGCCTATCATACCGCATCAGTGGCTAAGGTCATGAAGGCCCAATTTGATGGCGTGTATACTCCTGCCTTTAAGTACTAACAACAACTTAAAACAAAAAGTGAATCAACTTTTTTGGTGTCCTGAAACAGGGCAAACAGAAAGTTGGTTCACTTTTTCAAGTTGGAATTGTACGTCTTATACGGGAAATTTTACTGATTTATTCATCCACATCTAATTTATTTACCTCTTCCTCAGGCAACTCACGAGCTTCTTTTCGGAGTCGATTCAAGACGATGTAGGCTAGCCCGCCGGCGGCAAATCCAACGAGCCAAGATAAGTCCACTTGGATTAACGCAGCTGCGGCACCAATAAGCAATGCAATGGGGGCGTTCCACTTAATTGATTGTTGCTTTTGCTCATTATATAAACTCGACAAATTGATATATTGGCGCCGTTCCAGATAATATTCAACCAGGATGATGCCGGTCATCGGCCCTAAGAAAATTGAGTATGAACGGATGAAGAGCGCCAATCCGGCTGACGAAGAATCTTGGACGAGAAGCCACGGAAATGAGCAGGCGGCAAGGAGGCCGACGATGGCAATTGCCCATTTTTGAGGGAGTTTGAAGAGGGATGTCAGGATATAGGTTGGGGGCATAATATTTGCCACTGAATTCGTGGTAATCACACCAAGGACGATGAATCCTGAGACAAACAGGGTAATCACGTTATTGTTGAACAGCGTTGACATTGCGTTAACTGGGCTGGAAATCCCCGTTACGGCTGCCAACATTGCTCCCGTGACGATGGTAATGCCATAGGCAATTGTAATCGGCAGGAAGTAGAGGAGACCACGGTATTTATTGGATAAATTTGGCCGTAATTCTCTTGAATAATCAGCCGCCGATTCAAAGATGGCCGTGTAGTTACCAAGAAACGCGACGATGAAGCTGAAGAAGGTTAATCCCCAGGATCCGTGGACATCTACGAGCTTTGATTGAATGACTGCCCCGTGCTGAGTGACTAATAAGATAAAGACACTGAATAACGCAACCATGACAATAATGGAAATAATTGAAGTGACAATCTTAATTGACTTAAACCCTTTGAGTGCAATCAGGATTTGCCCAATCTGCATGATAACGAAACAAATCGCCGTATTGTTAAATGAGCCGTTGGAAAGGATTCTGACAATTTGATTGAGTGCCAACGCCCCAGTCCAACTTTGAAATCCAAACCAAACAATTGCTGGGACACCCCGTAACAGACTGGCCCACTTAGCACCGGTTGTTCCAAATGAAAGCCGGAGCTGCATGACATACGGAGATCCGGTTAGGTACCCAAAGCGGTCATTAAGGGCAAAAATCACTGAAATGATGAAGATTGCAATCGCGGCTGCCGTGAGGGTTTGAAATAAGCTCATTGTGGCGGTTCCAGCGACGACTAATGAAGAGCCCAAGGTGATGTTACCAATATTAAATCCGTCACCCAGCCACATTGACATATAGGCAAAGGCGCCAACGGTCCGCTGATCGTTTGAAATTGGTTTGAGGTCATCCGCGATCGGCGCGTCATCAATTGAGAATGGTTTGTTTTGCGTGAGTGTTGATTGCATTGGCAGCTGCCTCCTTTACATGCTGATTAATTAGAAATTTGCCATCCGGTTTGGTATTGAATCCGTTTTGAAGCGTAAAAATCGTTTTCCCACGAAGGATGGTCTGGGTAATCCGATCATGGATTGTCCACCCGACGTAAGCCGAAATTTTATTTTTATAGAAAAGATCATCTTTGGTTAACGTATAGGATTGAGTAGGATCAAGCAGAATGATGTCCGCATCCTTACCAATCTCGAGGGATCCCTTATTACCCAGACCAAATAATTCTGCGGGTCCAGCCGCGATTAGTTGAACGAATTGAAAGACTGATAACCGGTGTGATTTGACAGCAATGTCATAAAATAAATCGACATTATTTTGTGCGCCACTGATACCGCCCCAAACATCAAAAATATTATCGTTTGGATTGGCCTTCATCGATGCCGGGGCTGGGGAATGATCAGAAGTGACAGCGTTCAAAGCGCCTTCCTCAATCTTCTGCCACAGTTCTGATTGAACTTCTTTGGTTCTCAGAACGGGGGAGCACTTTGCGAGTGGGCCGATCTTTTTAAATGTGTCGGTGTTCAGCGCCAGGTAATGGACGCAAGTCTCGCAGGTTACATCTTGGCCTTCTGCTTGGGCCTTTTGGACTTCGCTGACGGCTTCGCCTGTTGATAAGTGGACAAAATGGAGCTTGCAGTTAGCCATCTTGGCGAGGTAGAGTGCTCGGCGCACGGCTTCAACTTCTACCATTGGCGGCCGGGAATCAATATAGTCCTGAATCTGTGTCTGGTGGTGGGCAATCTTTTCCTCCGCAAATCGATCGGTTAATACTGCGTTTTCGGCATGAAGTGAAAGCCGCAGCCCGGTTTTGGCGATTGCCTGCATTCCCCTGAACAATTCATAATCATCGACGTTTTTGAAGTCGCCGGGAATATCGGTTCCGGTGGTGGCCATGAATGCTTTGAATCCGGCCGCGCCGGCATCAGCCAATTTCGCAATTTCGGTTAAATTCCCTGGGACTAAACCACCATACAGTGCAAAATCAATGTATGATTTTCCTTCGGCAATTTCTCGATGACGGTTGAATTCCTTGGCGGTTGTCCGGGCAGGAAGCGCATTTAATGGCATCACAACCATGCTGGTTGTTCCACCCGCAGCCAAAGCTTGACTACCAGTGTGATAATCCTCCCAATCACTTCGGCCGGGTTCGTTAATATGCACGTGGGCATCCACCATGCCAGGGAGGATGAGTTGGCCTTTGGCATCGATCACTTGTGTGGTTTCGGTGGTAAGGTGGCCGCCGATTGCGGCGATCTTGCCATCCTTTATACCTAAATCACCTTGAACCAGTTTTGTGGGTGTGACGATTGTACCGTTAGTAATAACAGAATCAAATTTCATAATATTCACAGTCCTTCCTGAATGATTTATACGGATCAACCATTATTAATATGCTTAACAGCTTTTGCATTGTCCTTGGATGGATAATGATTCTAATTTTATGTGATTTCATCTCATAAGCACTAGTCATGATCACCAAAAAATCTCTTTCGTTTAGCAAAAATCCACAATTTCGTGTTAAATTATCTAACACGAAATTGTGGATTTTATTTAGAACCGTAATGAATGGCCCAAAATGGCAGTGCTATTCAAATGTGTCAGGCATTAACATCAGCGCAATGAACAGTCGATGACTGGCTTCAGGAGATTTTAAATCAATGTGGAGCAGGTTCTTTGCCTTTTTTAGGCGGTAAACGACTGTGTTGCGGTGAATAAATAGTTGTTGAGAAACGGTGCTAATTTGCTGGTGATGATAGAAATATAGTCTGAGCGTTTTGAGAAGATCGATCATTTCTTGTTTATTTTTCATTTCGAGGATTGGACCGAGCGTTTCATTGATGAACGCAGTCGATTCGTTCCTAGGGATCAGTTGGAGAAGCTCAGATACTTCCTTTGGTCGAAAACGTTGAACAGCTTGATTTGACTGTTTGGCAAGGGTATAAGCCTGCTGAGCTTCTTGATAAATTGATGGTAATTGATCAATTGGTAGCTGGGTGTTACTGAGGCCAATTTGAAGAATATAGCGTTCACCAATTTGTCGTTGGAGAAAATTCGCCAGCACCTTTACGAAGTGGTCAGGGTTCTGGGTCGCTCGAATGATCAGGACAATTTTTTGGCGTTCAGTAAAAACCGTTGCGTCAATATTGTACTCGTCGATAAACCATTCGCAGTAGCGGCGAATCTGATCGGTTTGGTTAAGAAAAGTGATGATGCCGGATTTTGCCGGGGTAATCCCAGCAACCGCACAATAATAATTTTCTCCCAAGCCAACTTTCAGATGATTGGGCATCTCCGTTGTTAAATCACCGCGAATATTTCCACTTAAAACGTTGGCAAAGAATTGATCATGCTGATGGCGCTCGTCTTCCTTTCTGACGTCGGTTCGACTATTCATCAAACTAAGAACGTTTTGAATTTGCTGAAGTTGAAGCTGTTGCATTGAATTGGTGGTATCCAGGTCAAAGATTCCTAAAAACGACTTGTTTTCGGGGTACATCACCATTAACGGCGAAATTCGCAACTGGCGATTCATACAGTTAACTGTGACTTCATCAGTTAACGCCAAATAATTGACACTGCTTTGTTGTCGTAAATCTTCAGAAATTGGTTCCCGCTGACTCCAGATTCCTTGATTGGAATAGCAAACTCTAAAGTGACTGTCCAGCAGAACGATGTCGTGTCGCAAGTAAGTGGCACATTGGTCCAGCACCACATTGAATTTGGTGTTGTTGAAAGCTGATTGGGAAAGGCTTTGGTTTTGTTCAATCACCCGACTTAATTTCAGAGCGTTGGATTGGGTCACAACCTGAATGAGGGAGGAGACGGTTTTACTGAGGGGTTCTTCCTCCGGGGTTAGTAGCAGGGGAAACTTTAGTTGATTTGCAAGGGTCAAAATATCGGCGGGGATTTTTTTGAAATACCGGTTTGCTTTAATTCCCAACCCGGCGCATCCCTTAGCAGCCATTTTTTGAATTAACGTTTTAAGGCGATCCACGTGTTTATAGTAGTGATAACCAGTTGTCACCAGTAACTGCCCTTGAAATAAATATGATTCAATATCGGGCGCTTCAATCATGCCGATGAGTTTTGCGTCACGATCAATTCCCTGATCACCCGCGATTAGTTTAATGTTCTTAAGTTCTGGTGTTTGCAATAATTTAATCATTTGCATTTTAACTGGGGCTCCCTTCGATAAGTCATCGTGGAATGTGTGTAACATAATATAACATTTATGGCCAACGATGACGGGTCAAATCACCAACATGGCAGTTAGTTTGTTGATAATTGCTAAATAGTTTAATGCATTTGTTGATTTTTAACAATGATTTTCTAATAAAATGAATTTAAATTTAATCTAACAACAAAAGAAGGCGAGCATATTATGAAACAGTTAATTAATTCAAACGTTGGTCAGTATTTGGAACAACTTAGTCATTTCGGAACCCGTCCCAATGCTGGTATTACGAGGTTTGTGTACGATGAAGCTTGGACTTCAGCAATGGACTTCGTACTTTCAGATGCTCAGACAAGGGGGATGAAAGCAACCATTGACTCTTACGGCAATGGGTTTATGACCTATCCGGGTAAGAATGGGAATTCGGTTATCGCAGCTGGTTCACATATTGATACCGTGCATCGGGCCGGAAAGTTTGATGGCGCTTATGGTGTTGCTGCCGCTGTTATCGCCATGAGTAACCTGGTTGAGCAATATGGGCAACCAGCTGTCACCATGACGGCGGTCGCCTTTAGCGAAGAAGAAGGCAGTAGATTTCCAACCAGTTTTTCCGGATCGAAACACTATGCTGGGGTTCAAGAAACCCCGGCCGATCTTAAAGATGATAGTGGTACGACCTTTGCCGACGCAAAAGCCAGAGCGCTAGCGACACTCACCAAAAATTATGAAGTAGTTGAGCAGGCGTTGCCAAAAGAGTTTTTGGAATTGCATATTGAACAAGGACCACTCTTGGAAGCAAGTCACGTGCCCCTTGGAATTGTCACGGCAATTTGTGAGCAAAAACGCTTTACGGTGACGATTGAGGGGCAGACCAATCACGCCGGAACGACGCCCCAACATTTAAGAAGGGATGCTCTAAAAGCTGCCGCTGCGCTCATCTGCAGATTGGACAATGAAGCAAGCCGGATTGGCGAGCCACTGGTCTTTACGGTTGGTGAATTCACAGTGTCCCCTGGTTCATCAAATGTCATTCCCGGGAAAGTTCAATTTTCCGTGGACATGCGCCACCCAGATAAGCGGGTCGTGGATGAATTTGAAGCGTTTTTGCGGCAGGAAGTTCGTGGTTTGCAGGCAGTTTCTGGAGAGGTTGAGCGTTGGATGGATAGCCACCCCGCGATAATGGATTCCCGGTTAGTTGATCAATTTAAACGCATTATCACTGATAGTGGCCAGCAATTTATCATGCTGCCATCTGGGGCCGGCCATGACACCCAAATAATGAATATTAAGGTTCCGACTGCAATGCTGTTTGTCCCAAGTCGAGGTGGGATCAGCCATGCCCCTGAGGAATACACCAAACCAGCGGACCTTGAGCTTGGGGTTCGGATTTTGGAGCAGCAATTGTATCGTGAATGTTATGAATAACCCAGAAATGAATGAATTTAAAAGAAGATAGGAGAGATCAGTATGAGTGAATTACAAATAACAAATCGACTAATTATGACACCTGGGCCAACCATGGTGGATCCGAGAATTTCCCAAGCAATGAGCAACCAAATTCTTGGGCAGTTTGATCCGGCATTTACGGACATTATGAACGATAATATGAAAATGATTGCTCAAACGTTTAACACCAAGAATCGGTGGTCGTTTCCAATCGACGGAACCAGTCGAGCCGGCCTTGAAGCGGTGATTGGCAGTATCGTCAGCCCTGGTGATGCGGTTCTTGTTCCCTCGCTTGGGCGATTCGGTGACTTGTTCGTCGAACTTGCTGAGCGTGCTGGTGGGCAAGTGACCACAATGACAACCGAGTGGGGAACCGTCTTTGATCAGGACGACATCATTGCAAAGATTCGGGAAATGAAGCCGAAAGTGGTTGCCATTGTCCACGGTGAAACCTCAACCGGTCGCCTTCAGCCGATTGATCGGTTAGGCGCTGCGGTTCATGAATATGGTGGTTTCCTGGTGGTTGATACGGTTGCGTCCTATATGGGAACTCCTGTAAAGGTGGATGAGTGGCAATTGGACGCGGTTGTTGGCGGCGCTCAGAAATGCTTATCTATTCCGTCCGGAATAACGCCAATTACATTCAATGATCGTTTTGCAGCCGAAATTAATAAGCGGAAACGAGTTGAACAGGGCGTTAGAACTGGGGAAGATACAAAGCGGAATAATTACATTACAAGTAATTATCTCGATCTCACTCAGCTTCAGGATTACTGGTCACCCCGCCGCCTGAATCATCATACTGAGGCGACAGTCGCCAATTACGCGCTTCATGAGGGTCTTCGATTAGCGCTGCAGGAAGGCTTGCAAAATCGATTTGAGCGCCACTTGCAGGTTCATCATGCTTTGAATGCCGGATTAGACGCTATGGGGCTGCATATTTATCATCAAACAGATCATGAAATGCCAATGGTCACTTGTGTTGAGATTCCAGATCAACTTGACGGTGATCAATTTAGAGAGACTTTCTTAAAGGATTTTGGGGTTGAAATTTCGAGTTCATTCGGCAGCTTACAAGGCAAAATTTGGCGAATTGGGACCATGGGTTACAGCGCCCAACGTCATTTCATTACCAACTTCATTGCGCTATTTGGAGCTGCACTGTTACAGGCAGGGGCTTCAGTTGACTTGAAAGCTGGATTAGATGCAACCGCGGCCGGATTTGCTAATCAGCCTTCCCCGGAGGAAGTAACCGTTTAGAGTGCCCCAATGAGGCAAACAATAAGTCAGGAAGTGATTGTGTGCAGACATTAAACACGGCGTATGTGAACCGCAGCCTAACGCAGGGGCCGATTAGGTCTGGCCCACTTACTGGGTTGAAATTTGCCGTTAAGGATGTATTTTCGGTCAAGAATTACGTCACGGGCTTGGGTAATCCTAAATGGCAAGCCGCGCACTTACCGGCTACCCGCAATGCTCAAGTCATTGATAGGCTTAGGGCTGCTGGCGCGACGTTAGTGGGAATTACTATCAGCGATGAATTTATGTATTCGATTAAGGGCAGTAACGTCCATTATGGCGATCCCTTAAATGTTAAGTATCCGTCCTGCTTTTCCGGGGGATCAAGCTCCGGATCAGCGTCGGCTGTTGCAGCTGGAGATGTTGACTTTGCGCTGGGAACCGATACCGGCGGCTCAATTCGCGTCCCTGCCAGCTATTGTGGATTGTATGGTTTTCGCCCGACCCATAGGGCTGACTTGTTGGCCGGGGTCGCTCCCTTAGCAGAGAGCTTCGATACGGTTGGCATACTGGCTAATCGGGCAGACGTCCTTGAAAAGGTTGGTAGAACGCTCTACCCGGATAGCGATCCTTTGAATGTGCGAAAAATATATTACTTAAAGACCAACATTTTGGCCAGCAATGAGGATGACTATTTGCAGACGGTGACCCAAATTAGGGAGCACCTTCAGATTCCAGCGGGCAACGTCAGGGCATTTTCGCTCCCAGAAAAATTTGGCTTAGAACATCTAAGGAAGACTTTTAAAAATATTCAGGGATATGAGGCCTGGCAGCACTATGGGAAATGGGTCCAGCATCACCCCGCTGATCTGGGAGCAGACATTGCCGCTCATTTTCGGGATGCTCAGAAGGTGCAGGACGACGAAAACTTGATGAGGAATTTCAATTTGAGGCAACATTTTATTGAATTTATGAACGATTTTCTGTCTGATCAAGCATTATTGGTTTTACCAACGACTAGTAGTAAGGCCCCCAAAAAGGACACTGATTTTTCCGCGGTTGAATCGATTCGCCAATCAACACAGCAGTTGACCAGTCTTGCAGGAATGGCCGGCATTCCACAAGTGGCAATCCCCATTCCGACTGGTAGCATTTCAATAATTGCGAAGGCCCACACTGACCGGGCGCTCTTAAAAGTAGCTGCTCGTCTTGGAGGTGACTTCAGTTTAGATAATCAAGAATAAGGTAAATAAGTGAGTGCCAGTGGCGAGCATGCGGTGGCTTTTCATCTCACAAAATTAATTGCTAATTCCCAGTATTTCTTCGCGGTGAGGTTATAGTAGACTTATCAATTAATTTTGGGGGAATTAACATGGATAAATCACGGATTGCGGCCTTTACAGATGCTGTTTTGGCAATCATTTTGACAATTATGATTTTGGAATTTAAGACTCCGGATTCTTTCTCAATCTGGGCGATCACCGGGCAGCTGCCATATTTGATTTCTTATGCCATCGGTTATTTATTTATCGGAACGGCTTGGTATAATCACCACTATATGTTTGCTAAGACCCACCGAATTACGAAAACCGTGTATTGGGTGAACAACTTTTGGATGTTTAGTACATCGTTCATTCCCGTTGCAACGGCATGGGTTGGCCGGGGTTCAACGAGCAGGGGCCGGAAATCTTTTATGGTTGCGTGTTCTTTCTATGGTCCTTTGCCTACCTGCTTTTATCAAAGACGTTGATCATGGCCAACGTTTCCGACGGTCACGAGAAAGCAGCGGATAGCATTCGCCAGATGCGCATTTACCGATTTTTATCTAATTGGAAATTAGTGTCGATCCAGGTCATTTTGGTTGTTCTGGGACTCATTTACGTGCCGGCGACCCAGATGCTAATCGTCACCCTTGAAATTGTGTTTGTTGGGGCGCACTTCAATAAAGATAGTGACCGCCTGTTTGAATCATAGCAATATTAATTGTGAAAACCTTATCATTATTCATGGTTATTCATCATTTTGAATAATTAGCTAACGGCTACTTTCGAAAAATAACTAGCTGGGTAATGAGCAGAAATCCGCGGCAGGATTGGATTTTAATCCTCATCAAATTATTTGGATTGTCGCGAAAATCGAAATTTATTGGAGAGCATTCATCCACTTAGCCAATTGTTAATAAAGGAACCCCATCACAAAGTGGGGTTATTTTTTTTACTAAACATGATATATTAGTAGCGTTAGCATATTGACCGGCACTGACTGGTCAAAAAATAATTGGAAGGTGCCATCTCGAATAGTCAATCCCCATTCGGATGGCCATGTATGGAGGAATACAATGAATTTTGTTCGCAAAGCGGCCTTAATTGGTCTCAGCTTAGGGGCCTTACTAACGGTAAGTCTTAATGCCAACGCAGCTGCCGTCAAGCACCACTCAACGCAAAAGACTGTCGGCAACACAACTCGGATCACGCATTACGCAACTGACGGGAAGACCGTGTCCGGCTACGTTATCAAAACGGTGGATCCGAAGTTTGGTAACATGACAGTGACTCGTGAAGACGCCAATCGCAACGTGACGTACACGTATGTGACGAAGAAGGGGCAGTCAACCGACGTTAAGCCGATCAACCATTTCAGCAATGATCGCAGTTTGCAGGGAAACTTGGCCACTAATCCTTACTAGAGACGAGTCACATATAAACCGGGTCACCGTCATGGGGCCCGGTTTTTGTGTGCAAACTTTGTGTAATTGCCAACGAATGTTGCTTGAGGAGAAATGACCCATCATTACATGCTATTGATTATCCAATTTTGATAGCAAGTCATTTATTGGTAACGGGCCAAGAAATGGCATACACTAATTGTAAGCGTTATAAATAATTTCGGAGGTGTTAGATGATGACAAAAGTTGCAATGATTACAGGCGGTGCCCAAGGAATTGGGGCTGAAATTGCTCGTCACTTATCAAAGAATGGGTTTGATATCGCGATTGGCGACTTGCCACAGCAAAAGGAAAAGGCTCAAGCAGTGATTACCGAGGTCGCTTCTGCCGGGCAAAAGGCAGTCTTTATTCCCGTCGATGTCACTGATCAGGCTGGTGTTGCCAAAGCAGTCGATGAGGCCGCCGATCAGCTTGGTGGGTTTGACGTCATGGTTAACAACGCCGGCGTTGCAAAGGTCGATAAATTTGAGGACATTAAGCCTAACGACCTTGAATTTAGCTTCAAGATTAATGTGTTTGGCGTCATTTACGGAACTCAGGCTGCTGCCAAGAAGTTTAAAGAACTTGGAGTTGCCGGTAAAATCATCAACGCCTCATCAATTGCTGGAATGCGGGCCTTTCCCGTTTGGGCAACTTACTCGGCTACGAAAGCCGCCGTTATTAGCCTCACTCAGGCTGCGGCAAATGAATTTGCTCCGGATCATATCACCGTCAACGCCTATGCCCCAGGAGTTGTTGGCACAACTGGAATGTGGGATGCCATTGATAAGAAGATGTCCGAGATTAATGGCAAGCCGCTGGGTCAAAACAAGAAGGACTTCATTGGCACGATCCCGCTAGGCCGGACGGTTGAGCCTAATGATATTGCCAACATTGTTCAATTTTTGGCAAGTCCTGCCGCTGACTTCATTACTGGGCAAGCCTATGCCGTTGATGGTGGCGGTTTACTCTAATCTACGCCTCATTTAGTGATAATTGGATTCATCAAAATAATTGGCTCGATCCCTGGCTTGTTTCCTTGAAAGCGCCGGTGGTCGGGCTTTTTGAGTATCAATGTTCAAAGGTATAACTAACGACTCAAACAAAATGCCAATATTGCTGTTAATTCTTTCACATTTAGTTGATTTCTGTTCATTTAAAGGCTAATCTTAATAGTGTAAAGTGCTTTCATTCTTATTCACAAGGGGGTATTTAAAGTGTCAACAACCATTTCAGTTTTAAAAGAATCCGGCGATGAAAACCGGGTTGCGATCACACCTGACGTTGCTTCAAGATTAACGAAGAGCAAGTTTCAGGTGCTGGTTGAAAAAGGTGCGGGGGCCAATGCTTATTTTCCCGACCAGGCTTATCAGGATGCGGGGGCCAAGGTGGTTTCCCGAGCTGACGCAATTAGTCAGGCAAATTTAGTTGCCGTCGTTGATCAGCCGGATCAAGAGACACTCAG
Organism: Lentilactobacillus parafarraginis DSM 18390 = JCM 14109; assembly: GCF_001435895.1. Lineage (GTDB taxonomy): Bacteria > Bacillota > Bacilli > Lactobacillales > Lactobacillaceae > Lentilactobacillus > Lentilactobacillus parafarraginis. Next base: position 14,056 of record NZ_AZFZ01000036.1, on the reverse strand, counting down.
TCAGCTGAAAGAGGGCCAGATGATCATCGGCCTTTTGAAGGCGCTGATTGATCCAAAGGCGATGCAGCAGCTCGCCAAACAAAAGGTGACCGCGTTATCGTTTGAATTATTACCACGGACGATTTCACGGGCCCAAACGATGGATGTCTTGAGTTCTCAAGCTTCCGTCGCTGGTTATAAAGCTGCGTTAGTTGCCGCCGACCGGTTCGAACGGTATCTACCAATGATGATTACCGCCGCCGGAACTGCCAAGCCAGCTAAGGTTCTGGTCTTAGGGACCGGGGTTGCCGGTTTGCAGGCAATCGGAACTGCAAAACGCTTGGGCGCAATTGTATCCGGTTACGACGTTCGACCTGCTTCACGGGGCGAAGTTGAATCGCTGGGTGCAGAGTTTCTGACAAGTTCTGTTAGTGCCGTTGGTGAAGGCGGATACGCCCGTCAGTTGTCTGCCGATGAACAGAAGCAGCAGCAGGACGAGCTGATTGGCTTTATCAAGCAAAATGATATTGTCATCACAACCGCCCAGGTTCCTGGGAAGAAACCACCGTTGTTAGTTCCTGAAGAGGCGGTTAAGAACGCCAAGCCAGGCAGCATCTTTGTTGATTTGGCTGCCAGTGATCTTGGCGGCAACGTCGCCGGATCCAAACCGGATACCACGGTGACAGCTGATTCCGGTGCCCAAATTATTGGTGCCGGCAACATGGCCAGTGAATTGGCAACCTCAGCCTCCGAAATGTTCGCCAAGAACGTTCAGGCGGTGGTAAACGCCATTTCCAAGGATGGGGAATTCAGCCTTGATTTGACGGATGATGTGATGAGCCAATTGGTCGCTACTGATCATGGCGAAATTATTTCTGATCGTCTGCGGGATACGCTGGGTCTGCCAAAGACTGAAAAGCCGGTCGAGGATGATGCAAAGGACGACGCTGACTCAGCTGACAAGCCCGATGCTGCCGCAACGAAGGGGGAGAAATAACGATGAGTCAAGAGTTATATACGAATTTAGCAATTTTTGTTCTGAGCCTTCTCGTGGGATTCGAAGTTATGAGTAAGATTCCGGCAACCTTACAGACACCAATGATGTCTGGTGCCAACGCGATTCACGGGGTCGTTGTTGTCGGGGCGTTTGCGATTGCCGCAGAAGCCAACAACTGGTATTTCTATTTATTAGCCTTCTTAGCTGCCTTCTTCTCAGCCGTCAACGTTTCCGGTGGTTACACGGTTACCGACCGGATGCTTGGCATGTTCAACCGGCCAAAGGATAAACCGGCTGATTCTAAAAAAGAAGGTGATCAATAATGACATGGTTACAAACAAGTGCCTCGCTCATTTATTTGATTTCAGCGGTCTGCTACGTCATCGGTGTGCACATGATGCGTTCACCAAAGACTGCTCGGCGTGGTAACATTCTTTCTGGAATTGGGATGGCCTTAGCCGTTATCATGATCATGGTTGAATTAATCGATCAGGGCAAGATCACTTTAACCGGTTGGATTGTGCTGTTTGCTGGTCTGTTAATCGGAATCGTTTACGGGGTTGTCAAGGCGCGCAAAGTACCAATGACCGATGTCCCGCAGCTGGTTTCACTATTTAACGCCGTTGGTGGTGGTGCCGCTGCCACAATCGGGATCTTTGATTACACTCACGAAGCCTTGGGAACATCGCTGAGTCTGGCATTTTCAATCCCCGTCCTGTTGGACATCGTCATTGGTGGGATTACCTTCTCAGGGTCACTGATTGCGACTGGAAAATTGTCCGGTCACGTTTCGGGTAAACCCATTAGCTTCCCCGGTGATAAATTACTTAACGGGATCGCTGTTTTAGCCATTATCGTGGCGGCCGTTTGGATGATCGGTTTCCCATCCGCATACTGGCCATTAGTTTTGAGCTTGGTTGCCAGTTTGGTATTCGGCCTCTTAATGACCATGCCAATTGGTGGGGCCGATATGCCGGTTGTCGTTTCACTTTTGAACGCCTTCACCGGTTTGGCGGTTGCCTTTGCCGGGTTCGTTATCGATAACCAGGTCTTAATCATCGCTGGTGCGTTGGTTGGGGCTGCCGGGACGATTTTGACCCTGCAAATGGCTGAAGCAATGAACCGGTCAGTTGCCAACATTTTAGCTGGTGGCTTTGGCGGTGGCGAATCAACTGGATCCGGTGCCGGTACCGAAGTGCCAACCAATGTGAAGGAAACCAGTGCCGATGACGTTGGTCTGCAGTTAGCTTACGCCCACAACGTTATGATTGTTCCTGGTTACGGGTTAGCCGCTGCTCAGGCCCAACATGAAGTTGCTGAACTGGCTAAATTATTGACCGATGCCGGGATCAACGTTAACTACGCGATTCACCCGGTTGCCGGGCGGATGCCAGGTCACATGAACGTTCTGCTGGCCGATGTTAACGTGCCTTATGACCAAATGAAGCAGTTGGATGAAGCGAACTCGATGTTTGAAAACACCGATGTTTCGTTAGTCATTGGGGCGAATGATGTTACCAACCCACTTGCCCGTGAATCCGGCAACGCCATTTCTGGAATGCCGATTCTCGATGTCGACAAGTCTAAATCGGTTGTTGTTATCAAGCGGTCAATGAGTACGGGTTATGCTGGGGTTCAAAACCCACTGTTTAGTGAGGATCAGACCAGCATGCTGTTCGACGATGCCAAGAAGGCATTGCAGGATATCATTGCGTCAACCAAACAATATCTGGATTGATCAGACAAATTTTCTCATAAACTTTAAAAGAGTCGTCACAAGCAAGTCGCTTGGGGCGGCTTTTTTAGCCCGAAATTTCGGTAAGAAGTCGTTTTTTACTACTTTTTAGTCAAAATAAGCGATTGAGGTAGATTGTAAAATTAATCCGAACGCTGTTCGGACAAAAAAGATCAGCTTCCTTTAAAATGGTGTTTACCACAAACCCATTTTTTAGGAGCTGATCTTTTGTCTAGTATAACCTATTCTGAACGAATTAAAATTGAAACCTTTTGTGAGCTAGGACTGACCAATATCCAAATGGCTGAGCGGTTAAAACGATCTCCGTCTACGATTTCTTATGAATTATCTCGTTGTCAACCTTATCAAGCTGAATTAGCACAGGCCAACGCTGAATATAAACGGGCGCATTGTGGCCGAAAAACTAAACTGAATGCCAAATTAAAGCAAACCATTCTAAACCATTTACGTTTAAGCTGGTCACCAGAAGTGATTGCGCATGAGCTTAAACTAGCCACTAAATCTATTTATAATTGGCTATATCAGGGGAAAATTGAATTCTCCTTGAGTGAACTACCTGAACATGGGCTACGCCAACGGCGTAACCTTGACCAACGTTCTAAATATAATCAATCATTAGGGCGTTCAATTGAACAACGACCAATTGTGATTAACCAACGTAACCGCATCGGTGATTTTGAAATAGATACAGTGGTTGGACCTCGTGGACATAGCAAGGCTGCTTTATTAACGCTAATTGATCGCAAATCACGTTTTCTTTGGGCTTACCGATTAAAAGATCGGACAGCGGCGAATGTTAATGAAGCCCTAACTATGTTTCTAACAACTTTTAAGGGACCGGTACACACCTTTACTGTCGATCGTGGAACTGAGTTTAGCAATCTAGTGTCATTTGAACCACAATACGGTATTCAGACCTATTACTGCCATGCTTACACGCCCGCTGAACGCGGCAGTAATGAACGATTCAATCGGAACTTACGTTATTTTTACCCTAAGGGGACTTGTTTTGAGCACATTAGTGCTCAAGATTTAACAACGACGTTACTCGAAATTAACCAACGCCCCCTTAAAGTACTTAACTGGCAAACACCTTACCAAGTGATGCTGACTAATTTGTCAAAAAATTCGGATTAAATTTGCAATCTACCTTGATTAATTTTATGTAATCGCTTACAATATAACCTAACAACTAAAATTTATTAATAAATTTGAAAGAGGGAATTTTAAGATGTTAGAAAAATCGTATCGGGTAATCGCGGAATCGGGAATTATGGCGCGACCGGCAACCCAATTGGTCATGGCGGCAAATGACTATGATGCCGCAATTACCATTGTTTATAATCACCAGCGGGCAAATTTAAAGTCGATCATGGGCGTCATGTCAATGGGGATCCCAGCTGGAAGCGACATCAAGATTGAGGTGCGCGGCGAAGATGAGTCCCGGGCAATGAGCGGCATTGAGGATCAACTAAAGCGCGAGAACCTGGTTGAAGAATTAGATTTGGATACCCGTCGCGAAGCATGAGAGTGACGGATCAAATGTGGATTACTAAAGTCAAAAAAATCATCAGCACCTCCCCTTAATTGGTTGGCGGGCTGATGATTTTTTAGGAGAGCCCCAAAAATTTTGATGTTATTTCTGCTCGGATGATTGGCGGGGTGCCGGCCAAGGTCATTCGAAGATTACCCAAAATTGAAGCGTAACTAGAAATTTTATCATTAACCCTATGGTCGATGAACATGTGCATGGTTGGTTGACTGGTGATAAAAGAGGCCGGAACACGAGTAAAAGTTCCGGTCTCTTTGATTTTCTAATCAGTCACATTATTTGATGCATGTCGTACCTCAACAATCCGAAATGTTTGGGCGCGATGGCAGTTATTTCTTCTGTCGTTGTTGGCCTTGGTACAGGGCATTGCTGACCAGGTCAATGGTACTCATCCACGCAATATGGCCCAGGGCCTCTGAGATATTCTCCTCGTGAGGAAGATGCTTGGCATCCGGCGTCAATCCCATTGCGGGCAGGACCCCGTGATGAAAGATGCCAAACAGCAGCAGGCCAGAAGCCGCTCCGTGGGCAAATTTAATTGTCGGGACGACGTGCTGGAGCACACTATATCCAACCGCAAAGGTCGTTGAAAAGCCAAAGTGAATTAAGAAGCTGACCCACGGCATTTGTTGCTCTGAATAGGTATAGGTGGCGTGGGTAATCTTTTTAGGAACCCCAAATTTTTCCAACATCGCCTGCGGGGGATTCGTAGCGTCCCGAGCCGGTGTCCGTGGGGGTAATATGTCCTCCCAGCCCAGTTTAACTAATCCGGACAAGAATCCGGCGACCATGCCGGCCTTTACAGCTGATGGTACATTGACATTTTTGAGTCTCATCGAATCAACCTCCTTGAATGCATTCAGCGAATGGTTTATACACCCTTAGTATACCGCAGAACGGTTGGGTTCCAGGTACAAGCGATTAATTACTTGTCATAAAAGTTTTCAGACTGGTTGCCGGCCGGCCCATGATCGTCTCGAAGTCGTCGCTGACAACGTCCAGTAGGCCTAATGCCCCACCGGCATACATGGATGCCAGCATATGGCCTTCGCCGTTATCGTTATAGAGCTCGGCAAATTTTTTTAAGCTGACCGGCTTATAGCCAATTGGCTTACCGGATACTTCGGATAGAACGGCGGCCAGCTGGGGCATGGTGTAGTTCCGGGATTGGGTCAGGGTATAAATTTTGCCGTTCTTTAATAAATCCGGGGTGGTTGCGACTTTGGCAAATGCTTGCGCGCTGTCATTGGCACAAATGAAAGTAAGGGCTTGGTCACCCACCGGATAAATAACGTGGTGGCGGTCCACCAATTCAGGCAAGTAGGGTTTCAGGGGATCGGCGTACAGGGCATTGCGAATAATTGTGTAGTGCAGACCTGATCCGGCCAGTCGCCTTGGGAGATACCCATAGAATGGACTGAGCGCGAATGGATTGTTAACCTGATCGGCGATGAAACCCATTGCCAAAAAGTGGCCAACCTTGGCACTTTTGGCCGCGGCAATAACGTGCTCGAGTTCGGTGACCCTGGCAAACGCGGCGTTACTTTTACTAGGAATGTAAATTAGGATGTCCGTGTTGGCAAATGCGGTTAGCAAACTGGCTTCGTCAAAGTAGTCAATCTGTTTCACTTCAAGCCCCCGTTGCTCATATCCAGCTGCCTTAATCGGATGATGAACCCCTAAACGAATATTGGCAGCGTCAGTTACTGTTAACAGCGCGTCGGTGACGGCACTGCCAAGATGGCCGGTCGCACCCGTAATGGTATATCGCATGAGATGACTTCCTTCCCGTAATTTCTAAGTCAAGTTTACCATGGCGCTTAAGCTAGAAAAAATGACCCGACTCGGATTTGTCAGGTCATTTTTATGAAGGTTGTCATTCATTTAAAATCATGTGGTTACTTACAGTTCATCTGGTGCTTCGTGAGCACGAAGCGTTCGTTGTTTGATAGCGTGGAATATCAAAGCGATCACGATCCAAGCGCCAAAGATGTATGGGAAGTACTTGGCAGCGCCCTCGGGTTGCGGGTAGATACTGCCAATCAATGGGATGAGCAGTAGGCCGCCGGTAATCGTTGAAGAAACAATGTTGCGAACTTTTAATGAATCATATTTATGAAGAAAGACGGGTGCGCTAATGGTGACGAGCAGGTAGGTAATCAAAAAGCCCCAAACGGCGATTGATCCAAACCATTCATAAGTGTTTTCGATGCTGGTGAAGATTGAAAAACCAACTCCCAGACCGGTAATGATAAAGGCGGAGACGCCGATGGCAACCGTTGGGGTCTTCTTTTTCGCATTCACAAATTCAAACTTTTCAGGCAAAATCCCTTCGTGACTCATTTTCATCAAAATTCGTGAGCCGGCCGTAATCACGCCGACAGTGCTTGACCAAAAACTAATCATCGCTCCAACCGTGATGCAGTAACCTAAGAAGCTGACGTGGTTGGCTTGAGCAAGAAAGGCAAGCGGTGACGTAGATTCACCTAATGAATGACCAGTACCGGCAAAGCCCATCATCATGATCAGCGCCATCAATACGAAGAAAATTCCGACTGCCAACGGGCTGGAAATAACGGCGCGGGGGATGTTTTTCAAGGGCTCTTTAGCTTCCTTACCCATTGAGGCAGCCCCTTCGAAGCCGACAAAACTGAAGAAAGCCAACCCCAAGCCAGATGTGACACCGCCAAAAGAGACATTTTTGAAAGCGACGTTGCCGGGATTGATATTGAAATGGTGGGTAAATAGGAGAATGATGCCAAGAATCGAAATGATTGTGACGGACAGAAATTCCATGGTCATCATGGTTTTAGTGGAGAGCTCAACCCCCTTTTGGGCCATCAGCCAGGCGGTGACTGCCCCGAAAGCCATTAAGAGCGGAAACGGAACGCCAATATGGAAGTAACTGAAAAGGTTATGGGTATAGATGGCAAAACCAGCCAACACCGCAACCGCCGTGGTGATGTAGGCGAATAGAATGCTGGCACCGGACGCGAACCCAACTCGGCTGCCAAGACCGTCCGTTACATAGGTATAAAGACTACCGGAAGTGGCGTATCGACGGGAGAAAACGTTGACCTGCTTGGCCAAAAGCACGCAGGCAACCGTTGCGATGATATAGGAGATCCAGGTGCCGTTTCCAGCGAGCGCGAAGACCACTGGAATGGTGATTGCCGGCGTCGCGGTTGGCGCAATGTTGGCAACTGACTCGCCCAAGATTTCAAAGAAGGATAATGAATTGGCTTTAAGCCCGCTGCCGGCTTCTGCTGAGACGCTTGGCTGCTGGGGAATCACTGTCGTCGGGTTTGAAGCGTAACTTGTATCGGATAATTTTTCTCGCATGAACAACACTCCTCATATTTAAAGTTTCTTTTCAAAATAAATGTCAGCTAATATGACATTGAATGAGTAAAGTATAGCTTCAATATGAGAATATGGCAACTAAAATTTAATCAAATGTAAATAAATCTAACATAAAATTCATTTTTCTCTTGATTATCCCTGAAAAGGTGCTAATATTTGAATCAATCAAGTCAATCAATTTTGTCAGCAAACTCAATTGATGATTTTTATGTTAGAAAACATATCATTGGTTTAATCAAATTCAGAAAGGTGTGTTGTTCATATGCTCGAAACAGACGAATTACAAGCTTCATTACCCCAAGTTGCCATGCCGTTACCCGGACCGGAGGCTAAAAAGATTCTGGATAAACGAACCGAAAACGTTCCCTCAGCGGTTCTTTGTAATTACCCGGTCGTGATTAATCGCGGCAGTGGCGCCATGATTGAAGACGTTGATGGCAATCGTTTCTTAGATTGGGTTGCCGGTGTTGGGGTTATGAACGTCGGTTATGGGCAGCAACGCGTAATCGACGCGGTCAAGAAGCAGGCCGATAAATTTTTCCACGGCATGATCAACATCACCACTCATCGTAATTACGTTGACCTAGCCGCGCGAATTAATGAACTCGCACCCGTGAACGCAGATAAGAAGAAAACGATGTTTGTTAACTCTGGTGCCGAGGCGGTTGAAAATGCCGTGAAGATTGCTAAATCATTTACCGGTCGCGGCGACGTGATTGTCTTTTCGGGGGCCTTTCATGGCCGGACAGCGTTGACATCGACAATGACCGCTAAGAAGACCTATTCTTACGGCATTGAACCAGCAATGGGCGGTATTAACCGCGCAGAATTCCCATATCTCTATCGGGCACCGAAGGGATATTCGCGGGATGAAGCGATTCAATATTACTTGGATAAGTTGCAATATGTCTTTGAACAAGGGGTTCCGGCCAAGCAAGTTGCCGCAATTGTGATTGAACCAATTCAAGGTGAAGGTGGCTTTATCCCAGCACCGTTTGAATACGTCAAGGCACTGCGCAAGATCTGTGATGAAAATGGGATTATGCTGGTTGCCGATGAAGTTCAAACCGGTTTTGCCCGTTCTGGAAAACTGTTCGTGTCGAATTATTGGAAGGAAAATGGTTTTGCGCCCGACATTATCGCAATGGCTAAATCAATCGGTGCCGGCCTGCCATTAGCCGCGGTAACCGCTGGGGCCAACATTATGGAAGGCGTTCAACCAGGGATTGTCGGCAGTACCTTTGGTGGTAACGCCCTTGCTTGTGCGGCCGGACTCCAAGTTTTGGATATTATCCACGATGCGAAATTGACTGATCGGGCCTTGAACATTGGCAAGATTGCGTCGGACGGTTTCAAGGATCTTCAATCACGTTATGATGTGATCGGGGATGTTCGGGGGATCGGCAGTATGATTGGGGTGGAATTCGTTAAGGATCAAACCACCAAGGAACCTTATCCGGAATTGGTTTCAAAATTGATTAAACACGCGGTTTCCCATGGCTTAATTATGGAAAATGCCGGCGTCCACGACAATGTCATCCGCTTCTTGAGTCCGTTAGTGGCAACCGAAGAGCAGATTCACGCTGGATTAAAAATTTACGAACAATCATTGAACGAAGCCCTTGCTGAATTGTAAACAGTTAATCGTCCATGTCTCCGAAATGATCAACAATAAAATGACTTTTATATGATTCACAGCGCTAAAAGCAAAAAATGGCCACTCAACCGAGTGACCATTTTTTGACGACCGGGCTTTATTCGCGGGATGACCGAAGTACGGTATACTGATAGTAACGGGTCAGCAGCTAACTTGCCCGCCAAAGAGTTGAGTGGGGAGGATGCGCCATGCTTGGGACAGTGATCACCAGCATCATGTCATTTATTGGCACCAACGTTGATGATACGTTTGTGTTGGCAGTGTGGTTCGCCCAAGTGGGGGAGCGACTGAAGCGCCGGGATATTATCTTTGGCCAATTTTTGGGATTTGAAGTCCTTGTATTGGTCAGCGTTCTGGCAGCTTACGGTTTGAGCTTTCTGCCGACTGATCAGGTTGGCTGGCTTGGCGTCATTCCAATCTTCATCGGCGTTCGGCGTTGGTGGACCCACCGTTTTGCGCGGCAGCCCAGGTCTGAAACGGAAGCGCCGCGACGAACGGTTCAAGCACAAGCGCGGCTGGAAACCAAGTTAGCCCACCTCGGCAAGTGGTTTCGCCCGCAATTGCTAAGTGTTGCCCTGGTGACTATTTCAAACGGGGCGGGGAATCTGACGGTCTATATTCCGCTCTTTACTGAATATTCGGTTTCGGAGTTAGTGATCACGATCATCGTCTTTACGATAATGACCGGTGTTTGGTGCTATATCGGCTATCGAATCGCCGGGTTGCCGTACGTCAAAACGAAATTGGAACGCTACGAAGCCATTTTGATTCCAACTATCTTCATTGCCATCGGGATCTACGTCTTGGTAGAAAGTGGCGTTCTGACTTAGCATTACTAAATCCACCTGGGGGGCTCAGTGACCCTTCATGATTCAAAATAACAAATGAGGATGATTGATAGATGAAAAACGTGACAATTTCTGACGTTGCCAAAGCAGCCGGTGTCTCGGTGACCACCGTTTCCCGTTATCTAAACGGCAACTTTGCGAAAATGAGCAATTCAACCCAGGAAAAGCTGGCCCGGGTGATTAAGGAGTTGCATTACCACCCCTCGGCGTCAGCCCGGCGGATGAGGACCGATCAGTCAAAAATGATTGGCGTTATCGTTGGGGATATTTCCAACGTTTTTTCGTCACTGTTATTTAGTGGCATTTATCAGGTACTCCAGCCCGATGATTATAGCGTCTTATTACTGAACGCAAATAATTCGGCGGTCGAGGAACGAAAGGGAATTAGTCGGCTGCTTGAGCAACAGGTTGATGGATTCATCATTCAACCCAGCCAGTCCCATTTTAGCGATTATCAATTTTTGATAACCGATAAGATTCCGTTTGTGACCGTCGACCGTGACTTGGTTGATCAGCCGGCAACGGTTGGTAAAATTATGACGAACAACGTGGAAGCGAGTCAGAAGATGAGTGAAGAATTGATTTCAGCGGGTTATCGCCAAATTTTACTGATTAGTCGGACCACGGTTGACATTTCGGCTCAGATTCCCAGAATTCAGGGGTTTAAAAATGCGGTTGATGGCACGGACACCGTGGTGACCGAGCTGAATCTGGTCGGGCATCCGGATCGTTGGCTGGCGGATCAAATTCGGGAGCGGTTAAAAAATACCGCTAAGAAAACGGTGATTGTGTCTTTAATGGGCCCATTGCTTTTCAAAACCTTAGCGGCGCTCAAACAACTAAAAGTTGAATTTCCGGACCGGATTGGCTTAGCTAGCTTTGATGATTGGAATTGGTCGCAATTTGTCGGCAGCGGGGTGGACCTGATGCAGCAGGACCCGGAGAAAATGGGACAACAGGCTGCGAAACGGCTTCTGCAACAGATTCAACACCCTAAAGCTGTCCTGCAGGCAGTTGAATTGATTTCCGCGATCCGAGTGAAGGGCCATTCGTTCTAAGAGCGGTTATGGCAGAAAAAGTTTGAGAAAAAATCTAAGACTAGGTCCAGCGAGAAGCTGAAATCAATCGGTGTCTCACTGGGTCTAATCTTAGATTTTTTTGTATTTATTCGAATATGGCATTGGCTCATTCTCGAATCATGACTCTGAATGCACAATTAACTTAAAAATGTCAATTTCAAATTATTTAGAAAAACAGTGAGACGCCAAGTACCGACAGGAGTCCGGTGACCGACAAAACGGAGGTTAATGTGGTCCATGACAAGAAGGTTTCCTTTAAGGTTAACCCGAAATATTCTTTAATCATCCAGAAGCCGGCATCGTTCACGTGATCAGCGAAGACGGATCCGGCACCGACTGCCGACACCATCAATACTGGATTAGCCCCGGTTTGGGCAATCAACGGCGCAACAAGTCCGGCGGCCGTCAGTGAGGCAACGGTTGCTGAGCCCAGACTAACTCGCAGCAAAGCAGCAACCAACCACGCGGCAATGAGCGGCGACATGTTCATTTGGGTGAAAATGTCAGAGATATATTTGGCAATTCCACCGTCCATAAGCACCTGTTTGAACGCGCCGCCACCACCAATAATCAGCAGCATCATTGCAATCTGCTTGATAGCGGTGACCATCGAATTGCTGATTTCGGCCATTTTTTTATTCCGGGCCAGGCCCATTGTGTAGACCGCAAATACCAGCGCAATCAGCATTGCCGCATCCGGAGCTCCGATGAACTGAATCGTCTCGTTAATCGGATTGCCCTTTGGCAGGAGGAATTCACAGATGGTGGCCAGCGCGATCAGAATGACCGGCATCATGGCGGTGAGGGCGCTAATGCCGAATCCAGGCGTTTCATCCAGCTGGAATTCCTTGAATTCGCCCAAGGTGCTGATATCAATATCCTTTCGGTAGACCTTTGGGTAAACCTTATGAAGAAACATGTTAAATAGTGGTCCCGCGACGATGATTGTTGGAATCGACACGAGAATTCCGATTAAGAGAACCTGTCCCAATGGGGCGTGAAAGATGCCCGAAATTGCGGTTGGTGCGGGATGTGGCGGCAGAAACGCATGGGTGACGTTCAAAGTGGCAGCCATCGGAATTCCCAAGTACATCAATGGCAAATCAATTTCCCGGGCAATTACGAAGATAATTGGCAGCAGGACCACCAACCCAACTTCGAAGAAGAGGGCCAAGCCAACAATAAATGAGGCCAGCACAACGGCAATTTGGATGTGACGTTTACCAAATTTTTCGATGAGGGTGTGGGCGATCCGGTAACCGCCACCGGAGTCGGATACCAACTTTCCAAGCATGGAACCGAACCCGAAGATGACGGCTAAATGGCCAAGCTGGCCGCCAATCCCGGTTTCAATGCTTAGCGGAATTTTGGCGACCGGAATCTGGAGTAAAAGGGCAACGATAAATGACGTGATAATGAGGGACAAAAATGTGTTGAGTTTGACAACTGTGATTAGAAATACCAACAGCGCCACCCCAAGCGCAACAATTAGTAATGGCATGGTGAACATCCTTTCAAAACTATGCGTGACCAACAAACCAGAAATAAGCGTTACTAATCGTTCGAAACTTTCAACTCACCTTATCTATCTAAGCAGGTACCCGCCATCCACCGGCAGCATGACCCCGGTGACATAGTCGGAAGCCTGACTGGCAAGAAATACCATCGGGCCCATTAATTCTTCGGGCACACCCCATTCTCCGGATGGAATGTGTTCCTTAATTTCAGGACCGCGAACTGGATCATCTTGCAGTGGTTTGGTCATATTGGTTTTGATGTAACCGGGGGCCAGGGCGTTGACTTGAATGTGGTATTTGGCCAATGCGTCGGCATATGCCTTGGTGAGGCCGAGAACGGCATGCTTACTGGCGGTATAAGGAAAGATAAATTTGCCGGCCCGGTAGGATTGCATCGAACCAATATTGATAATTTTGCCGCTGTTCTGTTTGGCCATCACTTTGGCAGCTTCATGCGACAGGTAATAGAGCGCATTGAGGTTGAGGTTGATCACCTTCTGCCAGTCCGCGTCTTTAAATTCAAGAACGTCATTGCGGACTTGCATGCCGGCATTGTTGACCAAAATGTCCAGGTGGCCAAATGCCTTCATGACGGCCGCGACGATCTCGGCTGCCGCGCCTTCTTCGGTAATGTCCTTGGCCAAAAAGCTGATTCGTTGGCCGTTTTGTTCAACAATTTTTCGCGTCTCTTCCCATCCGCGGTCCGAGCGACTGACAATAAAGATATCGGCGCCGTACATGGATAACGCAATGGAATAGTTTTTCCCAAGGCCTTCAGCACCGCCCGTGATGAGGGCGACCTTTCCAGTGAGGGAAAAACTCTGCTGATTAAACGTTGTCATGATAATGCCTCCTAATAATAGGTCTGCTGAGTAACGAATCGATACCCTAATCAAATTAGGTGTATCGATACACCATCGACGATAATATACCCTATTTTGTCGGATTAATCAAGCGCTTACATTTTTGTGAGTTCGAAATGTGATGTAAAAGTTTGTAAAAATTCTGTACCAGTTTGTAAAGATCGGCCATCCGGCCTTACTGAAGTGCTATTCTAAATTTGCAGCCAAATGACCACCAAAAGTACCAAATGGCCACCTGGTGAACGAGTCGTTTGGCATGGCTGCTGTTAAGAGAGAGATTGATTGCTTTTTAGATGGAGGGATTACACGATGGAAGTACTCGAACACAGTCAAATTGAATCGGTTGCTAAAGATTACCTATATCAATTTCAAGTTGTTTTTCTCCAAGAAACAGCCTATTCCGATCAAGAAGCCGGTGAAGTGAACCCCCATAGTTGGATGAAAA
>NZ_AZFZ01000035.1 GCF_001435895.1 Lentilactobacillus parafarraginis DSM 18390 = JCM 14109 | reverse complement strand
TATTTACTTTAACTTTGGGGGTACACCTCAAAAACGACTTTCAAAATGGCGCTTTTAACTGATGCTCGATGATGGTGCCTAGTGCGCTTGGGGGGAATCGAACCCTCATCTCAAGAACCGGAATCTTACGTGCGATCCATTACACTACAAGCGCAAATCAGTTGTTGTAACAAAACTTACTATACCAATATACTAGAACTTGCGACATTTTTCAAGTGAAATTAAAAAGGTGTTAGTGAAAGCGGTTACTAGCACCGGAACTCGTTGCAATTATTTGGGGGTCTGCTATACTCGTATTTGGGTAATATTTCAATTTACTCGATGCGCCCGCATTGAGATTAGGTTCACAAAGGGTGCTGACTTTGTTTTCAATTAGTGGTACGATGTGGATTGTATTACTGATAATATTTTCTTATTTCCTAAAGGAGGAAAACACAGTATGACTGTAAAGATTGGTATTAATGGTTTTGGCCGTATTGGCCGTCTGGCATTCAAGCGAATTCACGAATTACACTCCGATGAAATCGAAGTTGCCGCAATTAACGATTTAACAACTCCTTCAATGTTGGCTTACCTTTTGAAGTATGATTCAACCCATGGCCGTTTCCCTGGCGAGGTTTCATCAACTGACAAGGGTATCGTTGTTGATGGTAAAGAAATTCCGGTTTACGCTGAAAAAGATGCTTCTAACCTTCCTTGGGTTAAAAACGATGGCGTTGACTTCGTTCTTGAATGTACTGGTTTTTACACATCCGAAGAAAAAGCTCAAGCTCATATCAATGCCGGCGCAAAGCGGGTCTTGATTTCAGCACCTGCTGGTCCTATCAAGACCGTTGTTCCTGGTGTTAACTTGGACGTTCTTAACTCAAACGATGTTATCGTTTCAGCTGGTTCATGTACCACTAACTGCTTGGCACCAATGCTTTACTTCTTGAACAAAGAATTCGGTGTTAAAGTTGGTACTATGACAACTGTTCATGCATTTACTGCATCACAACAAATTCTTGATGGTCCTAAGACTAAGAAGCGTCGTAACAACCGTACTGCCAGCGCAAACACGATTCCTCATTCATCTGGTGCTGCTAAGGCAATTGGTTTGGTTATTCCAGATCTTGACGGTAAGGTTATGGGCCACGCACAACGGGTTGCCGTTATTGATGGTTCATTAACTGAATTGGTTACAGTTCTTGATAAGAAAGTAACTGCTGACGAAGTTAACGAAGCTATGAAGAAGCACACTGTTGATAACGAAGCATTTGGTTACAACGATGATGAAATTGTTTCAACTGATATTATCGATGACAACCATGGTTCAGTATTTGACCCAACTCAAACTGAAGTTACAACTGCTGGTGACGACCAACTTGTTAAGACCGTTGCTTGGTATGATAACGAATGGGGCTTCACTTGCAACATGGTTCGTACCTTGTTGAAGTTTGCTTCACTTTAATAATTAACGTAGGCAATCGGCGGAGGAGGGTGTCTTCTCCGTCTTTTGTTATCTAAGTGCATGTTCTAAGTATCACAAACAATATTGTATGTAGGAGGTTCCTAAATTGGCAAAATTAACAGTTTCTGATTTAGATCTTGAGGGCAAAAAAGTCTTGATGCGCGTTGACTTTAATGTTCCGATTAAGGATGGCGTTATTGGTGATGACAACCGAATCCAGGCTGCATTACCAACAATCAAATTTGTTTTGGATCATAAGGGCAAGGCCATTTTATTCTCACATTTAGGCCGGATTAAGAAGGAAGAAGACAAAAAGGGTCTTTCTTTGCGCCCCGTTGCCGAACGCCTTTCAAACTTGCTGAACAAACCAGTGACCTTTGTTCCTGTCACTGAAGGTAAGCAGCTTGAAGATGCCGTTAACAACTTGACTGATGGCAGTGTGCTTTTGGTTGAGAATACGCGTTATGAGGACGTTGTAAACGGTGAATACGTTAAGCGTGAATCTGGAAATGACGCCAAGCTTGGCGCATACTGGGCTTCATTAGGTGACGAATACATCAACGATGCATTTGGGACTGCGCATCGTCAACACGCTTCAAACGTTGGAATTGCCGAAGCAATGCACAAGGCTGGTAAGCCAGTTGCCGCCGGCTTCTTAATGGAAAAAGAAATCCAATTTTTAGGCGAAGCTGTTAACAATCCACAACGCCCATTTGTTGCCATTCTTGGTGGCGCCAAGGTTTCTGATAAAATTGGGGTTATCGACAACTTATTGAGCAAAGCCGACAAGATCATCATTGGTGGTGGGATGACTTATACATTCTATGCTGCTAAGGGAATTAAAGTTGGTGACTCATTGGTTGAAAAGGACAAGATTGAAGTTGCTAAGAACATCCTTGAAAAGGGCGGCGACAAGATTGTTCTGCCAACTGACAACGTTGTAGCTAAGAGCTTTAACAACGATGCTGAACACAAGGTTGTCGAAGGCGATATCGACGATGGCTGGATGGCACTGGACATCGGTCCAAAGTCAATTGATGCCTTTGAAAAGGTTCTTCGTGACGCGAAAACGGTTGTTTGGAATGGCCCAATGGGCGTATTCGAAATGGCAAACTTTGCTCAGGGAACCCTTAAAGTTGGTGAGTTCCTTGGCTCATTAACTGACGCAACAACCATTGTTGGTGGTGGTGATTCAACTGCTGCCGTTAAACAACTCGGCGTTGCTGACAAACTGACCCATATTTCAACCGGTGGTGGCGCATCACTTCAGTATCTTGAAGGAAAGACCCTTCCAGGAATCGCTGCTATCGATAATAAATAATCATAGAAAAATCCCGCTTTGACGGGATTTTTTTATGATCCTGACAAATTGGGACTGTGTTAATCCGTGGTTTTTGGTCTTTCTTTTGGTACAATAATTTTAAGCTATTAATTGTAAAGGAATGATTTGAATATGAGGATTCCGTTCGTTGCCGGTAATTGGAAAATGAACTTATCGGTGGATGAGGCCGTGGCCTTTCTTGACGATATCAAGGGCAAGCTTCCTGATCCAAAAGTGACTGAGACCTGTATTGCCGCATCACCATTGTTTTTGGAAAGTATGATCAAGCACAATGCTGATTCACCGCTTATTATCGCAGCCGAAAATTGCTTTTATGAAGATACCGGGGCCTACACCGGGGAAACGAGTCCCGCAGCCCTCAACGAAATGGGTGTTACCCACGTGATTATTGGTCACTCGGAGAGACGCAAGTATTTTAACGAGACCGATGATATTATCAACAAAAAGGTTCACGCGGCTTTCCGTAATCACCTGACGCCGATTATTTGTTGTGATGAAACGATGAGTCGTCGTCAATCGGCCGACCGCATTTCTTGGGTGGTTAGTCAGGTTACCAATGCATTAAAATCGGTCACCAGTGATCAGGCAAAAACGATTATTTTAGCCTACGAGCCAAGCTGGGCGATTGGCAGCGGCAAAACCGCCAGCACCGATGAAGCCGAAGAGGGCTGTTATCTGATTCGTCAAACAATCGCTGATTTGTATTCAGATGACATTGCCAATCAGATTCGGGTGTTATATGGTGGTAGTGTGAATGATGAAAATGCTGACGATATTATGGCTCAGACCGATATCGATGGCGTTTTGGCTGGTGGAGCGAGTTTGAAACCCGATTCGTTCCTGAATCTTGCAAACTTTTTACAAAAATAAGATAAGATTCCAGTTTTATGTTGAAACTTGGGCGGTAAACTAATAAAATTGAGTTGAACCTTGTTTAAAAGGTCACAACTTTCGCTAAGGAGAGAAAAAAATATGTCAATTATTTCTGATATTTATGCCCGTGAGGTTCTCGACTCTCGTGGTAACCCAACTGTTGAAGTTGAATTATATACTGAAGCAGGTGCAATGGGTCGCGGAATTGTTCCTTCTGGTGCTTCAACCGGTGAACACGAAGCTGTTGAACTCCGTGATGGTGACAAGGACCGTTACATGGGCAAAGGCGTTACAAAGGCCGTTGACAATGTAAATAACATTATCGCCAAAGAAATCGTTGGCTATGACGTTACTGATCAATTGGCAATTGATAAAGCCATGATCGCATTGGACGGAACTCCTAACAAGGGTAAGCTGGGTGCTAACGCAATTCTTGGCGTTTCACTTGCTGCTGCTCGTGCCGCTGCTGATGAGTTGGAAATGCCATTGTACAATTACCTTGGCGGATTTAACGCTCACCTGTTGCCAACCCCAATGCTTAACGTTATCAATGGTGGGAAGCATGCCAACAACAAGGTTGACTTCCAGGAATTCATGATTATGCCAGTTGGTGCACCTTCAATTAAGGAAGCCATCCGTTGGAGTTCAGAAACATTCCATAACTTGAAGAACTTGTTGAACGAACGCGGTTACTCAACTGCCGTTGGTGATGAAGGTGGTTTCGCACCTGATTTGAAGAACAACGAGGAACCATTTGAAATCCTTGTTGAAGCTATCCAACGTGCCGGCTACAAGCCAGGTAAAGACATTGCGATTGCCTTTGACTGTGCCGCATCAGAATTCTACAATACTGAAACTAAGAAGTACGACTTAAAGGGTGACGGCAAGTCATACACTGCTGACGAATTTGTTACTTTACTTGAAGGCATTGTTGACAAATACCCAGTTATCTCAATTGAAGATCCACTCGATGAAAACGAATGGGAAGATTGGCAGATGGCTACTAAGCGCCTTGGCAAGAAAGTTCAAATCGTTGGTGATGATTTGTTTGTTACCAACACCGATTACCTTAAGAAGGGTATCAAGATGGGCGTTGCCAATGCCATCTTAATCAAGTTGAACCAAATCGGTACCTTGACTGAAACCGTCCGTGCCGTTGAAATGGCTCGTGAAGCAGGTTACACGGCGATCATTTCACACCGTTCAGGTGAAACTGAAGATACCACGATTGCTGACTTGGTTGTTGCCCTTAATGCTGGCCAAATCAAGACTGGTTCAATGAGCCGTGGCGAACGAATTGCTAAGTACAATCAATTGATGAGAATTGAAGATCAACTTGGCGATGTTTCTGAATACAAAGGAATTCACTCATTCTATAACCTTTCAGAACAAGCTCGCGAAGACATTCAAAACAAGTAATTTTTAAGAGTATGAAAAGGATCGCAGTGATGCGGTCTTTTTTGTTGGTTTAAAATTTAATTCAAGAACTTTACCTCCATTTTGCGTATTTAATATTAAGCATACAAAATGGAGGTTTTTAGTTTGAAAAAGTTATTATTGTTTTCAGTTGGATTGATGAGTTTGATGACCCCGGCGATGAGCCATGCCGCGGAGGCTCCCCAGCAACGAGTCGTGGTGACTGATGAGGGGGCGAAGACGTGGAGTGTTATGATTGCGGCCAGACTCAATTCGAAAAATTCGGATGGAAATCGTGAGCAGAATTTTATAGAACATGAGCCTTTAACGGGTCATGAGGGATCTTCAATTTTATATGAAGTTGAACCAGTTGAAGGCTATATTCCGCGATTAACGCAGATCAAATATACTCAAGCTGATTCAAAAAAGGGGATCTATTATGTCGAGTACGATGGAAAGCAAGCCACCCTTACGGTAAGATTTGTTGATGAAACGGGAACAATTATTAAAGATGATCTGCTTCTTAATCACTTGCCACTAACAGTTGGGGGTTCCTACAAGGTTGATTTGCCTACAATCCCTGGGTATATCTCAAAAAATGGGCCACGATTAGTTAATAAAATTTCAAGTGTAAGCGAGGTTGTTGAGGCTCACTATCAAAAGGTTAATCCAAAAGCAATTTCACCAGAAAAACCAGCAACGGCAACCCCTCAAGCGCCAAAACTGGCAACCCCAAAACCAGAAGCCCTCAAACCAACTAATCCAAAAGTCGGCACCTCAGAAAGTGGTTTGAAAAAGACCGATGAAACGATCGATTCAAAAGTGGCAAAAACTGATCAAAACTCTCAGGAAAAGCCCACAACTTCTACGAAAGCAATGAGCCCCCAACCAGAAACGAAGAAATCCGTCTCGGCTGATAAGCCTGAATCAACATCTGGGGTTACGGTTAGCCACGACCAGAAGGCCGTAGTCGTCGATGCCCATCAACCAAGTCGGGAATTGACAAAGGACGCTGAAGCAGGCCAACTAGCAGTTAATCCGGAATCATCAAGCCTGTCCAAGCAGGCCGTTCAAGCTGGGATAACCGACAAAGATGGTCATTCTAGCGAGTCCGCCATCAAGAACGGTAAAGTTAGTCATTCGGATCAAACTGTTAGCCCATCCAAAACTGACGGTGTCAAAACCGGCGAAACTCCTCAAGACTCAAAACAGGGGAAAATTTTGGCACAAAAATCCGGCAAAGACTCTGGCGAAAACAAGACCCAAAACAAACCGGAAACAGTCGTTCACAAACTGATGATAAGAAAAAGGATCCGGCAACATTGCCAGCCCAAAAACCGCAGTCAACCGGCCAGGATTTGAAACAGCCCGTCGAAAACGGAGCGGATCAGCCTGTCACCTCCCCAAATGCTGATAGGGAACAGGGTGTTGCAAAATCGGGTCACCAAAAATCCAAGACCAATAAAAATAAGAAATCGCATCAACACAAACATCAAGCAGCAAAGAATACGAAAGATAATAAGAATACTGCTTCTCAGCCGAAGAAATTTCTGGTCCAGGCAGTCGACGAAACCGGAGCTGAAATATATTCAAAATCGATGAATACAACAGCTGAAAAGCTCCAGCATGAAAATTTCGAATTGTTTGGTTATGATTTGGAAAAGACGACCCTTGACAACGATCAAAATCGCCATGTCCTCCACTATCGGCGAAAAGCGGTTACTCTTAAAGTTAGGGCGGTCGATGAAAGTGGGGCTGCGTTGGCAACGACCCAACTGACCGGAAAATTTGGTAATTCATTGTCGTATACTGCTCAAGTGATTCCAGGCTACCACGTGGTCGGCAATCCAGGAGGCATTGTTAAACTCGATTCGCTGTTCCCGGCTGACGTTACTATTCGATATGCCAAGGATCACGTTGAATCCGTTAAACCCGTCCCAGCCGCTAACAGCCAGACGACGGCGATTTCAAACCCGCCCGCTGCAAGTCAGACACTGGCAGATAACGGTTCCAAGGATGCTGAGCGGGTGAATGTTAAGAAAAATTCAGCTCATAAACGGACCGCGAAATCTACCAAGACAAAGAAACATCACGTTAAAAAGAATGGCCATAAACGTGCAAAGCAAGGGCGTCGATTGAAACGTCACCACGGCCGGTCCTTGAACCGTCGTCACCAATCTCGGACGCACCGCCGTGCCGGTCGTCAGCACAGCGTGGCCCGTCTCCCGCAAACTGGTGATGCAGGCACCAAGAAAAGCCAAATGATTGGGTTGGGACTCTTATTGGCATTAGTCGGCCCAAAAATTGCCCGGAAATTTTGATCAATGTGATATGATTAATATCAGAATTGATTGAAGGATGCGTTAAAAGTGCAAGTACACGGTAGTTACAAAATGTCACAAATCAAAACAATCACCAGTGGGATTGTTGTCGGGATTCTCGCTGGCACCGCTGTTTCGATGTTTCGGTGGGCGATTCAGCATATGATGGCGGTTATGAAGGGATTGTATACCGGGATTCTCGCTCATCCGGTGGATGCATTGATCGCGATTGTTATTAACCTCGCCATCGGTTTGTTCGTCGGCTGGTTGCTGCACCAGCAGCCTGATATTAAGGGATCTGGGATTCCGCAGGTTGAAGGTCAGCTGCTCGGCGAAATTGATTATCGCTGGTGGTCGGTTCTCTGGCGGAAATTTATCGGCGGGATCTTGGCCATCGGTAGTGGCCTATATCTTGGCCGTGAAGGTCCCTCCATTCAACTGGGGTCAACCCTTGGACAGGGAGTGGCTCACTTCACCAAGCAGGTCGGATTCGATCGGCAAGTCCTGATTTCAAGTGGGGCAGCTGCGGGACTCAGTGCGGCGTTCAATGCTCCGATTGCCAGTACGTTATTTGTGCTGGAAGAAATCTATCATAACTTTTCCACGAATATTTGGGTGATTTCACTCACGTCGGCGGTGACTTCCGATATGGTTGCCACCTATGTATTTGGCCTTAAGCCCGTCTTGTATATGAAAAGCAATCCAATGCCGCTGCAATACTTTTATTGGGTCGTGATCCTGGGCATCATCCTGGGAATCCTTGGCCGCTTTTACCAAATGGTTATTTTACGGGTCAGTGCCTGGTATCAAAAAATTGGGCGTCTCCCATGGTATTTGGATGGCGTGATCCCGTTACTTTTGGTGATCCCGTTAGGCATGTTCTTTCCCCGATTACTTGGCGGTGGGAGTGACATTATTGTTCACCTGAATGCGGCGGGTTATTCGACGATTGTATTGTGTGGATTTTTCCTGATCCGATTTATTTTTTCAATGATTTCGTATGGCAGTGGCCTGCCCGGTGGTATTTTCCTGCCAATTCTGTGCCTTGGCGGCCTAATTGGGGCGATTGTCGGCAGCCTGGCGATCGCCATTGGCTGGGTCAGCCCAGAATACTTCTCCAGCTTTGTGATCATGGGGATGGCCGGATACTTTGCGGCCATCAGTAAGGCCCCGTTTACAGCAATTCTACTCATCACTGAGATGGTTGGCACGCTTACACACCTCCTTGGGCTGGCAGTCGTTTCCCTGGTTGCCTATGGCGTGTTGGACGCTTTAAACGGCAAGCCGGTCTATTACGCAATGCTTCAACAATTACTTCAAAATACAAAGGCCAACGATTTGGGCAGAACCGTTCAAATTACCAAGCCGGTTTTTGCCGGTTCACAAATTGATGGCAAGCTGGTTCGCCAGATTAATTGGCCGGCGGGATCATTATTGACGAAGATCGTTCGAAATGGCATTGAAATTGTCCCGTCCGGGCAGACACCGCTTCGGTGGGGGGACACGCTTTATATCAATGTTTCCACCAAAAATCAGCACCGAATCACCGAAACGTTGACCCGCTTGACCTCAGAAAGTTAATGGTAAGTGTGGAATAAACTGCATAAATGTGTTAACTTAGTAGGAGTAGTATTAAGCCGATTGACGGTAGGAGGCTGTATCGTGTATAACTTATTGATCACATTACTATTGATCGATTGTGTCTTGATTACAATCGCAGTTTTAATGCAACCATCAAAGACTAATGACGCCATGTCTGCCTTAACTGGTGGCGCTGATGACTTGTTTGCCAAGCAGAAGCCCCGTGGTTTTGAAGCATTCATGCAGAAAACAACCCTGGTTTTAGGAATCATCTTTTTCTTGATTTCATTAGGACTCGTTTGGGTATCATCTCATTAGTATTTAATCCTCCTGTTTAAATACAGGGGGATTTTTATTATAATTGAGTATGGAACGCAGAAGGGAATGATAGATGATGCAAGCACCAACGACGTCTTTTTACTTCGAACACGGCCCCAAAGCAATTATACTCATGCACGCTTTCGCTAGTGGACCGGTCGACGTGCGCCTGCTCGCCCGCCGGCTGGAACGAAGCGATTATTCAATTTACGCGCCGCTTTTGACCGGCCACGGCACACCTGATTTCAAAGATATCATTTTGCAGGGCTCCCCGGAAATCTGGTGGCAGGATACCCAGAAAGCCATTGATTTCATGCGTAGTAAGGGGTTCACACAAATCAGTATTTTTGGGATTTCTCTTGGGGGGATTTTTGCGGCCCGGGCATTGGAAATGACGCCCGATTTAGTTGGTGGCGGCTCGTTTGGTTCGCCAATCGTGCGCAAGCGTCAGTTCAGCGTTCACCAAACGTTTATGCAGATGGCTAAAGCGAACTATTTGCGCTATAAAACGGATCCAGCCATCATGGCGGATAACCTGCAATGGCTGGATGATCATATTGATGATCTGCTGGCCCAAATTAGTGCCTTTAGTGCTACGGTTGCCAAGGATCTTCCTAAAATTCACCAGCCATACTTCATTGGTCAGGGACTCAAGGATGAAATTGTCAATCCACAGAGCAGCCAGTTAGTGAAAGATCAGTTGGTGAATACCCACGTTACCTATCACGAATACCCGGATGCCTCACATATGATTACCGTTAACTCGGCTCATCAGCAGCTGGAAGCAGATTTAAGTAATTTTTTGACTAAACTTTATGAATAATACGAGGAATACAGATTGCAAGATAAAGAATTAAAAACTCAAATTGAAAACGTACTGCGGACTTATCCCGACAATGAATTCTCAGTTGAGAAAATTGCCGATGTTTTACGGTACCATGGCTCGTCAGCGTTTAAGCTCATTGTCCAAGAACTTGCTGGTTTGGAGCGTGACGGCTTAGCGGTCGTGACCGATGATGGGAAGTTTCAACTTAATCCTGACAAACAAAAATTAAGCGGGGTTTTTCACGCCAATGATAAGGGATTCGGCTTTGTGGCTTATGATGACACTGAATCAGATGCCTATATTGCCCCAGATAACACAATGAATGCCCTCAACGGCGATACGGTTGACATGGAAATTGTCAAACCCGCCGCTCCCGGATCTGATCGGGGCCCCGAAGGTAAGGTCACGGCCATTACTGACCGGAAATACAAACAGGTCGTTGGCGCGTTTTCCAAGACCGAGAATCGCAAGTACTTCGGTGAAGTCAAACTCACTGATAAAAAAATTGCGAAGTATAAGTTTTACATCAATGACGTTGGTCTCAAGCCAACGCCGGGTGAAGTTGTAACCGCCCAAATTGTGGAATATCCCAATGCTGAGCATCCCGACTACATGGTTGGGATTGCCGATGAGGTTATTGGATCAGTTGACGATCCTGGAATTGACATTCTTCAGATTGTCTATGCGCATAACATTCCCGCAGAATTTCCGGAAGATGTGCTGCAAGCTGCCGACGCAATTCCAGATCACGTTACCGATGCTGAAAAGGTTGGTCGTGAAGATATTACTGACCAGGACTTGGTTACCATCGATGGCGAGTCATCCAAGGATTTGGATGATGCGGTGACCGTTTGGAAGTTACCGAATGGCAATTATCATCTGGGTGTTCACATTGCGGACGTCAGTCACTATGTTCAACCAGGCAGTGCCATCGACAAAGAAGCCTTTCGACGGGGCACCTCGGTTTATTTAACTGACCGGGTGATTCCAATGCTGCCCCGGCGATTGTCAAACGGAATTTGTTCGCTGAATGAGGGCGAACTGCGTCTTTGCATGAGCTGTGACATGGAAATCGATCAGTCCGGGAATGTGATTAAGCACCGCATTCACCCGAGTTTGATGCGTTCGAAGGCTCGAATGACATATACCGCCGTTAACAAAATTCTTGAATCTCACGATCAAAAGACCATGGATGAATACAAGGATCTGGTTCCCATGTTTGAACAAATGGGCGAACTTCATCGAATTCTGTATAAGCACCGTCATGCGCGGGGGGCCATTGACTTTGACGACAACGAAGCAGAAATCATTGTCGACGAAAAGGGCCACCCAATCGACATTAAGCTGCGCGTTCGGGGCTTAGCCGAAAAGATGATTGAATCCTTCATGCTGGCCGCCAACGAAACGGTTGCGCGTCACTACTCCGAAAAACACGTGCCGTTTATTTACCGGGTCCATGAACAGCCGGACGCCGATCGAATTAAGACCTTCTTTGAAACACTGACCGCTTTTGGGATCACGGTTAAGGGAGATCCAGAACATATTCAACCAAAAACGCTGCAAAATATTTTAAAAAAAGTGGCTGGCAAGCCTGAAGAGACCATGGTTTCGGTTATGCTGTTAAGAAGTTTGAAGCAGGCGCGTTACGCTGATCAATCACTGGGTCACTTTGGCTTGGCCGCACCATTTTACACCCACTTCACGTCACCAATTCGCCGGTATCCAGATACCATGGTTCATCGGATGATCCACTATTACGAAGATAACGGGATCAATGATGAGACGAAGAAAAAGTATGCCAACGTTCTTGATGAAATTGCCACCACAACTTCTGAATATGAACGACGGGCCGTTGATGCGGAACGGGATACCGACGCCATGAAGAAGGCCGAATACATGGCCGACCATATTGGCGAAGAGTTTGACGGTACCGTCAGTTCAGTAATGAAGTTTGGCCTGTTTATCGAACTGCCAAATACGGTTGAGGGCTTAGTTCATATCAGCCGAATGGATGACGACTACTACCAGTACGTTGAACAGTTCATGGCACTGGTTGGCCGGCGAACCCATCGAACTTATAAGATGGGCCAGCCAATTCGGGTTAAAGTTGTTAATGTTGACATTGAACAAAGCGCCGTTGACTTTGACATTGTCAATCCACAGAGCACGCCAACCAGTAATTACCTTCCAAAGGAAAATTATCACCGCCATAATAATGACCGGCGGGGTAACAACAATAATAACAACCACGGTGGGGCTAATATTCACTTTAGTAAGAGTAATAACCATGGTGGTCAGCGAAATAATCGGAATAACCGGAATTCCAAGAATCAATCAAACCGGCGAAAAAAATAAAGATCAAAAAAAGTAGGTGATGAGATGGCCAAAGGAAAGCATAAGCAAAATAACGATAACCTGATGGCGCAGAACAAAAAAGCCCGTCACGATTATTCGATTCTTGAGACTTATGAAGCGGGCATTGTTCTCACCGGAACTGAAATTAAATCGATTCGTGCCCGGCGGATCAACCTAAAGGATGGTTTTGTCCAGATTCGTAATGGCGAAGCTTATATGATGAATGTTCACATCAGCGAATATGCTCAGGGCAATCAGTTTAACCATGATCCGCTCCGAAATCGGAAGCTGTTGCTTCACAAAAAAGAAATCCGTAAACTTGCCCAGGCAACCCAAGACAAGGGGGTCACTATTGTCCCCTTGAAGGTCTATTTGAAAAAGGGGTTTGCCAAGGCGTTGATTGGGGTCGCTAAAGGAAAGCGCGAGTACGATAAGCGAGAAACCATTAAGCGCCGTGACGAGAAACGGTCAATTGAACGAGTTATGAAGCACTATTAGGTTAGGATAAATGAAAGGAGCAATTCGGCTTTGTGCGCCAAATTGCTCCTTTTTGTGCTGGGTTAGTTAAATTATGACTGAGGGAGGGGTCACTTTTTAAACAAATGAAATTCGCCAAGTGATGGTTTAACTCCCTTGGGATACTTGGCCAACGTTCGAAGATTGAGTTTTGCGGTATGAACCAGGGATGGGTGATTCAGAATTGCGGCAATAAGCGCGACGATTGGTTCGTGCTTAATGTCGCCGACGTCCATCAAGCGAATCACTTGATCAGCCTGGGCGTAAGATTTAATGCTGGCAATCTTTTGACGGCCGTGGGTAATGGTATAGGACTGCTTTTCTTGGTTGCCAATAATCAACCAATTGATGCCGTTGATATACAGGGTTGTGTAGTGCATCGAAAAGTGAATGACCGAACTGCCGATGAACTGATGCAGGTAAAAGATGTCAAACCGCGGGGTTGTCCCTAAGGATTGTTGGCGGACAGTTGCCAGCACTTCACCGGTGAGAGAGTAAACGGAAAACGTGTCGGAAACCAGGCCCCACTTGCCAACGATTAGGTACTTTGTATCTTTATATTCGTCAATGATTCGACATGATCTTGTGTGGTCCAATTCGGACAAATTAATTTGGATTTTTCGACTCATAGAGACATTTCCTTTTCGTTTAATATGACCATTTTACCACGGATTCAATCGAGATACGCTGATGTTATTTGGAAATGGATATGGTAGAATAAAACGTGAGGTGTTGGGAATGAAACCGTTTATAAAAAATGACTGGTGGGATGTTTTACAACCGGAATTTGAAAAAACTTATTATCAGCAGTTACGCCAATTTTTAATATCCGAATATAAAACGCAATATATTCATCCGGATATGAATCATATCTTTGAGGCGTTCAAGCTGACGCCTTTCAGCAAGGTAAAAGTTGTGATCTTGGGACAGGATCCCTATCATGAACCGCACCAAGCCCAAGGGTTAAGCTTTTCAGTGATGCCGGGGGTGAAAATTCCACCGTCGCTGCAAAATATTTATAAGGAGCTTCAGTCTGATCTCGGAATTAAGCCGGTTTCACATGGATGCTTAGTCAGCTGGGCCAAGCAGGGGGTTCTGTTGTTGAACTCGGTCTTGACGGTCAGAAATGGCCAGGCCTTTTCTCATAAGGGAAAGGGCTGGGAGCAGTTAACGGACGCCGCAATCAAAAAGTTGTCCGCCCGTGAACAACCAGTTGTCTTTATTTTATGGGGAAGAGCAGCTCGGGATAAGATTTCGCTGATTGACACTGATACCAACGTTGTCTTGCAGTCGGCCCATCCAAGCCCATTATCCGCGAATCGAGGATTTTTTGGTTCGAAGCCATTTTCAAAAACCAACGAAGCCTTGGTCGCGATGGGTGAGGAGCCGATTAACTGGCAATTGCCGGAGAAGGTCACCCAGACATCTTAATACAAGGTAATTTGCATGTGAATGCATGAATTGGAGGATTATGTCATGGAACTATTTGATAGTCTTAAGCAGAAAATCACCGGGAAAAATATCAGCATTGTTTTTCCTGAAGGTAATGACGCCCGGATTCTTGGTGCTGCCAGCCGGCTAGCTAAAGATGGGCTAATTAAGCCGGTTGTTCTTGGAACGGCCGATGAGGTGCAAAAGGTTGCCGGTGATGCCAATATCGATCTAACCGGTGTTGAAATCATGGACTACCTGAACCAGCCTAAGGATCAAATTGACGCGATGGTCGCCGCAATCGTTGAACGCCGCAAGGGTAAAACCGATGAAACTAAAGCGCGTGACTGGTTGAAAGACCCCAACTACTTTGGGACAACTTTGGTTTACATGGATAAAATTGACGGCATGGTTTCCGGTGCCAATCATCCAACCAGTGATACGGTCCGGCCAGCTCTCCAAATTATTAAAACAAAGCCTGGTATTAAGTTGATCAGCGGGTCGTTCCTGCTCATTCGAGACGATTTGAGATACCTCTACGCTGATGCCGGAATTAACATGGATCTGGATGCTGAAGGGGTTTCCGACGTTGCAGTTACGAGTGCTGAATTTGCCAAATTATTCGACATTGATCCTAAAGTGGCACTCTTGAGTTTCTCCACCAAGGGATCGGCTAAGGGCGACATGGTAACCAAGATGCAGGAAGCCACCAAGCTGGCCCAACAAAAAGCACCGGACGTTCCAATTGATGGTGAATTACAATTTGACGCTGCGGTTGTGCCTTCCGTTGCCGAGAAAAAGGCGCCTGGTTCAAAAGTTGCTGGCCACGCCAACGTCTTTATTTTCCCAGACTTGAATGCTGGTAATATCAGTTACAAGATTACGCAACGTTTAGGCGGCTTCCAAGCCTTAGGACCACTGCTTCAAGGGCTTAACAAGCCGGTTAATGATCTTTCCCGTGGGACGAGTGAGGATGACGTTTATAAGGTGGCAATTATTACCGCCGTTGAAGCCGTTGCCGATAAGTCGTAAGTCGGGCAGATAAGCTATAAACGATTTGTAAAATGAACTTTTGTGTTGCCTGAAATTAAATCAGTTGCCAGACGTGCATAATCATTTTTGATTAGGTGGCTCTGGCAATTTTTTGTTATGGGGATCTGATTTTGGGAATCGTGAAGATGTTTTTCCGCCAGAGAGGATGAAGTCTGGCAAAGAATGTCATTATCGGTCACCGACGAACGATGTCTGGCCTGCTATGATATGATGAAGATAACAAGAACGTTTCTTAACATTTTAGTACGGAAGTGATGATCAATTGACAAATACATTAACGGTAACGTCGGCCGACCAAACAATGGCGATTGGTGAAAAGTTAGCCCCTTTATTGGCGCCAAGAGACCTCATTCTGTTAGATGGGGATTTAGGTGCAGGCAAAACGACCTTTACCAAGGGACTCGGAAAAGGGCTGGGGATTAAGCGACCCATTAAAAGCCCGACGTTTACAATTATTCGGGAATATCAGAGTGGCAGAATTCCGCTCTATCACATGGATGTGTATCGTTTGGAACAGGGGGGTGGCGACGACCTTGGTCTTGACGAATATTTTAATGGTGATGGGGTCAACGTTGTTGAATGGTCGAAATTCGTCGCCGACCAGATTCCGGCAAACTATTTGCGGATTATTTTTCGACGTGATGATTCAAAGGGGGATAACGTCCGGACAATTTCATTTGATCCAAAGGGCGATCGGTTTGAATCTCTGACCAACCAATTATTAGGAGAACTGAATGGGTGAAGAAGTAGATTTCCGGCTTGCAAAACCAGCCGACGCAAAGGCGTTGTTGGCGTTACTGAGCCAACTGCAACAGGAATCCGATACGTTTTTGGTGGATTCAAACTTTGACAGCTTGACAATTGACCAGGAAGCTAAGCAGATTAAAATGATTGCGCAATCCAAACGCAACTTGATTGCCCTAGCAGTGCTTGGCACGACCCCGATTGGCATCGTGACGGTTGATAATCTGCGTGACAATCAAGGAGAGGTCGGCGTTGCGGTCCTTAAGGCCTATCAGGGGTTTACCATTGGAACCAACTTAGTTGATTTGGCAATCGAATGGGCAACGACCTTTAGTCAACTTCAAGAATTGTTTCTGACCGTCTTTGAAAGTAACGCGCCTGCTGTGCATATTTACCAAAAGCTGGGTTTTAAAGTCACTGGCAAGGGCCGGTTACATGATCGCCCGATGTTGGAAATGCGACTGAAGTTGGCGGATCATGATCGGCCGGATTCGGATGAGGATTAAAAAGATTGGATTAATTTCTTCGTTCGGTTAATAACGGTCCGCCGGCAGATGATTTGGCATGAAATATTGAGAATTCAAAAGGGCTGGTGCAAAATTCGAAGTTTTGCACCAGCCTTATATTGCCCGTCTGAGGATTAAACTTCAGACGGATTTTCGGTTATTCTAGATTGCCTTTACGAACTGTCTCAGCGCGTCAGGACCAAACTGCTGTTGTTGTGTCAGCAAAATATTGGCACACGCTACCGAGTCATCCAGAGCATTATGATGGTGTTCCAAATCAATGTGGAGTTCATCGCAGACGGTGTTTAATTTATGATTGACCATCTGGGGATAAAATTGCTTGGAGGTTTTCAACGTGTCCAGGGTGAGGTAGTGAGTGAGCGGCATTTGATAACGTTCCAAAGATCGTTTCAAGACGCTGTTGTCAAAAGAAGCGTTGTGGGCAACCACTAATTTGTTGGCTGTAAAGAGCGGCGCAATGTGGGCCCACACTTCAGGAAAGGTTGGCGCGTTTGCGACGTCCCGTTCATGAATGCCATGAACATCGATGTTACGCCAGCTAAAATCGGTTTCGGGATTAATTAGCGAATAAAATTCGTGAGATACCTGGTTGTTTCTGACGATTGCCAGGGCAATGGAACAGGCACTGGCCCGCTTGGCATTGGCGGTTTCAAAATCAAGTGCGACAAAGTTCATTTAAAGTTCACCTCAGTTTAATGATTTTATTTTACAAAGATTTTCCCGGAAACGCAACTGAACGCCATTGGCAACGATGCTTGCTTTCAAGCAACATGGATCGATTTATTCGTGGTAAAATAAAACTAGTTGTTTTCAAAATTTCGTGAGGGTAACGTTTAACATTTGTTTCGTTTAATGGCCCTTGTGAATGATTCAGAATTTGAAATGGTCGTGATGTGGCAATTGACTGGCATCACTACCTTAAAGTAAGGAAATTGATTATGGACAAGTACAAAGAAATAGTTGACACATATCCAAAAGTCAAATTAATGTTTGACGAGCCGCTTTCCAAATATACTCATACGTTAACCGGGGGTCCGGCCGACGTGCTGGCATTTCCGGAATCGGTTCATCAGGCACAAGAAATGGTGCAGTTCGCAAACGCGCATCACATGCCCGTCACGGTGATCGGTAATGCCAGCAACTTAATTGTTCGTGACGGTGGCATTCGGGGCCTAACCATGATTTTAACACGGATGAACAAGATTCATGTTCGTGATAACCATACAATTATTGCTGATGCGGGGGCGGCCTTAATCGATGTTACCAAGGCTGCTCAAAAGCATTCACTCACGGGAGTAGAATTTGCCGCCGGCATTCCCGGCAGCGTAGGGGGCGCGGTTTTCATGAACGCCGGCGCTTACGGTGGTGATATTGATGACGTTGTGACCGGTGCCGAAGTATTGACACCTGATGACCAAGTTATCCACTTGAATCATCAGCAGCTCGATTTTGGTTACCGTCACTGCAGCGTTCAGGATAATCATCAAATTGTTCTGTCGGCGACGTTTGCCCTTAAAATTGGGATTGCTGATAAAATTCTTAAACAGATGAATCACTTGAATCAGCTGCGGGCCAGCAAACAGCCACTGGATTTACCATCCTGTGGAAGTGTGTTTAAACGCCCAACCGGGTACTTTGCCGGCAAGTTAATTCACGATGCCGGTCTTCAGGGATTTCAGATCGGCGGCGCTCAAGTTTCGACCAAGCACGCCGGCTTTATTGTCAACGTTGATCATGCGACGGCGACAAATTATTTAGACGTGATTGCCCACGTGCAAAAAACGGTCTTTGATAAATTTAACGTTCATTTGGAAACCGAAGTTCGAATTATTGGTGACGAACCCTCACAAAAATAGGAGTTGGTAATGGGTGCACATCCTTGAAGCAGTCATCTTACTGATGGCGTTAGTGGTAATTTCAAACGTCATTGATCACTTTATCCCCGCAATCCCGGTCAGCCTGATTCAGGTTGTCCTTGGGCTTGGGGTCGCTTTAATCATGCGAACATCGATCCCTCTGGAAACGGACTGGTTTTTGTTGCTTTTTATTGCCCCATTGCTGTTTAATGATGGCCGGCGCTTTCCCAAAAAGGAATTGTGGAAACTTCGGGGGCCAATATTGGCCAATGCCATTGTATTGGTCTTTTTGACGACCCTTCTAGGGGGACTGCTTTTCCATGTGATTATTCCAACCATGCCATTTTCGGTGAGCTTTGCGCTTGCAGCCATTCTTTCGCCCACTGATCCGGTGGCCGTCCAGTCAATTTCGCAACGAGCCAACTTGCCGGAAGGCGTACTTCACATTGTCAGCGGTGAAAGTTTAATTAACGATGCCAGTGGATTGATTGCCTTCAAGTATGCAATTGCGGCCACGGTGACCGGCGTTTTTTCCATCAAGGCGGCGGCCTTGGACTTTATCTACATTAGTGTCATGGGCTTTGTCAGCGGGATTATCATTATTGCGCTGATTCTGATTGCTGAAAATTGGTTGTACCGCCAGGGGATTAATGACGTGATATTCAGTACTGTTCTTCGGGTCACAACGCCGTTTGTGGTTTATCTCATCACCGAGAAACTATTTCACGCTTCGGGCGTGATTGCGGTGGTGGCCGCCGGAATTGTCTTTCATTTTTACGGAACCGCGCCAGATCGCAGTCAGCCGGAGTTGACGCTGGTTAGTGAGCGAACGTGGGATATTATCATTTATACCTTAAATGGGATTGTCTTTTTAATTCTGGGAATTGAACTGCCAATTGCCACCACCAATGTGATTAAAAATGACAACATAAATACCTTCGCGGCCTTTGGGATTTCGTTTGTTGCCTGGCTGATTTTGTTAGCAATTCGGGTGATTTGGATTTATGCCTACCAGTCGGTGAGTGCCATGAGAGCAAAAAAATCAAATTCCCAGTATTCCAATAAGATGCATTCGTTTAAAGCGGCTTTGCTGGCCGGCCTTTCTGGGGTGCGTGGCGCCGTCACAATGGCCGGGGTTTTATCGATTCCCGTGGTTGTTTCTAACGGGCAGGCATTTCCGTCCCGGTCATTGGCGCTTTTTGTCGCGGCCTGTGTGATTATTATTAGTTTGGTGGTTGCAACGATTATGCTGCCGTTGATTTCTGAAAATAAAGCACCCCTTTTAACGCGGGCTAATTCGACAGGCGACGATGAGTTAGAAGCCGCGGCCGACCCACAAGCCAGCGAGGATAACCACTTCATCTCAGAGGATGAAGCCCAGTTATACATTATGAAACTTGCCGTTCAGCGGATTGAAGAGGAACGGCGTCCTAATAACCAAAAAGAGGCCTATGATCTCATTTTGGATTATCAGTTTGTTATTCGGCGGTTGGAATTAAAACTGCAGAATAAGCAGGAAATGGCATCGATTGTTTCTGATGAACTGGCGTTGCGGCGCGTTGCCCTTCAAGGGGAACGCCAAGCGATTCAACGGCTTTATGATGACCAAAAGATTTCGCGGGAAACCTTCCTGGTGGCCAGTGAACGCCTTCAAAGGATTGAACGCCAAATGATCCATTCAATTGGTAAAAAGATCAGGGTCGGTCGGGGCACGGTTCAACAATTTATCCGTTTGAAAAATCGGTTGGCTCTCTGGCAAATTCAGCGCAAGAGCCATGATGATATTGCCGATGAGTTAGCCTTGGTTCAGCGTGAACAGGCCAAGGGTGCCATTAAGCAGCTGTCGGATTATTTTGCCCGGGACGATATTGATAACAACCGGTTTGATAGTCAGTCAGTTTACCACTTAATTATTCATTATCGTAATCAAATTGAGTTGGCTAAAGAACACAGTAAGAAACAAATTCGTGACCACTCGCTTCAATATCAGCACTTGCGGATTAAGGCGCTTGCAGCTGAGCGGGAAGGCGTTCAGGTTTTACTGGAGCAGGGCCACATCGATTGGGCGATGGCCGCGCATCTCAGACAGTATATTAACTATTCAGAAACCGTTCTGATTATGGACTACCAGAATGCGGATTAATTAGGCATATTAACAATTAAGGCATGATAAAAGGGCTTGGGGGTTATTAATCACCACCAAGCCTTTGATTTTAAATTTATTTTGCGGGTGTCTGCTGGTTGGAATCCGATTGTGATTTGGGTCGTCGTGAAGTTGCCACCAGCTTTAGCGTGTAAAAGAATACCAGTTGAACAATCGTTAACAGAAGGATAAACACCATGGCGCTGTGGGACCACATATTCAGAAGCGGCCGAATGAACAGCTCTGGCGTGAGAATCAAATAGATGGTGTGAATTCTTAAGAACCGGCCAATAAATATTCCCACTGAAGTCACGAAGGTGAGCCCGATAATAAGCAAGTGCTTAAAAATTGATTGGTTAAGGTGCAGGCGAGCGCTGATTGCCTCAGCGACGCGCTCCAGCCCCCACATACCCAGCAGTGTCGACACCAATGTTGAAATTAGCAGCAGCGTGAACTTAAGCCACATGATGTCGTCTAATCGCAATAGCCCATCGGTGCCATACGGATTGAGCAGGGATAAGTGAAACAAATCCGTCAGTAAGTATGGCGTGTTGGGATAAAACAGCAGCCAAATAATGATTAACAGCCAAAATAACAGGACGTTTTTTGGCTTGCCAATGTCGATATGAAAGCTCAGTTCAATCGGAATGTATGCCAGAAATGTGTTAAGTACCAGAAAATTAAACGGAGGTTTCCGCAAATATAGGTATATAAAGGCAAACCACACCACAAACGCGGTCCGAATTGCCCACTTATTTAATTGAGTCACCGGAAAAACCTCCCATCATCATTAATTAAACTATTTTTTAAGGTGAATTACCATCGCTAATTTAAGGAAATCCGACTTTTTATAATTTATTTAAACATCTCAATGAATTTCGTCAGATTGACGGTTCGATCGATTTGAAATGCTATAATATTTTTGACAACTATTTTGAGGGGAGTACACCATGAGCTGGACAGATATTTTTACATTACATAATTTGACAAGCTTAATTGATATCGTGGTGGTTTGGTTCATCATCTATACGCTGATTTTGATGGTCCGAGGCACCAAGGCGGTTCAGTTACTTCGTGGAATTGTGATTATTGCATTGATTAAGATTGTCAGTGTATATGTCGGGTTAACCACAGTGTCATGGATTATGGATCAAGTCATTACGTGGGGCGTTATTGCGATGGTGATTATTTTCCAGCCCGAAATTCGCCGTGGCTTGGAACATTTGGGCCGCGGCTCGCTCTTTGTGAAGAGCAAGAAGGAAAACGAGGCAGCTAGAAAACTCATTACTGCTTTGGATCGGGCAATTCAATACATGTCAAAGCGTCGAATTGGGGCGTTGATTACGATTCAAATGAATACCGGACTAGAGGAGTACATCGAAACTGGAATTGACGTTGATGCCGATGTCAGTGGCGAACTGTTGATTAATATTTTTATTCCCAACACGCCATTACACGATGGGGCCGTGATTATTAAGGATAATCGGGTTGCTGTTGCAGCGGCATATCTACCGCTGTCACAAAGCAATTTGATCCCTAAAGAATTGGGGACACGGCACCGGGCGGCCGTTGGAATTTCCGAATTGACCGATGCATTGACAATCGTTATTTCCGAGGAAACCGGGGAAGTATCGATTACCCAAAACAACGAATTACTCCGCGGCATGACTCAGGATGACTACCTTAAGTACTTGGAGAATCAGCTGATTACCGATACGGAACAACCGGACCATCGAAATTTGATTAACACCGTTGCCAACTTTATTGATAGTCATTTTAAGGGGGGACGATAGTCGTGAAACGATTCTTGCTGAAGAACTGGCAGTACCGTCTTTTGGCGCTGCTATTCGCCGTTTTACTGTTCTTTTATGTCAATACTAACCAATCATCGACGACGTCTTCTGTTTCCAACAGCAGTAATTCAACTTCCCTGACGTCGAACCGCTCAACGACCATTTCATCGCAGCTTTCTTTAACGGTGAATAGTAATAAATATTTTGTGACTGGCTATCCGGAAAAGGTTCAAGTTCATCTGAGCGGGCCGTCCGCGTTGGTGACAACGACTGCCAATACCCAGAATTTTAAGGTCTATGCTGACCTTTCCAAGCTTGGTGTGGGAACGCACCGGGTGCGGATTCAGCAGGAAGGGTTAAACAGTGATTTGAGATATCGGTTTGATCCGGCTACAATTAAGGTTGATATTCAACCCCGCAAGACGGTTTCATATCCCCTGGAAGTGAAGTATGCCAAGGAAAACATTGCATCCGGCTATCAAGCTGGAAACGCCTCAGCGGATGTCAAAAGTGTCAAGATCACCGGCGCGTCGGATCAGATTAACCGCATCAAATCGGTTGTTGCGCAATTAAACGTCCCTCAAAATGCGAAGTCTTCGATTAACAGTCAGGCCATTATTGAGACGCTGGATAGTAAGCAAAACACGGTTAACGTTGTGATCACCCCCGCGACCGCGGATGTCACCCTACCAATTACCCCTGGTAACAGTAAGGAATTGCCAGTTAAGCTGGAACCCAAGGGAATTACCGATGATAACGAAAGCTTTACATTGACGTCGGCGACGAAACGAGTTCGCGTGTTTGGCACGACCGCCCAACTTAAAAAGTTGACCGCGGTTAAGGTTGAAGTTGACACCAGCGATGTGCGAACAACTAAAACCAAAGAGGTTGCTTTGGACTCTAAGCTTAATAGTGTGAAGGGGTTTGACCCCGATCGCATTTCAGTCAAGATTACACGGAATAACTAATAATTTTATATTGAAATGAGGAAATTTTAATGAAGTATTTTGGTACTGATGGTGTGCGTGGCGTTGCTAATAAGGAATTAACCCCGGAACTCGCTTTTCAATGTGGGCGTGCGGGTGGTTACGTGTTAACGCACCACTCGGAACGAAAACAGCCCCAGGTACTCGTTGCCAGGGATACCCGAATTTCCGGACAGATGCTTCAGGAGGCGCTAATTGCCGGATTGCTGTCAGTGGGAATTGAGGTACTGAATCTCGGCATTATTACGACTCCCGGAGTCGCTTATCTGGTTCGTAATCAGGGCGCCGATGCCGGGGTCATGATTACCGCATCTCATAACCCGGTTGAATATAATGGGATCAAATTCTTTGGTGCCGATGGTTACAAACTTTCTGATGAAATGGAAGAGGAAATTGAAGGAATTTTGGAACGGGAAGAAGATATTCTGCCCCGTCCCGCTGCTGAAGGCCTCGGCGTCGTCGGCGATTACTTTGAAGGCAGTCAGAAATACATTCATTTCTTGGAACAGACCATCTCAGAAGACTTATCAGGGATGAAGGTTTGCGTGGATGCCGCGAACGGCTCTACCAGTAAGCTGGTGACGACTTTGTATGCCGATTTGGGGATTGATTTTGAAACCCTCGCAACCACGCCGGATGGATTGAATATCAACGATCACGTTGGGTCCACTCATCCTGAACAACTCCAGAAGTTTGTTCTCGACAAGGGCGTTGCGGCTGGAATTGCGTTTGATGGTGATGGGGATCGCTGCATTGCCGTTGATGAAAATGGCCACCTCGTTGATGGGGACGCCATCATGTACATCTGTGGAAAATACATGGCCGAGCGCGGCCGGCTCAAAAAGAATACCATCGTGACAACCGTCATGAGTAACCTCGGCATGTATAAAGCCATGGAACGCGCCGGGATGACCAGTGTCAAGACCCAGGTTGGGGATCGCTACGTAGTCGAAAAGATGAATGCTGACGGTTATAACCTTGGGGGCGAACAATCTGGCCACATTGTCTTTCTTGATTTCAATACCACTGGTGATGGCATGCTGACCAGTCTCCAGTTACTGTCCGTCATGAAATCAACTGGTAAAAAGTTATCCGAATTAGCAAGTGAAATTAAGAAGTATCCTCAACGGTTGATCAACGTGAAGGTTCGTGATAAGAAGTTAGGGATGCAAAATGAGAAGATTCAAGCGGTGATTAAGGAAGTCGAAGAGCAAATGCATGGCGACGGTCGGGTTTTAGTCCGTCCCAGCGGAACAGAACCGTTATTGCGTGTTATGACGGAAGCCCCAACTCAGGATCTGGTGGACACCTATACGCAAAAGATTGCGGATGTTGTTCAAGAAGAGCTTGGCGTTGAATAAGAAAATTAATACGATTTGAAAAGGCCACTGAAAATTACAGGTGGCTTTTTCATTTTGGACTGGGAATGGGGATAAATTCCTACTTTATGAATTCTTAATATTGTCCTATACCATTTAAAACATTTAGTTGACTTTTGGGGGCTTATTGTGTAGATTATACGTGTTATCGAAATTTAATTAGCAATAATGATGTATATACCAATTTAAACATTGAGGAGGATACAATATGTGTGGAATTGTGGGAGTCACCGGAAACGATAATGCCGTTTCAATTTTATTGGAAGGCCTTGAAAAGCTGGAATATCGCGGCTATGATTCAGCCGGAATTTACGTGAATGACCTGGATGGTAAAGATTATCTCATTAAGCGCAAGGGGCGAATCTCTGAACTGGAGGCTGCCGTTGGCCCTGACGTCCACGGCAGTGTCGGTATCGGTCACACTCGCTGGGCAACTCACGGGGTTGTGAGTGAAGCCAATGCGCATCCCCAATATTCGGAAGACCACCGTTTTTACCTGGTTCATAACGGGGTTATCGAAAACTATAAGGAACTTAAAGCAGAGTATTTGAGTAACACAACTTTCGCCAGTCAAACTGACACCGAAGTGGTGGTTCAGTTGGTTGACCATTTCGTTCAAACTGAAGGCCTGACAACCAAGCAAGCTTTCTTAAAGACATTGAGCCTGTTGAAGGGGTCATCATACGCCTTTCTATTAATCGACAGCACGGATCCAGAAACGCTATACGTTGCTAAGAATAAGAGCCCGTTGTTGATTGGGGTCGGTGATGGCTGCAACGTTGTCTGCTCTGACGCGTTGGCAATGTTAAATGTGACGCATGATTTCTTGGAGCTTCATGACGGCGAGGTTGTGACGATTAAGCCCGATTCCGTTGCCATTGAAGATGCCAAGGGCAATAAGGTCACACGTGACACCTTCCATGTGGACATGGATGCTCAGGAAACCGATAAGGGCCCATATCCTTACTATATGCTCAAGGAAGTTGACGAACAGCCGAACGTGATGCGGAAATTGGCAGCTTTGTACACGGAGGAATCCGGAAAACCGACAATTGACCAAACATTAATTGATTCACTTAACGACGCCGATCGGATCTATATCGTGGGTGCTGGAACAAGTTATCATGCCGGGTTAGTTGGCAAGAAGCTGTTTGAAAAGTTGGCTCACGTGCCAACGGAAGTTCACATTGCGTCTGAGTTTGCTTATGATGATCCGCTGCTTTCGAAGAAACCATTCTTCATCTTCCTGTCGCAAAGTGGCGAAACTGCTGACAGCCGCGAGGTGCTGGTTAATGTAAACGCGCATAACTATAAGAGTTTAACCATTACCAACGTTGAAAACTCCACATTATTCCGCGAAGCCACCTACACCATGCTGCTGCACGCGGGTCCGGAAATTTCCGTTGCCTCGACCAAGGCTTACACCGCCCAAATTGCCGTTGAAGCAATTTTGGCCAAGGCACTTGGAGAAGCAAAGGAGCAGACAATCGCTGAAGACTTTGACATTCGTCAACAGCTGGGGCTGGTTGCGACCGGGATGCAGGCAATTATTGATGAAAAGGATTTAATTGAAGACCTTGCCAAGAAGTACTTTGTTCCGGCACCGCGGGCGTTTTACATTGGTCGGGGCATTGACCAAACCGTTTCTTTGGAAGCTGCGCTCAAGTTGAAGGAAATTTCCTATGTTCAAGCAGAGGGGTTTGCTTCTGGCGAATTAAAGCACGGCACTATCGCCCTGATTGAAGAGGGAACCCCCGTTGTTGGGATTATCACCCAAAAGAAGACGGCCAACCTGACGCGCAGTAATCTGCAGGAGACGCTGTCACGAGGTGCCTCAACCTTTACAATCGTTCGCCACGAGTTGGCGCTTGACGACGACACGATCGTGATTCCCGACGTTAACGAAATGATTACGCCATTGCTAAGCGTGATTCCTGCTCAGTTGATTGCGTACTTCACGAGTTTGAATAAGGGCTTAGACGTTGATCGCCCACGGAACCTCGCAAAGAGTGTGACGGTTGAATAGTTATTATTAATCCGCGAAATAGTGGATTAAGCTAAAATCTGAACCGGTTAGAAACTGAATTTGAGTTTCTAACCGGTTTTTTGGCTTTTGACCAAAGATTGAGTTGAGAACCCATGAATTTGTTCATCGTCTTTTTATTTTTTTGTTAAGATTCTGTGGTAAACTAGCAGTTAGCGAAAGCTTGTTAACAAATTATTTTATGAATGGAATCCGTTGGGGTTCGACTTATTTTTTCAGTTCAAACGCTTCATTTTTCAGCCAATTTCTAATACCATAAAGGTGAAGTGTCAATCAAGGGGTGGAACTATTGAAAAAATTGTTAAAAGCAGGGATTGTTGCGATTACGGCTGCCGCCGTCACGCTGGTTGTGGCCTTATTTCCAGGTCACCGTACATATATTCAGACAGCTCAGGCTTCAACCGCAACTAATTTCATCAGTCAATACAAAAGTGATGTTCAAAAGGCGTCTTCTAAATATAATTTATACGCTTCAGTCATGATGGGGCAGGCTGCCCTGGAAAGTGGCTGGGGGCAGAGTACCTTAACAACGCAGGCTAACAATTTCTTTGGCATTAAGGGGGCCTACAATGGCCAATCTGTGTCCATGCCAACGACTGAGTATAATAGTAACGGCCAGTTGGAAAATACCACGGCCAACTTTAAAAAGTATCCCTCCGCATACGCTTCCTTTGCTGATAACGGGGCAACGCTGCGCAACGGGACCAGTTGGAATACCAAATACTATTCAGGTACCTGGAAGGAAAACGCTTCTAGCTACGTTGACGCTGCCAACGCGCTGACTGGCAAGTACGCGACGGCCCCAGATTACGGCGGTTCGATTATCAAAATTATTCAAACCTATGGGATCGATAAATTGTTTGGAGAAGCCGCTGACAGCACTTCAACGAGTTCATCAACCACTTCAGCAAGCGCAACTTCGAGCAGTTCATCATCTTCGGCCACTTCAAGTTCCCCGGTATTGACGTCAGTTAGTTATTATCGAGGAAGCGGTGATCAAACAGTGCCGTTGGCAAAGAAATATCAACATTATTACGTATATAATCATGTGAAGGGTGCAAGTAAACAGGAGAAACGCTATAGTTGGAAGTCCTTAGGTGTTAGAAGCCGGGTGAACGTCTATCTTGACATGCGCGGTGTCAAGAAGGGCACGGCGGGTAACTGGTATCGCATTCGATTCTATCCGAATACCAAGGCAAAACGGTTCTGGGTCTATTCCGATGCGCTCAGCTTTTCACCTATTTATTCTGGAACGACTGACGGCACGCTTGTTGCCAATAAGCGGACCAGCGGAACGATCTACAGTCGGGTGTTGGGGTCCTCCCTTTTGGCAAAGAAGGTTGGCAAAGTCAGCTCATTAAAACAAGGGACCAAGTACAAAGTTGATAAGACGGCGTTGATTCATAATTCAAAGTCGCTGGGAGTTTGGTACCATATCGCTTCTGGAAAGACCAAGGGTTGGATTAGTAACGTGAACGTTTTATCAGCACCCGCTTCCGTTGCAAAGGTTGACTTTAAGGGTCAAAAGGCCATTTCATCGGCTGCTAAAGCGAATTATTTGTACACTGACTTCAACAAAGCCGGTCAGTTCACCAAGCACCTGAAGCTTGCTCAGGTTCGGTTGACAATTGGGTCAAAGGTCACGGTTGATAAATTGGGGTATCGATTAAGTGATAAATCCATTTGGTATCGGATAACCTGTCCGGGTTCAAGCGACAAATACTGGGTATCTTCAAAGTTTTTATCATGATTTTCTTAAGCCGGTTGAAACTACCGGTTTTTAAGGTATAATTACTTTCGTGTTGTGATTGATAGGGGAGGTTTTTTGAATTAAAGCTCATGCAACGAAGCTCATCACAGCGGTGCTGGTAACGATTCTTGCGACCGTTGGTTTTGTGCTGTTAAATACCGATTCATCCCACGCCAGCGTGGCTAGTGATTTTATTAATCGCCTTAAAGCGCCCATAGAGAAAGTGAGCCGGCAAAACCATTTGTATCCATCAGTCATGATGGCTCAGGCGATTGTTGAAAGTGATTTTGGGCAATCAACGCTCTCAACGGATGCTAATAATTATTTTGGCATCAAGGGCACGTATGACGGCCACTCGGTTACCATGGAAACTGGTGAATATTCTTCGAAGGGCAAACACTATATGACCGCAGCCCAATTTAAGCAGTATCCCAGTGCGGAAGCATCGATTCGAGATAATGCATATCTGTTGCGTCATGGCACTCTAACCGATCCGGATTATTACGCCGAAACTTGGACGACCAACGCGGTCACTTCCAGCGATGCGGCCATGGCATTGGCAACAACTTATGCGACTGACATGGATTATGGCAATAAACTGAATGCGGTCATCGTTAAATACGACCTGAACCGGTTAGATGGGGACACTGGCAATATTAACCAGCAAATCGAACAATCTCTCAAGAAGGAGTTGGGGACTTCTACAGCGACCAAGGTGGCTGACGAAAAGAAGGCCGAGCAGACACGCTCTAAAATTACGCGGATGCCCGAAACGATCATTCCCCGGTCGGTATTTGAACCAAAGAATGCTCGCCCAACAGCGCCGGATGAATATACACTGCAATTAAATTTACCACTTGAAAAAATTATTAAAAAAGGACAATCAGTTCAAAAGTAACCAACGAAACGCCGTTGGGTAAGCCCGGATTATTGGGGATATCCAACCGGTTTTTGTTTAAGCGGCGGACTGCAAACACTGACTGATTGCCAAATGAGGAGCCAATCATGGAAGATAATTACAAGGTAAAAGTTCAAAATGTGACAAAGGAATACGACCTGTTTAAAACGCAATCCGAGAAGTTGCGGTCGTTTTTTTCGGTTTCAAAAAACCGGGTTCCCCATTTTTGGTCATTGATGGGCATTTCGTTGACCATTCAACCCGGGGAGACTTTGGGCTTGATTGGGGTTAACGGGTCTGGGAAATCCACTTTATCCAACATTATTTCAGGAATTATTCCCCAAACCACAGGATACGTCGACGTTCGTGGTGATACGTCAATTGTCGCGATTCATGCTGGGTTGCGTAATAACCTGACTGGCCGGGAAAATATTCGTTTGAAGTCGCTCATGCAGGGGTTGACCAACGAAGAAATTGATGAACTCATGCCAGACATCATTGCGTTTGCTGATATTGGCGATTTCGTGGATCAACCCGTAAAGAGCTATTCAAGCGGGATGAGATCACGAC
Organism: Lentilactobacillus parafarraginis DSM 18390 = JCM 14109; assembly: GCF_001435895.1. Lineage (GTDB taxonomy): Bacteria > Bacillota > Bacilli > Lactobacillales > Lactobacillaceae > Lentilactobacillus > Lentilactobacillus parafarraginis. Next base: position 851 of record NZ_AZFZ01000035.1, on the reverse strand, counting down.
TGGGATTTGCCATTGCCGTTCACATTAACCCTGACATTTTAATTATCGATGAAGCCCTCTCGGTTGGTGATGATACGTTCTACCAAAAGTGTGTGGATAAAATTTCCGAGTTTAAAGCAGAGGGCAAAACGATCATTTTTGTGAGTCATTCTCTAAAGCAAATCGAAATGCTTTGTGATAAGGTTGCCTGGATTAACTATGGTGAACTCAAGATGGTGGGCGACACCCAGGAAGTTACCAGTCAATATCGGGAATTCACCAAGTGGTTCAAAAAACTGAGCAAGAAAGAAAAACACGCTTTTGAAAAAGAGCGTAAGGATATCCAAAAGAACTTCAGCATTCAAAATTATCAGAAGCAGGTCACCGAAGAGATGGCCAAAGAAGCGCCCCAGGAAAAGAACTTGCATTCCAAGGTTCATAAATTATTTTATGGGTCAGTGATTAGTGAAAAAATGTCCGTCTGGAACCAGCTGTTAACCTGGGCTGTTTTGATTGTTGTGGTCTTCTTCTGTTTGGTGAATGTTTCCGGCCATTCGGTTGACCGCGTTATTCACGACCCTACGGTATTGGTTCACCCATCGCATCAGTTGCATTTACCCGGGAACGAATAGGTTCGTGGGGGATCGCTGAGATTGATTTTTGAAGATTGGTTGTTAAAATGGACCCCCATTTTTTGGCAAAAGACTGAGAAACCGGGTTCTTTTTTTAAAAAAAGCGTTGACAGCGCTTACAGAAAACGCTATATTATCTATGGGTACTAAATAAATACCTTCTAATCAATTCTCTTTCTCTCTTAAAAAATGATGGCCGTTTGGGGCCATTCAGACTGAAGACAAACGCTATTTTGAAAA
>NZ_AZFZ01000034.1 GCF_001435895.1 Lentilactobacillus parafarraginis DSM 18390 = JCM 14109 | reverse complement strand
TAAAGTGTCCAACTTGCAGGGTTCACTTCACTCACTCGATTAATTTCGGGTGGGGCTTTTTATTTTTAATGATGGTAATCAGTAAATTGTACAGTTCAAGATTAGTATCTCGGAAGAGAAAGAAATACCGATTATGATGGTAAAAAGAAGGTTACTGACCAAAATTGCATGGTATTTATTATTCTGGAATTCGTACATAGCAAAAAAAGCCTCCATTGCATTATCTATTGATTAGATACGCGATGAAAGCTTAAATTTGCTAACTAAATTTTAAAAGGTCCTTCAATCCGTCCCTGTATCATGGGATTTGAAATTTAGTAATGTGCTAACTATATGCTAACTTTTCATGCAAATGAGTGACAATCGGTGACAATTTAGAAAATCAAGAATGCTTTAATACCAGCATTTTGACACCTGATGCCACCTCATGAAACCCTATCAATGGAGTCGGCGGGAGTCGAACCCGCGTCCGAGCATATTGCCACCTAGACCTCTACGTTCATAGATCAACTACTTAAAATTCACCATTTGAAACGCCGTTAATCAAGGCACCCACAAATGGCTAACCTGGTTAGTCTCTTCAGTTGACTTCAGGTGGGAGCCAACAGCGTGAGCCCACTAAATTTAAGACCCAGATCCAACCCATGGGCGAAGCTGGGAGGATCTACGTTAAGCGCTTATTAGGCAGCTAAAGCGTAAGAATTGTTATTATTTTTTGCAGTTATAATTTAACTGGACGGTTTTACGTGACGCCGCACGAAACGCAATCCAGGCTCAACCTATACCCGTCGAATCCTTAACGACCCCATAAAGATACAAAGTAATTGTATCATATAACGGGGATAGGTAGAAGGATTTAGATCAGATTGTAGTGTTTCAGCCCGTTGACGATCCCATGATCCGTATTGGCGGTTGTCACGTACTCGGCGTGATCCTTAACAACGTCCAAGCCATTTCCCATGGCAACGGGGTGGTCGACGTATTTGAGCATTGGGATGTCATTGTTGCCATCACCAAATGCGTAGGTGGGGATGCCTGCTAGGCCGGCTTTACTGATGAGCTCCTCAATACCGCGACGCTTGGAGCCGTTTTTAATCACAACGTCCATACTAAATGGGGTATTTCGGAAAAAGGTCAGTTCATCGTTAAACTTATTGAGATAATCATCATCGTGACCAGCGGTATTCAACAGCATCATGCAAATGTCGTTTTCAGCCACAAATTTATCGGCATCTAACGGAGGTAAGCGCGAGTTGATAAAATGGTAGTTATCCCGGGTGGTATCGGTGATAAAGTTAATCGCTGCTCCCTGGTGGTTCATGACCGTGGTTGATTCACCCATGGATTTGGCAAAAGCCATTAAATCCGTCACAACTTGCGGCTTAATGACGGCCTTGTAAAGTGGTTGCTTTTCAAACACCACATAACTGCCGTTGGCGGAAACAACGGTGTCAATTTCTGTCTGGGCGAGGGTTTCCGGAATTTCAAAAATATTTCTTCCCGTTGAAATTACTGGTAATACGTTATTGGTTCGCAGTTGCTTCATTGCGTTGGCAACTTCAGGATCAACCTTGGTTTGTTCGTTATACAGTGTGTGATCAAGGTCAAAAAATGCAATTCCCTTATACATAGTGGCGGCCACCTCAGTCTTAAATTTTGTGGAAAAACTTATCATGTCACACATATCATAACAATCTTGACCCATTTCAAGCAAGTTGCTTATTTTCTGGTAAAATAGAAATAGTATGGGGTGAGAAGAAATGGAAAAAACAACCATCGCGAATGAAAAGACTAACCGGTTTTTCGTTCGCCTTAGAAGAATCCCCGGAGAGCACTGGTATCTCGCAAGTGAAAACGGCAAGATTACCGATTCCAGTCAAAAAATCAAAATTCCGGAAGATATTAAAACACAGGATTTTCTAATTGACCAAATCAGCTTTTTTAATAAACAAATCTGGTACCATTTTACTCGGGATGATATTGCCGGATGGCTGCCAAAGCGCAACATCCGCAAAACGTTTCGACGGTTGGATGTTCCACCGAAAAAACAGCCAACCCAGGCTGATGTTGATAATCAAGCGACGGCCTTTTCGATTTTATTGGAAAGCGCTGGGATTCAGGCCCCCTATGATGACATTAAACAAGTTGTTGAAAAGTGGCAGGCAACCGGATCCGGATTAGTCGGTTTGAATAGTTTAGTTATTTCGAAGACGCATTCAATTCGGGACCTCAATCACGTTAACTTACGCCAGATTGACAAGCAATTATTGAGACGGCGGCCGATTGTGATGCGGGTTGGTGGGCTGAATAATTTGAAGTCAAGCCTAATTGTCCTCACGGGTTTTAACCGCAAGCTTTATTTTTATAACGATCCATGGACCGGGAAACTAGAATCCGTTTCCCAAAATCATTTAAAAAAGCATTGGCTTCGAGGAAACTTTGAAGCGATTAGCTATTAGGAGTTGGGAGATTAATAATGAAACTGTTAATGATAGAAGATAATAAATCGGTTTCTGAAATGATGTCGATGTTCTTTCAAAAGGAAGGCTGGGATGTTTCCTTCGCCTATGACGGCATTGAAGCCGTCGACATGTTCAATGAGGATCCTGACAGTTGGGACATCATTACCCTGGATTTGAACCTGCCTAAAAAAGACGGCATGGAAGTGGCCAAGGAAATTCGCTCGAAATCAAAATCCGTGCCAATTATTATGCTGACTGCCCGGGATTCTGATAGTGACCAGGTATTGGGCTTTGAAATGGGTGCCGACGATTATGTCACTAAGCCATTTTCACCAATTACCTTAGTTGCCAGAATTAAGGCGCTTCAGCGGCGGGCCCATACTGAGGCGGCGCCCGAAGAATCCGGGACTCAAACGGAAGCAAGCCCTAAGAAACAGTACCAGGTCACGACGGATCATTTTCAGCTGAATACCAATACCAGAGAGGCCTATTTGGACGGGAAGATGATTCCTGAGCTGACCCCCAAAGAGTTTGAACTATTAAAGACGCTGGCAATGAAGCCGTGCCAAGTGTTTTCTCGGGAGCAGCTTCTCGAACAGGTTTGGGATTACGAGTATTACGGTGACGAACGAACGGTTGACGCCCACGTCAAGAAATTACGGCAGAAGATTGAACGTGTCGGCCCCCAAGTGATTCAAACCGTCTGGGGTGTTGGTTATAAATTCGATGATAGCGAAGTGGATAAAAAGAAATGAAAATGATTTACCAGCAGTTATTGGCGTTCTTTCTGGTGATTGCCGTGACGATCCTACTGCTTGGCTTTTCATTTGGGCGGATGTCCAAAAGCTTCGTGTATGACGACGAATGGCGCAGTCTTGAAAAATATTCGGATAGTTTGGTTCAGCAGTCACTGACCGTTAATTCAAAGGGCAATCAAAAGGTGTCCTTTAGTCTGAGCACTTTAAAGACCACCCAGGCGTTGTTGGAGAATCAGTCCGTGCATTTCACCGTGTTTAATCAAAAAAATCAGGTAATCTATCCCAATAACGGGTTATCCCCCAAGGTGACCAAGAGTGATTGGCGGCATTTGACCAAGGATCAAATTGTTCGCAAGGTCAATAACCGTAACTTTCGGTTGAATAATGGCAAAACGCGGCCGGCAATGATTGAAATTCTAAAGCCCTACTACTACAACAAGAAGTTGGTTGCGGTTGTCAGTGCCGGTGCCTTTATTTCAGACGTGAACTCCAACGTGGACCGGATTAACCGTGATCTATTGAAGGGCTTAGGGGTTTCCTTAATCATTTCGATGATTATCAGCTTCTTTATCGCCAGCCGGCTTAACCGGCGAATCAGTCGGCTGCGGGCAGCTGCGACGCAGGTTTCGAACGGAAACTATGAGATTCGAGTGAAGTCTGGCGGCAAGGATGAGATCGGTGAGTTGATTACAGACTTCAACCACATGACTGAATCCCTTGAAAAGGCGAATCAGGAAATTGAGCGGCAAGAAGAGCGTCGCCAAGAATTCTTGGCGGATGCGGCTCACGAAATGCGAACCCCATTAACAACGATTTCCGGGATTCTTGAAGGAATCAAGTACGATGTGATCCCGCAAGAACAGCGAAAGAAAAGTATTGATTTGATGAGTAATGAGACCCAGCGATTGATTCGCCTGGTCAATGAAAACCTGGATTATGAGAAGATCCGCTCAAATTCGATTCGGCTTGAAAAGCGGCACTTCAACGCCCGAAATGTGTTGAATAACATTGTCGAACAGCTGTCGAGCAAAGCGGCTGAATCCAAAGACCACTTCGAAATTCAGTCACCTGATGATTTGCCGATTTATGCCGATTATGATCGGTTTGTCCAAATTGTCTTTAACATTACCAACAACGCAATCCAGTTTACGGATAATGGGACGATTACCCTGATTGGCGAACGCGGTTATCAGGAAACGGTTATTCGAATTGCCGATACTGGAATTGGAATGACCAAGGAGCAGCAAAAAAATATTTTTGAACGTTATTACAAAGCAGATGCCTCCAGACGGGCTCATAAGTATGGCGAGTCTGGTCTGGGCCTGGCAATTGTTCATCAACTTGTCCAGCAGCACGGTGGGACGATTTCGGTTACTTCCAAGCCTCATAAAGGGACCACGTTTACCGTTATCATTCCGGATCAAACCGATGAGGAAAAGAAGGCTGCGGCAAAACAAAAGCAGTCACCGAAGACCGATGCTTAGTGACACTGCCGATTTACAAGTTAATTCAAAGGGGCCTCGCTTGAAGCGCAATGCTTCGAGTGGGGCCCCTTTGATGATACTTAAAGCGAATTATTCAGCTAAACTGTCGGTTGGTTCATCTCTGAGGAATTCCGCAAATTCCTTCATTTGACCGGCACCTTCAAATCTCGCATCCATTTCTTCCGGATGTTGGAGGAGGCGGGCAGCGGCATCGAGATTAGAAATCCCATTGTCGTTTGTTTCAGCTAGCCAGCGTTTCTTCTTTTCAAAATCATCCACGCTGTTTGATCCTACATCAATTAAGTCGATAATTGTTTGTCGTGCTTCCTGGTGTGAAATCATGTCGTTTTATCCCCGTTCTTTTAGTTGTGTTTTGACGTCTCAAATAATGTATCATATATCGAAATGAAAGTCGATGAAAACTTTTTAAAATTGTTTGAAGATTCTTAAAAGATCGAGACTTTTCTGTGGGAATATGGCCAAGTATCAATGGAATGGTAGCGGTTAATAATGGTAAGGGCATGAATCAAAATATTTTTTTAAAATGAGGGCCAAAGCATCTAAAAAATTCGGCGTTTGGTGGCAGATAAATTTGCCGCTGATCTTGAAAGTGATTCTGCGGGAGTTAGCGTCCGCAAAGATAATCGATAAAAAAATAACACATTCCCCGCCTACGACAGTTAGGAATGTGTTACCCGTAAAAAATGGCCTGAATCTACATAAAAGTAGATTACAAATTAAAGTATAGAGCAACCGGTTTGTTCCTGCAATTGAAATGATTTCGTTTGCGTTGAAAAAATGGGGTCTGCTGGCAATGGGGAACCGTGGTGAAAATAAAACCCGGTAGCGTCAATTATTAACGCTACCGGGCTCATCTAATTATTGGGTATACTGGGGTCGAACCAGTAAATTACGGATTCAGAGTCCGTTGCCTTACCATTTGGCGAATACCCAATGAACAAATATCACAGTTATTAATATTATCGATTTTTTCCGGATTTGTCAACCAAGTTTTTCAATTTTAGTTGTCAGTTGACAAATTCGTTTGATTTAGATAAACTGTTATTTGTGAGTTTGGGAGCATTGCCCGCTGGTCAAACTGGTTTAAGACGTCGCCCTCTCAAGGCGGAGTTACGGGTTCGAGCCCCGTGCGGGTGATATGGATTCAACTAAGAGCTGTTAAATGCGATTAATAAAGCATTTAACAGCTCTTTTGTCAGTTTTGATTTTGGTCACTGAACCTTTGGCAAAAAAAGACGATGGACAATCCATTTGTCTCACCGCCAGCCGTTGAATAATTCTTTTTACGTGCTTAAAAATTCATGAGAAGTTTTTGGACTGTGTGGCCCTTAATTACCAATAACCCAGGATTTCAGCTAATTTCGCCCGATCCACATCTCGGGAGGACAACGTAGCCGTTGTGTAAGCTCGCGCATCGTCCGGATCCTTTGGCTGGGTCCATGAATACCGGACTGGACTTGGCGTGGCGTCAGGGGACTGCTCATTGCTTGCAGAGGCATACATCACATCACTTTTATACGGCGTGTGGTAGAGTCCCATGCTATGGCCCATTTCGTGCATAATAACAGTGGTCCAGTAATTTTTCATAGAAGTATGGGATAAACTAACCTGTTCCTGATTGTAAGTATTTTTGACTAACTGCTGGAGATCCGCGATTTGGCTCTGGTAATTTGCCCGGATAATTTTTTCCTGATTCTCATAATTGGTGGTGAGGCTGCTCATTTGTTTGGAGATGGCGGTTTTATCCGATCCGGAAGCTTGATTGTAATTGCTTTGTAGGGCCAGGTACTGCAGCTGGTAGTTAAACCGTAACTTGGTTAACAGGACGTTGGTGGAATCCAGCAGATCGGACGCCTGCTGAGAGATATCGTTTAGTTTATTGTCAAGGGTACTGGAGCTGGCAATGTTATTGGTGGCGTAATCGGGATTTGTGAACGTACTGGCATTAATGTCGATCACGTTCTGGTTGAAGAGGCCGTCCCACTGCTTGCCCGTTGCCGAATCTAATTGAACTGTCAGAGTGTGGTCATCCTTTGTGCCTAATGTGAAGACAGTCTTGCCCAATGCGGTATTCCAATTATCAATTGCGGCACTGACATATGGCTGGAGTTGGTCATCAGCAACATAGACGCGTGCTTGGTGATCCTTGAAGACCCCGGCTGATGAAAACTGACCCAAGTTATACTGGGCACTTAAGAAAGCGCGATATTTCGTGTAAACGCTGGATTCAAAACCAAGAACGGTGAGGTTCGGATCCAAATCCGGCGCGGCATCGATGTAAGATTTCAGATCGGATTCCGAGCGAACACTGGCCCCAATGATTGGATCAGCCTTGGCAGAATTAGTGGTTGTTTTGGATTTGTTCAGATAGCCCCGCCAAACCCAGCCGCTAACTTTTTTACCCGAAGTGCTGGTAACATAGTAGTAAATTCGGGAATGTTGGTTAATTCGCAATTTTTGATGGAAACTGGTTTGAAAGGTGCGCTTGCGATAGTTGGCCAGTTTGAACACTTTTTTACCAAGTTTTGCTGAATAGGCATAGGCATTTTTGGCCTTTTTGGGATCGATGGTGTATGAATGGTGACTCATTTTTTGGCGCCAGACGACCTTGACGGTTTCTTTGCCGTAGCTGGTTTTTTGTAATAATGGCGATAAGAACCCCATTGGAAATGCTAAGGCTGCCAGCGTGGCACTGGCAAGGAGCTTCTTTCTGATCATAGTTAAAGTGCCTCCAAAATAACTGGTTTTGAGTTTCGCTAAATCAATTATGTTATCTAAATGATCGCAAAATTAATTGTACACGCCTTAATTATAACGCTTAGCGGGGGCCGACGTCATAAAATACACCGCGTTGATTATTAACGGGCTTCATAGTAATTTTCGCTGATTCGCTTTAAATCGGTAATTTTAAGGTGATTCAGGTCGGCTTTTGCGATGGCCGTGCTTGTGATTGTTAGGGATAATACGGGGCGGATGCCCGAATCGGTGGCCTTTTCGAAACGAATCTTAAATTTTTTATATTTTTGATAGTCTGAGTGTTTGATTGCTTTAATAATGGCAACTGTCGTCAATTTAAAGGATGTTAGCGTGTCTTTTTGATCGCGAACCCGAATCTCCAAGACGCCTGCACGCTCTGTAAGCGTGAGGTGGTGGGTGAAGAGGAGGGTTGTCGATTTGACAGTTTTTCGGACTGCCATGGTCGTCGCCCGGTTTTGATGGGATGACGTCGTCTGGCTCGATTGAATTTGGGCGCCACGTTTCAAAACGGCCTTGCCCCTGGGAGAATTGAAAAACAGCGTCCCAAACACAATCATGAGCAGTAACGAAACGAGGGCGTACTTTCCGTATGGGTATTTCTGAGGTTTTTTAGCGATCTTGCTATAGGCAAACAGCGCGAAGAAAATAACCATCGCGTACGACGATAATTTTGTGATGACATCGAATAATTGATCAATCATCATGGACCTCCTTGTTAACACGAGCAGCGTTTACATAGAAGAAAAGCCGCTTCAAAGAGATGGCTTGAGGCGGCGGATATGACTATTCAAAAGACAAATCAATCAGATATTTATTGCGGTCAACTAAATGCGAGGTCGTGATCCATAGATCGTGGAAGCTGCTGTCCTTCATGGCCGTTTTGTCGTGAAAATAATCCAGCAGATCGCTGTTCATGGATACGAAATCTGGGGCCATTCGGTTGACTTCAAGTCTCTGGTTTGGGAAATAAATTTCAGGATTCCCCAATTTGACATCGTCATCAAGGTACATTTCAACGACGTTATCGTATTTATCAGGATATATTTTAACTTTGTTTGGATGTCCCTTAATGTAAGACAGGACATGGTAAATCGTATCAGAATTGCTTGCCACCGGACGGATCCTCCCATCATTTCAAATCATAACTATGATTATTGTACCAAAAAAAGGCGGTAAGGCCAAAAAGAAGCCGGGTCTTCAAGCTATGAGGTTTAACCTGGTCACAGGTCACGGTTAAAGTCGAAATAATGATCAAGATTTCAATTGGCACTATTCGATTAGTTGTGTAACTGAAAGAATCCGGATAAAATGGTGGTCATACAGCACCGTTAATACCGTGAACGGCGTTGATAATCAATGACCAGAGAGAAGCGAATGATTGATGGACTATTCGAAAACAATTGCCGAGATGCATCGGTTTGTGGCCGACAAGGTCGTGCCCGGGGTGACCTATGGCATTATTGACGGGGACCAAACGATGACCGATTACTTTGGTGATCAAGAGTTGGTTCCAGACCGCATATTATTGCAGCCCCACGAATTTTATGATTTGGCGTCATTAACCAAGGTGGTGGGGACCACTAATTTAATACTAAAACTACTTGCTGACCAGCGCTTAAAGCTGGATGATTCGATCAGCACTTATTTACCGCAGTGGCGGTCGCCGCAGACCACCATTCGGCATTTGTTGACGCACACATCTGACATCGTTGGCTACATTCCTCACCGAAATGAGTTGCCAAAGGCCGAACTGGTTCCAGCAATCTTGAACTTGACGAGTGGCCCGGACCTGGAACACGTGGTGCATTATCAGGACTATAACTTTATTTTTTTGGGGTGGATTGCGTCTCAGATTCTCGGCAAACCGGTGCAGACATTAATTTCTGAACGGGTACTGCCAGCCCTTCATATGCCCAATGCCACCTTCCATCCGGATGATGTCAATCAAGTGGTCCCGACGGCTATTCTGCCGGGAAAGGGCCTTCTTCGGGGCGTGGTTCACGATCCGAAAACGCGCATTTTGAAAGCCGACTGTGGGGCAGCTGGTCTATTTTCACCAGTTGAGGATCTGCTTCACTTCAGTCGGTGGTTGCTGGGACAGGTTGACTATCCGGATTTTGTTAGCCGCCAATGGGTCGATCAGCTATTTGTGGACCAAACGCCGGATCATTTGAGAAGCCGGTCATTTGGCTGGATTCTCCGGCAGTATCATGACCACCATTACATTTTACATACCGGCTATACCGGGACACTCATTGTCGTGGATCGCAAGGCCCAGCAGGCGCTGGTTTTCCTGTCCAATCGGGTTCATCCTGACGCGACAAATCAACAGTTCTTTCCGTACCGAAGTCGACTGATCCGAACCTTCATTCAGGACGCCAACCGCCAATCTGAATAAAAATATCAGGAAATCGTTCGTTAAAAAACGCAAAAACCGGTTAAGAAATGACTCATTTCCTAACCGGTTTATTTGATGTGATTGATTTTTGATTCACGAACTAAAATGTACTGCCCACAGGAACCTTCTCGGCTTGACTCAAGTCGGCATCCGGGTATTTGCGCCGCAACGCGTTTAGGAGCACGTGCTTAGCAATCTGATTATTTCTTGCAAGGATCGGGCCGTGAAAGTAGGTGCAGTAAACGTTCTTGTAAATGGCGCCTTCAGTGTGGTCCTGACCATTATTGCCATGGCCCTCCAAGACCTTGCCTAACGGGCGCTCACCCTTGCCAAGAAAGGTAATTCCCTGGTGATTTTCAAAGCCGTGGTATTTTTCGCCGGTTTCTTCGTTTTGGATAACGACGTTACCAATAAACCGGTGATCCTTTTGCTTATCCGTATGGTGGTCCAACGCGCCGATGCCCATGAGCTTTTCACCATTGGCACCGATATAATAGTGACCTAACAATTGATAACCGCCGCAAATTGCGACGACCGAACCACCATCTTCAATGAAGGAAGTGAGGGCCTGCTTTTTGTGTTGGATGTCCTTGGAAATAATTGATTGTTCGAAGTCCTGACCGCCGCCAAAGACGACGATGTCAAATTGGTCGGGATCAAATTCCTGATCCAGGCTCACAACTTCAGAGGTTAAGTCAACGCCCATTTGACGGGCGAGATACTTTAGAACCAAGATATTGCCGAGGTCCCCGTATGTGTTCATGAGGTCCCCATAGAGGTGGCAGACGCGAAGTGAGTAGGCCATTATCCCATTCCTCCCTTAATAAATCCCTTAGCGGCGAATGTTTTGCGTAAACTTAACATGGCGGTGTAGGTTGCCAAAATATAGACCTTTTTTGTGGGGGCCTTTGGAATCATGGCGACCACTTTGTCCAAATCAGGTTCAACTAAGTGCTTATCCGGATCAACGCCGGCCACTTGAAGCCGGTAGGTGATGTCTTTATACCGCTGACCGCCGGTAATAAACTGTTTAATGTTCATCTTGGGCAAGCGTTCAAAGTCCCCGTCCCAAATCCAGCTGGTATCGATGCCGTCCGCATAGTTGGCGTTCAACAACCCGATAAACGTAAACGGATCCTTGTCGGTGGAGATCATGTCAATCACTTGATTAAGCCCAACCGGATTTTTCACTAAGATTAACGTTACCAGTTTGCCATCAACGTTGATTTCTTCCTGACGACCAAAAATCCGCTTATCCTTTTCAAACGCCTGCTTTGCCTGAGCCGGACTGACGCCCATAAATCGGCCGACGGTGTATGCCGCAAGGGCGTTATAGATGTTATACACCCCGCCAATCTCAATTTTAATCGGTTCACCGTCAATTTCAAAGCTAGACGACTTGGGTGATAATGCCGTGATTTTATTCAGGGCAAAATTAAGCTTGGGCCGCTCGTAACCGCAGTTGGGGCAGAAGTATTTGCCAAGGTTAGAGTAACTGATAAAGTGGTAATGAAGAATATGCTGACACTGGGGACACAGCACGCCATCGGTGTTGGGCGTGGCCTTAATATCCTGATCGGGTTGGTTGTCGAATCCATAATAGATGATTGGGTTTGGCAGTTGTTTTGAATGAAAAATTGGCGCGTCACCGTTTGCGATGATGGTGGCGTTAGGGGCTAAGGCGACCCCGTTGAGGATTTTTTGATAGGTGGTGTAAATTTCCCCATAACGGTCCATTTGGTCCCGGAAAATATTAGTGAAAACGAAGGCCTTTGGTTTGATGTACTGGGTCACCTTAATAACGTTGGCTTCATCAACTTCCAGAATTGCCAGCGGCCGTTTCCCCTTTGTGGACGAGGCGTGCAAAAAAGTGGTAATAATTCCCTGTTCCATGTTGGAGCCGGTGGGGTTGGTCAGAATATGATCGTACTTCTCCTTCAACACTTGAACGGTCAACGCGGTGGTCAAGGTTTTCCCGTTGGTTCCGGTAATGACAATGACATCGTAGTTTCGAGCAAGCGTTGATAAAATGTCCGGATCCAGTTTCTTCGTGATCTTTCCCGGCAGTGAACTGCCGCCCTTGAAGAATGTGTGAAGAAACCAGTAGGAAGATTTCCCGGCAGCTGTCGCAATTGAACTTTTGAGAGACATGTAAATTACTCCTTCAAATGAACGTTATAAACTAGTATAATCAAACTCTTAGTTTATCATATTGGCGGGCAATCAGGGAGAATTAAGTGACAACTAACGAATTTTTAAGGATGAATATCGATATTTAGCAAAATATCTGTATAATGGAAGAGAAGCTTTCAAGGAAAAAAGGTGGAAAAATGGCGCAACTTTTTTATCGTTACGGCACAATGAACAGTGGTAAGACCATTGAAATTATCAAGGTTGCTCATAATTATGAGGAACAGCACAAAAGCGTGATTATCATGACCAGTGCGTTGGATACCCGGGAAAAAGAGGGGATGATCGAGTCACGAATCGGGCTGGAGCGAAAGGCCATCCCAATTGAAAACGACACCAACGTTTTCAAACGGGTGCAGGAAATTAATGCTCACGCCAGTTGCGTATTAATTGACGAGGCCCAGTTTTTGAAACGCAAGCATGTGTTTGAACTGGCCCAGATTGTTGATGAGCTGCATATTCCAGTGATTGCCTTTGGTTTGAAGAACGACTTTCAAAATCGACTCTTTGAGGGATCGGAAAATCTACTATTGTATGCCGACAAAATTGAAGAGATGAAGACAATTTGCTGGTTCTGCGGTAAGAAAGCCACAATGAATTTGCGTCTTCATGACGGCAAGCCGGTTTATGAAGGTGAGCAGATTCAGATGGGCGGTAATGAATCCTACTACCCAGTTTGCCGGCGACACTACTATAATCCACCGATAAAGTAACAAAGTGAGGAATTATTAAATGGACGAAATTTTTGATCAATTACAGGCGGTCGTGGACCGCTATGATGAACTTAACGAGTTAATCAGTGATCCAGAAGTGATTGCCGATACCCAGAAGTTTATGAAGCTTTCCAAGGAAGAAGCCGATCTGCGGGACACAGTCGCCGCATATAATAAGTACAAGAAGGTCTCCAAGCAATTGGACGACGACGAAGAGATGCTGCGAGAAAAGATTGACGATGCGGATCTGGAATCGATGGTAAAGGATGAAATTGCCGACTTTAAGGACCAAAAGCAGAAGCTTGAGGACCAATTAAAGGTGATGCTGTTACCGAAGGATCCCAATGATGATAAAAATATTATTATGGAAATCCACGGGGCTGCCGGTGGCGACGAGGGAAGCTTATTTGCTGCTGACCTCTTCAGCATGTATTCAAAGTACGCTGAGCGGCAGGGCTGGCAGGTTGAAATCATTGACAAGAACGAAACCGAAGTCGGTGGGTTCAAGGAAATCGTTTTGATGATCACTGGTGACAAGGTTTATTCGAAATTGAAGTACGAAAATGGGGCTCATCGGGTTCAACGAGTCCCAGTAACTGAATCAGCCGGTCGGGTGCACACGTCAACGGCGACCGTTGGGGTAATGCCCGAAGAAGAGGATGTCGATATCGACATCGATCCAAAGGACATTCGAGTCGATGTTTATCGGTCTTCCGGTGCTGGTGGTCAGCATATTAACAAGACATCATCAGCTGTCCGGATGACCCATTTGCCAACTGGGATTGTTGTGGCAATGCAGGATGAACGATCCCAGCAGCAGAACCGTGCGAAGGCCATGAAAATTTTGAAGGCCCGGGTTTATGATTACTATTCCCAACAAGAACAGGATCAATATAACGCGGAACGGAAATCGGCAATTGGGACCGGCGACCGTTCGGAGCGGATTCGAACGTATAACTATCCGCAAAACCGGGTTACCGATCACCGAATCGGGTTAACCCTTAATAAACTTGATAAGATTATGAACGGCGAGTTGGATGACATTATTGATGCGCTGATCGTGTCCGATCAGGCCAAGAAACTCGAGAATTTAACTCATGAATAAATTGCCAACTTACTTTGAAGCCCGCAAGTGGGCTTCTTTTCGTATTCAAAATTTAACCCAAGTTGATATGACGGCCATTGATTTTTTACTTGAAAAACAGCTCGGAATCACAACCGTGGGGCTGCTAAGCCACTATCGAGATGTGATGACCGCTGAACAGTGGCAAAAGTTCCAAGAGAATGTTGATCAACTGTTAGGCGGAAAGCCCGTGCAGTATATCGTGGGGCAGACCGATTTTTACGGGTTAACGTTAGCCGTAACGCCGGCCGTTTTGATTCCACGCGTTGAGACTGAAGAACTGGTTGATTGGGTGTTGACGGAAACTGCCGGTTATCAAAGCGACCCGCTTAGAGTTCTGGATATCGGTACTGGCAGTGGGGCAATTGCAATCGCGCTGAAGAAAAATCGGCCGAATTGGCAGGTAACTGCAAGTGACATTTCTGATGCGGCACTCAAAGTCGCCGAAAAAAACGCCCGCAACCTGCAGACGCCCATCACGTTTGTTCAGAGTGATCTTTTTCAGAATCTCACCGGTTCATTTGATCTGATTGTCTCTAATCCACCGTACATCGCCATTTCTGAGAAGAGCGAGATGGATGCCAGCGTCATTGAAAATGAACCGGCAATTGCGCTTTTTGCTCCCCAAAACGGGTTAGCGATCTATCAACGACTGGCCCACGAGGCGGATCGTTATTTAACGCCGGCTGGTCGACTCTTCCTTGAGATTGGTTTCAGGCAGCAGGCTCAGGTTGAAAATATTTTTCATACCAGTATGCCGGCGGCGACCGTTATCGCGAAACACGATGTCGCCGGTCATGAACGAATGATTGAAATTAAGAAATGAGGAATTATACCATGGAAACACGCATTTTAAAGGCAGATCAGGTTAAGCAGGCCGCCGAATTTATTAAGAAGGGCGAGCTCGTCGCATTTCCGACCGAAACGGTTTACGGATTGGGTGCGGATGCGACTAACGAAGCCGCGGTTCGGCAGGTATACGCAGCTAAGGGGCGACCAAGTGACAACCCCTTAATCGTTACCGTTTCATCAGTTGAGATGGTTGAGAAATATGTCGATCATTTGAGCGAAGACGCTCATCGGCTCATCAAAGCGTTTTGGCCCGGCTCATTAACAATGATTTTCAAGCTTAAACCAAATGCGTTGTCTAAAGCGGTGACGGGTGGATTGGACACGGCGGCATTTCGCTTTCCAGATAATCAATTAACCCTGTCATTAATTTCGGAAGCCGGAGTGCCAATTGTTGGCCCTTCAGCAAATACGTCTGGTAAACCAAGTCCCACAACCGCCCAACACGTTTATCATGATTTGAAGGGGAAAATTGCGGCCATTTTAGATGACGGCCCAACCACCGTTGGCGTGGAGTCAACCATTTTGGATATGTCCGTTGATCAGCCGGCCGTATTGCGACCGGGTGCCGTGACCGAAGATGATATTGAAGCCGTCCTTAAACGACAGGTCAATGATGAGCGCCATCACGTTAATGCTGACCAGGCGCCGAAAGCTCCGGGAATGAAGTATAAACATTATGCTCCCAGCGCCCAGGTTTACATTGTCGATCCAGACGATCAGTGGACGGATGTTGCCAAATGGATCGAGGCTCATCCCCAGCCGATCGGCGTCATGGCGTTTCAAAATACGATTGAAGCTATTGATTGGCCAATGAACGCGCAGATTTTGACGCTTGGCAGCAATTCCCGAACGGCAAGCCGGGATTTGTTCGCAGATCTTCGGGAATTCGACAATCACCCCGAAATTAAAATTATTTTTACCCAGGGCCTTATACCGACGGGGATTGGCGAAGCTTACATGAACAGATTGAATAAATCCGCTGGGCAAATGCATTTCAAGCAGTTATAATCAATGTATACCAAATAAAAAAATGATGAGGTGTTGCAGTTGAATTATGATTACAAGCAGGCAGATCCCGAACTATGGGATGTAATTGCGAATGAGGAAAATCGGCAGAAGCATAACATTGAATTGATTGCTTCTGAAAACATTGTATCGAATGCTGTTCGGGCTGCTCAGGGCTCGGTGTTGACCAATAAATACGCCGAAGGTTATCCAGGCCGCCGCTACTACGGTGGCTGTGAGTTCATTGACGTTGTCGAACAGCTTGCAATTGATCGGGCCAAAGAACTATTTGGCGCTGAATATGCCAACGTTCAACCACATTCAGGTTCACAGGCTAACCAGGCTGTGTACGCTGCATTACTTAAACCAGGGGATAAAATTCTCGGAATGGGTCTCGATGCCGGTGGTCATTTAAGCCACGGTGCCAAGGTCAGCTTCTCTGGTAAATTGTATGATTCATATTCATACGGCTTGGATCCCAAAACCCAGTTAATTGATTACGACCAAGTTGCCGAGATTGCCAAAGATGTTCAGCCTAAGCTGATCATTGCCGGGGCCTCTGCTTATAGCCGGATTATTGATTGGGATAAGTTCCGGGAGATTGCCGATTCGATTGGCGCATACTTAATGGTTGACATGGCTCACATTGCCGGCTTGGTTGCTGCGGGTCTTCATCCAAATCCTGTGCCGGTTGCCGATGTTGTGACGACCACCACTCATAAAACCCTACGCGGCCCTCGAGGCGGCTTGATTTTAGCAAAGCAAAAGTACGCTAAGAAAATCAATTCCGCTGTCTTTCCGGGCAGCCAGGGTGGCCCATTGGAACATGTGATTGCCGGAAAAGCAGCTGCATTTTATGAAGACTTGCAGCCGGCTTTTAAAGACTATGCTGCCCAAATTATCAAGAACGCCCAGGCTATGGCAGCCGTCTTTGAGGCTTCCGACAACGTGTCCGTTTTAACGGGCGGTACCGATAATCATTTGATGACATTGAATCTGACAAAGGCCGGATTGAACGGTAAGCAGCTTCAGGATACATTGGATACGGTTCACATTACCACCAACAAAGAGTCCATTCCAAATGACCCGCTGCCACCTTCGAAGACAAGCGGCCTTCGTTTGGGGACGCCGGCAATTACCACCCGGGGATTCAATGAAGATGATGCTAAACAAGTCGCTCGTCTGATCCTGCAGGTGATTTCTGACCCTGAAAATGCTGATAATTTGAAGGATGTTTCCGCTAAGGTTGAACAACTAACTGAGGCCCATCCAGTCGACTAACATTTCATATCAAAAGTCTGAAACTAATTATGGTTTCAGGCTTTTTTCGCCAAATTCACCCACTTATATGTGATACAATTATCTAGAAAAAGAAAAGGAGTGGACAATGATGGGTAAGTTTCAAGTAATGGATCATCCGTTAATTCAGCATAAATTAACCATTATTCGTGATAAAAACTGTGGGACTAAAGAATTTCGGGAAGTTGTGAACGAAATCGCCAATCTAATGGCTTTCGAAGTTGCCCGGGATATGCCGTTGGAAGACGTGGACGTTCAGACACCAGAAGGCGTTGCCCATGCAAAGCAGATCTCTGGCAAAAAGGTTGCCATCGTCCCGATTTTGCGCGCCGGAATCGGAATGGTTGATGGCATATTGGATTTGATTCCCGCTGCCAAGGTTGGCCACATTGGGATGTATCGTGATGAAAAGACGCTCGAACCCCATGAGTACTTCGTAAAATTGCCGTCTGACATTGATCAACGGCAAATTTTTGTGGTTGACCCAATGTTGGCAACCGGCGGCTCTTCAATCATGGCAATTGACGCGTTGAAGAAACGCGGGGCATCCAACATCAAATTTGTTTGTCTGGTGGCAGCCCCTGAAGGCGTCAAGGCACTTCAAAAAGCCCATCCGGATGTTGACATCTACACGGCAGCATTGGACCAAAAATTGAATGATAAGGGCTACATCGTTCCTGGTTTAGGGGACGCGGGTGACCGACTCTTCGGAACCAAGTAGGCAAATTGGGATTGCATGTGATTGATGCAATCTTTTTTCGTATAACCCAACTAGCAGTTATTTAGGCCAAAAAACGCCATAAAAATTGTATTTTATTGGGGCCATATACGATAAATAATGAAAGACTTTTTCACGATTTCCAAACGCAATGCAAACCCAATGTAACTTCACACTGTAACATGGGCTGATCCCCTAATTTGATAGGCAATAGCGGCTTTCAATATTGTTTTGAATTTTGTAATGATTGGTGGTATAGTTTCAATTGTATTTGGATGCTGAGATGTATTCATTACCATCGCAAAGTTCACTTTGGTATTAATGTCTTCCTGACCGAATGACCAGATTGATTAGCTTGCGTGAATCATGTCGTGGAAAGAGGTGAGATTTTAATGACCATTGGAGGGTCTAATCATACTTTTACATTCTTAGGACTGACGTTTAATCTAGGCAACATGATTTCAATTTTACTTGCATGTTTGATCGTATTAGCGCTAGTTTACGGCCTTTCCAGGCACATTACCATGAAGCCGGGAAAGGCACAAAATGTTCTGGAATATATCGTTGATTTCACCAACGGTATCGTGGGTGGTTCAGTTTCCGGTGAAGCAAGTAGAATGTTGGGCTTATGGGGCTTTACTTTGTTTTTGTTCCTATTAGTAGCTAACAATATGGGGTTGTTCCTGCACATAGATGTTTCGGGAATTACTTATGTTAAAAGCCCAACTTCCGATCCGGTTGTGACGATGACCTTTTCACTCATGACCTTGATGCTTGCCCAATATCTTGGGGTTCGCACGTTAGGTTACAAGCAACACTTTGAGAATTATCTCAAACCGTTTAAGCTATTCTTAGTCGTTAATCTTTTTGAAGAGTTTACCAACTTCTTAACATTAGGCTTGCGACTATTCGGTAACATTCTTTCAGGAGAAATGCTTCTGACAATGATTACCGGAATGGCAACAGGTGGTGGGCCGGTCATGTGGGTAGCAATGCTGCCGCTTGAGTTGGTCTGGCAAGGTTTCTCAGTCTTCATTTCATGTATTCAGGCCTACGTTTTCGTAACGCTGTCGTCCGTTTACATTTCTCAGAAGATTGAAATCGAAGAAGTATAACAAGATTTTAAGGAGGATTATTAATTATGGGAGCAATCGCTGCAGGTATCGCTATGGCAGGCGCCGCAATTGGTGGTGCTATTGGTGATGGTATTTTAATCGCTAAGATGTTGGAAGGTATGGCTCGTCAGCCAGAATTATCCGGTCAACTTCGTGGTAACATGTTCATCGGTGTTGGTTTGGTTGAAGCTATGCCTATCATCGCCTTCGTTGTTGCCTTACTGGTTATGAACAAGTAGTGACTAGTGAGTAAAAATAACAGAGAAGGAGGTGCCAATTGATGTTTTCATATTCGGTAGTTGGAGCTCAGCTTTATACTGGTGACATGCTGTTTGTTATGATCAGTTTCTTGATCTTGATGTATCTGATCAAGCTGGTGGCATGGAAGCCGATTACGAAGATGATGCAAAACCGTTCGGACAAAATTGCCAATGATATTGATTCCGCTAAAAATTCACGCGATAAGGCCGCTGAACTTGCACAAAAACGTCAGGCTGAATTGGACAAGACCCGTGAAGACGCGAGCGCAATCATGAACACTGCAAAACAGAACGGTCAGAAACAACGTGAACAAATCGTTGAAGATGCACGGAATGAAGCATCTAATCTTAAGAGTTCTGCTGAGAAGGATATTGAACAACAACGACAAGAAGCTTTGGCTAATTCTCGTAAAGATGTGGCAAGCCTTTCGATTGAAATTGCATCCAAGATTATTTCAAAAGAATTGAATGAAGACGATCAAAAAGAACTTGTTAACTCTTATATTGAAGGGTTGGGTAAGCAAAAATGAAATCAACTAACGTAACAGCTGCTAAGAAATATGCCAAGGCAATGTTTGAAGTTCTTACAGATTCAAACAATGTTGAAGATGGCTATGCTGATTTAATTGAACTTCGCAAAATTTTTGCTGCCAATCCTAAATTGATTGATATTCTTGATGATATGCGGGTTTCTGATGATAAGAAAAAGTCATTATTAGCACCCATCACTCAAAATGCATCTGACTTTATCAACAATTTTCTTAAGGTTGTTGCCAGTTATCAACGATTCCCAGATATCATTACCATTATTGATCAGTTCCAGAAGCTCTATGAGGACGACAAGAAAATTGTTCGGGCCGAAGTTCTTTCTGCAACTGAATTGGATGATGATCAGAAGGATCGCTTGGCGAAAGCTTTCGAAAAACGGGTTGGTGCCGCAAAAGTCATTTTTGATACGAAAGTTGACAAATCACTTATCGGTGGTATTGTGATCAAATCTTCCGATGTCATTATTGATGGAAGTGTTCGAACTCGAATTAATAAAGTTAAAGAATTACTGTTGAACTAACGATATCTATAAAGAGGTGAATCTTATGAGCATTAAAGCTGAGGAAATCAGTGCTCTTATCAAGCAACAATTACAAGGCTACCAAAACGAGCTTGATGTTAAAGAAACGGGTATCGTTACATATGTTGGTGATGGTATCGCTCGTGCGCATGGTCTTGAAAATGCGTTGTCTGGAGAGTTGCTCGACTTCGGCCACGGTGTTTTCGGAATGGTTCAAAACCTTGAAACCAATGATGTTGGTATCATGATTTTAGGCGATGACACAAATATCCGTGAAGGAGATTCCGTAAAACGAACTGGTCGGATTATGGAAGTTCCTGTCGGCGACGAAATGATTGGACGGGTTGTTAATTCACTCGGTCAACCAATTGACGGTAAAGGCCCAATTAAGGCCGATGATCATAAGGCGATTGAACATAAAGCGCCTGGGGTTATGGACCGTCAATCAGTTTTTGAACCATTACAAACTGGAATTAAGGCGATTGATTCGTTGATCCCAATTGGTCGTGGTCAGCGTGAATTAATTATCGGTGATCGTAAGACTGGGAAGACGTCAATCGCGATTGATACGATTTTGAATCAAAAAGACCAAAACATGAAGTGTATCTACGTTGCGATCGGGCAAAAGGAATCAACTGTCCGTGCATCCGTAAGTACCCTTGAACAGTATGGCGCAATGGATTACACGACGGTTATTTCTGCCGGCCCTTCTGAGCCAGCATCACTGTTGTACATCGCACCATATGCCGGGGCAACAATGGGTGAATACTTCATGCATAAAGGCCAGCATGTGTTGATTATCTATGATGATTTATCAAAGCAGGCCGATGCCTACCGTGAATTATCATTGATTCTTCGTCGGCCTCCTGGTCGTGAAGCTTATCCTGGTGATATTTTCTATACCCACTCACGTTTGTTGGAGCGGGCTGCAAAATTGAGTGACAAATTAGGCGGCGGCTCAATGACCGCGATGCCAATTGTTGAAACTCAGGCCGGAGATGTTTCCGCTTATATTCCAACCAACGTTATTTCGATTACTGATGGTCAGATCTTCTTGGATGCTGACAGCTTCTATTCAGGTGTTCGGCCTGCCGTAGATGCCGGAACATCAGTTTCTCGAGTTGGTGGGGATGCCCAGGTTAAGGCAATGAAGAAGGTTGCCGGGACTTTGCGTCTTGATTTAGCTTCTTATCACGAATTGGAATCATTTGCTCAATTTGGTTCTGATCTTGATGAAGCAACTCAGGCTAAGTTGAATCGTGGTGCTCGAACCGTTGAAGTTCTGAAGCAACCACTTCATTCTCCAATTCCTGTTGAAAAGCAAGTGTTGATTCTCTACTGCTTGACCCATGGCTTTTTGGACAAGATCGAAATTGATGACATCTTACGTTATCAAAATGAATTGTTTGATTTCTTTGATCATTCCCACAAAGATTTGTTGGATGACATTGCCAAAACTGGTCAGTTACCTGATACTTCCAAGTTGGATTCTGCCATCAAAGAATTTGAGGAAACTTTCCAACCAAGTAACCAGGATGACGGCAAATCAGCAGCCTCAACCGACGATCAACAAACAACTGCTTCAAATGACTAGATTTTAAGGAGGGTGAGATTACATGCCTGCTTCGCTTAACGATGTTAAACATCGGATTACTTCTACTAAGAAGACGCGGCAAATTACGAATGCGATGGAAATGGTTTCGCAATCCAAGCTGAACCAAATTCAAAAACATTCCGTTAATTACGCGGACTATGCAAGCCAAGTAAAATCTGTAGTTATGCATTTAGCCCAATCTCACATTTTGGATGGGTTAAAATCCTCAGGTCATTCAGCAGATGGTGATCAATCTAAAACTAAGAGAACTGCGTATTTAGTTATCACTTCCGATCGTGGAATGGTGGGTAGCTACAATGCCAACGTCATTCGAGAAACCAATCAATTTATCAGTAAACATTCTGCCGGTTCCGATAATTATACGATTATCGCGGTGGGTGGTAATGGCTCTGATTTTTATAAGAAGCGCGGTGAAAACGTTGCTTATGAGTATCGGGGTGTTAGCGATGTTCCGACATTCAACGAAGTTCGTCAGATTGTCAAGATGATTACATCGATGTATGATAAGGGCGAATTCGATGAACTGTACGTTTGTTACGAACATTTTGTTAACCGATTAATTTCCCGCTTCCGTGCCGAGAAAATGCTGCCTGTTGACAGCGAAGCCATTCAAGGTGAGGCCAGTGAGGATATTAAGGAAAAACAGCTAACTGCTGAATACGATGTTGAACCATCAGAATCTGAAGTGCTGAACGTGGTATTGCCACAATATTCTGAAAGTTTGGTTTATGGTGCCATTTTGGATGCAAAGACATCTGAGCACGCATCATCTGCAACGGCAATGAAATCTGCATCGGATAATGCCGATGATCTTATTTCATCTTTGGAATTGCAGTATAACCGGGCCCGTCAGGCCGCAATTACGACTGAAATCACTGAAATTACTGGTGGTCAGGAAGCTCTTAAGTCAGATAACAATTAGATGGAGGAATTAACTAACATGAGTACTGGTAAAGTTATACAAGTTATCGGACCAGTTGTTGACGTTGAATTCTCCTTGGACGACAAATTACCAGAAATTAACACTGCTTTGAATATTCACGTCACCGACGACCAGATTCTGGTTGTCGAAGTTGCCCTTGATTTGGGTGATGGTGTCGTGCGTACGATTGCGATGGATGGAACCGACGGCCTTCGCCGTGGGATGACAGTAGATAATACTGAAGCATCTATCAGTGTTCCGGTTGGTAAGGATACTCTTGGTCGAGTATTTAATGTTCTTGGAGAACCAATCGACGGCGGTCCAGAATTTGGCCCAGACGCAGAACGTTGGCCAATTCACCGTGATGCCCCGAAATATGATGAGTTGAATCCATCAACTGAAATTCTTGAAACTGGAATTAAAGTGATTGATTTACTTGAACCATATATTCGTGGTGGGAAAGTTGGGTTGTTCGGTGGTGCCGGTGTTGGTAAAACCGTTTTAATCCAAGAGTTAATTCATAACATTGCCCAGGGTCATAACGGAATTTCCGTGTTTGCCGGTGTTGGTGAACGGACCCGTGAAGGTAATGATATGTACTTCGAAATGAAGGGGTCAGGAGTTCTTGCCCAAACCGCCATGGTTTATGGTCAAATGAACGAACCACCTGGTGCCCGGATGCGAGTTGCCTTAACTGGGTTGACGATTGCTGAATACTTCCGTGACGAAGCCGGCCAAGATGTGTTGCTCTTTATTGATAACATCTTCCGGTTTACTCAGGCTGGTTCAGAAGTTTCTGCCTTGCTTGGCCGAATTCCTTCAGCCGTTGGTTATCAACCAACGTTGGCTACTGAAATGGGTCAGCTTCAGGAACGGATTACGTCAACTAAGAAGGGTGCCATCACTTCAATTCAGGCCGTTTATGTGCCTGCCGATGATTACACCGATCCTGCGCCTGCTACGACATTCGCCCATTTGGATGCAACCACTAACTTGGAACGTTCATTGACGCAACAAGGGATTTATCCAGCCGTTGATCCATTGGCTTCAACATCGTCTGCATTGGCCCCAGAAATTGTCGGTCAAGAACACTATGATGTTGCAACTGAAGTTCAACACGTTTTGCAACGATATCGTGAACTTCAAGATATCATTTCAATTCTTGGGATGGATGAATTGTCTGACGAAGAAAAGACGATTGTTAACCGGGCTCGTCGTATCCAGTTCTTCCTTTCTCAAAGCTTCTCAGTTGCTGAACAATTTACCGGGCTTCCTGGTAAATATGTCCCAGTTTCTGATACGGTTAAGGGATTTAAGGAGATTCTTGAAGGCAAGTACGATGATATTCCTGAAGACGCGTTCCGTAATTGTGGACCAATCGAGGATGTTCTTGCCAGTGCTAAGAAGATGCAGGGCGAGTTACACGGTGACTCAAGTGATGAAAAGCAAAGTGCTGCAAACTAAGGAGGGAGTTTAATTGGCTGATAGTTCAGTTATAAACGTTAGTATCGTTACTCCCGATGGAAAAGTTTATGAGCATACTGCTGACATGATAGTTGTTTCAACTCAGTCGGGGCAACTAGGAATCATGGCGAATCATGAGCCCGTCATTGCAACACTCGATGTTGATGAAACCCGAGTAAAGCATGACAATAATGAAGATGAGATTGCTGTTAACGGTGGTTTCATCGAGTTTTCAAATAACGCTGCCACAATTGTTGCTGACAGTGCCGAATGTCAAAGTGACATCGACGTTGCTCGGGCTGAAAACGCCCGTCAACGGGCTGAGCGGCTGATTGAAGCTGCTCGGAAACAAAATGACAAGCAAGCATTGGATCGGGCTCAGGTTGCACTTCGCCGTGCAATTAACCGGATCAATGTTGCCAAGAAATAAGCGTCTCCAAAAGATCGTTCAAGCGTTATGCTTGCGGCGATCTTTTTTTGTCTGTTAAGATATGAGAATCAGATGAGCCCTTCCCAATTGGAAACAATGTGTGCGATTGAGCATATGTAAGCGAAATTTTGAAGATCTGCATGAATTCCCATCAGCCGTGAAATTCAGAATGTGGGGAATTTATGTGAGAACGCGAACTTTTTCTTAAAAAACGCGAAAAAGTAGGACAAGTTTGCGTCTTTATGATATAGTGGTCAATGAATTGGGGGAATTTATATGAAAATGTTTGGCATCCAAGCCATCGTAACGCTCGTTACATATTTTCTATTTATTGCAATGGCGTTTTGGAGTGTTCAGGAAATCCATATTGAGCGCTACATCCCCCTTCGCGCATTACCGGGAAAGCTACTGATTGTGTTATTATCCATTACCATCGGGTATACGTGTAGCCAATTTTTTCTCTCAGTAATTGATAACATTAGAAATTTAAGCTATTTAATAAAGTAAAGTCGGAGGCGTTCTTGTGGAAAAAATTATTGTGCATGGTGGCAAACAACTCCAGGGAAGCGTACATATTGATGGGGCAAAGAATGCGGTACTGCCAATTCAAGCTGCTACAATTCTTGCAAGTGAAGGGCAGACGTCAATTTCAAATGTGCCTTTATTATCGGATGTTTACACGATGAATAACGTGTTACGGTTCTTAAATGTAAAAGTTGATTTTGATGAAGCCAATAATGAAATCCAATTTGACGCCTCGTCTGAGTTGTCCAGTGAAGCGCCTTTTGAGTACGTTTCAAAGATGCGGGCATCGATTGTTGTAATGGGGCCGTTATTAGCGCGACTGGGCAAGGCAAAAGTTGCCCTTCCTGGTGGCTGTGCCATCGGTTCGCGGCCAATTGATCTTCATTTGAAGGGTTTTGAAGCCCTTGGCGCCAATATTGAGCAGCATGATGGTTACGTTGAGGCGACTGCTCCCGATGGGTTAACCGGAACTGATATTTACTTGGATTTCCCAAGTGTTGGTGCCACTCAGAATATTATGATGGCTGCGACTTTAGCAACCGGCAAAACCGTCATTCAAAACGCGGCTCGGGAACCTGAAATTGTTGACTTGGCCAACGTTCTTAATAAGATGGGGGCACGGGTTGTTGGTGCCGGTACTGAGCAAATCCGGATTCAAGGGGTTTCAGAACTTCATGGGACCGATCATGCGGTTGTCCAGGATCGAATCGAAGCCGGTACCTTTATGATCGCCGCGGCCGTTACCAAAGGTGATGTTCTAATTCAGGACGCAATTGCCGAACATAATCAGCCCCTCATTTTGAAAATGCGTGAAATGGGTGTTTCCATTACGGAGACTGACGCGGGTATCCGGGTCATTGGGACCGATCATTTGAAGCCTGCCGATGTTAAAACATTACCACATCCAGGCTTCCCAACGGACATGCAGCCGCAGATGACCATTTTACAATTAGCTGCCAATGGGCACAGTTCAATGACGGAAACGGTGTTTGAGAACCGGTTTATGCATATGGAAGAGCTCCGACGCATGAATGCCAAGTACACCATTTCAGGCCGAACGGTTGTAATGGATGGGCCCACTGATTTTAATGGTGCCGAAGTTGCCGCAACTGATTTGCGGGCTGCCGCCGCATTAGTCATTGCCGGATTGGTGGCAAAGGGCTACACGCAAGTTCGCAATCTCCAGTACCTAGATCGTGGTTATCACGATTTCCATAAGAAATTAGCAGATCTTGGCGCTGAGATTAAGCGCGTGAACGTCGATGACGACGCGATCGTGGTCAATCAATCAGTTAAACACATTAAATAAAATTTTCGGGGGGACCGGTTGATCATCAGGGATGGTCTGACCGGTCCTTTTTGCCGTATCTTTTTTTCAGATTGCCTGTTATAGTTAACGAGTAGACTCAATTAAGATTAAGGATGCAATGCGTTTTTTAAGGAAATGCTAAACCGGTGTGGGTTTGTTGAGATTATTTAAGAACTATTAGAATGTCACGATAGATGTGATATAATTAATTTTTGAGATTAAAGTTTTTCAGGAGGAAGTTCACAGATGGCAAAAGACATAGGAATTGATTTAGGAACTGCCAACGTACTGATCTACGTTGCCGGAAAGGGCATTGTATTAAACGAACCTTCAGTGGTTGCAATTGATACCCGAACGGGAAAGGCACTGGCAGTCGGAACAGAAGCATACCGAATGGTTGGCCGTACACCAAGCAATATTCGGGCAATTCGACCCCTAAAAGACGGGGTAATTTCGGATTTTGATATTACTGAAGAAATGTTAACTTATTTCATTAATAAATTAGATGTTAAAGGATTTATGTCCAAGCCAAAAATCATGATCTGTGCGCCAACCAACGTAACGGAAATTGAACGGAATGCGATTGTCCAGGCAGCTGAAAAGGCTGGCGGCGGTCAAGTTTATCTCGAAGAAGAGCCTAAGGTTGCTGCTGTCGGCGCGGGAATGGATATTTTCCAGCCTCGCGGCAACATGGTGATCGATATGGGTGGTGGTACCAGTGACATCGCCGTTATCTCATTGGGTGATATTGTGGCCAGCAAATCAATTCGGATTGCCGGTGACAAGATGAATACCGAAATTGTGACTTACATTAAGCAAAAACACGGCCTGATTATCGGTGAACACACTTCTGAAAAGATTAAAATTGAAATCGGCACTGCCAAAAAGGACACCGATGACGTCAAAAAACTCGAGGTTCGTGGGCGTGACGCCGTTACTGGAATGCCGCGGGCAATTACAATTGATAGCAACGAAGTGGCGGATGCGATTGCCGACACCGTTCAATTAATTGTTGACGGTGCAAAAGAAGTTCTGGAAATTATTCCACCTGAATTGGCATCCGACATTGTGGATCGCGGCATTATGCTGACCGGTGGTGGGGCCCTGCTCCGCAATATCGATCAGGTGATTTCTGATGCCTTAACGGTACCCGTTATTATCTCTGAGAATCCGTTAGATAATGTTGCTAAGGGCGCCGGGGTATTGCTAGAACAGTATATTAAGAATCCAAAACTTAAAGCAAAATAAAACGGGTCTTTATATGAAAAAAATTCTGATGATGTTTGTTCACGGGTATCAGCGATTTATTTCGCCAATGTTTCCGCCAACCTGTCGTTATTATCCAACGTGCAGTAACTATATGTTAACGGCGCTTGCCAAACATGGCGCTATTAAGGGAACCATTATGGGAATCGCTCGGATTTTAAGATGTCATCCCTTTGTTCGTGGGGGATACGACCCGGTGCCGGATCATTTTACAATTTTCCGCAACAAGGCCGCCCGCGATGAATACCGAAAATCGATGCACTTAAAATAAACTTTGAACAGGAGAGAATTGGATGAGCAAGACTAGCAAGAGTATTAATGTTGAAATTAAAGATTCTACTGATCAAAACGGCAATCAAATTTCTGATTTATTGATTGGCCGTAAACGAATTGGGACGATTACCAAAGTTAATGATGACAAATTCCAGGCGGTTAACACCCACCAAGAGTCTTACCACGTTAAGACTTTTGACGAAGGCGTTCAACTGCTTATTAAAGATTTTCACTTGCATCATTAGTCTGGTTCGTGGCCGGTGAGGAGGTTTATTTTTGGATACCAGACAAAACACGGATAAGGATAAAGAATCCAGAATTGATTGGGGAATCATTTTTTGTGTGTTGATGTTGGCCCTGATCGGGTTGGCATCAATTTATGTCGCAGCTTCTCACGATTCCAGTGCCACCAGCGTGACCAGGCAAGTGGCTTCGCAGCTGGTTTGGTACGTGATTGGTATCGTGGCGATTGTCGTCATCATGCAGTTTGATTCCGAACAACTGTGGAAAGTGGCCCCAGTTACTTATTGGTTGGGGATTTTACTGCTAGCAAGCGTGCTAATATTCTATAGCCGGGTTTACTATTTGAACACCGGCGCTAAAAGTTGGTTCTCGTTATTTGGATTAACGTTTCAACCTTCCGAAGTTATGAAACCAGCTTATATTTTGATGTTGGGACGGGTAATTGTTGAGCATAATGACAAGTACCCCCTGAAAACCATCCGCAGTGATTGGTTACTGATTGGTAAGATGATCGGGTGGACAATTCCGGTTGCCGTTCTGTTAAAGCTTCAAAATGATTTCGGAACAATGTTGGTTTTCTTCGCCATCTTAGGGGGGATGCTGATTGTTTCGGGGATTACTTGGAAAATTATTCTCCCGTCAGTCATTACCGTTTTTGCATTGGGTGGCACCGCTTTGGCGCTGGTGATTCCCCAATCCGGAAGACGGATTTTGGAACACATTGGCTTTAAAGCTTACCAGTTTAACCGGGTGGATACCTGGCTGCATCCATCAGCGGATACCTCGAACCAAGGCTATCAGCTCTGGCAGAGTATGAAGGCAATTGGATCTGGTGGGATCTTTGGCACTGGATTTAATCAGTCCCATGTGTATGTCCCGGTACGGGAATCAGATATGATTTTTTCCGTAATCGGTGAGAACTTTGGGTTCATTGGCAGTTGTGTGCTGATTTTCCTGTACTTTTTGTTGATTTATCAAATGATAAAGGTTACATTTGAAACGCGGAACGTTTTTTACGCCTACATTTCAACCGGGGTTATTATGATGATCTTATTCCACGTGTTTGAAAACGTTGGGATGAGCATTGGACTTCTGCCATTGACTGGGATTCCACTGCCATTTGTAAGTGCTGGTGGATCCGCCTTAATCGGGAACATGATTGGGATTGGATTGATTATGTCAATGCAGTATCATAATAAGAGTTATATGTTTGGCGAAGACAAAGAATTTTCATAAAAGGGTGGTTTTATTCATGGATACAAAATATTATTGGACAGATGAAGCAAACGGAGTTGTCACGGTCGGATTAACCCCTGATGGGCAAAACGAACTTGGAAACATCACGTTTGTTTCAATTCCCAAGGTCGGGACAACGTTAAGTGCCAATGATACGTTACTGAATGTTGAAGCTGACAAAGCAGTCTCCGACATTCCAACACCGGTAGCTGGCAAGGTGGTTGCGATTAACGAGAAGGCAACCGATGACCCATCAGTTCTCAACGGTAAGGACAAGTCAGAGTCATGGATTGCCAAAATTCAGAAGTAGTTCGGCTTGACGGAATTTCAAAGTGTAGTAAAATTATGAGTAAGTCATGATACGAAAATGATAAGATGAGTAGATTGCCAATTCTGTCACAGAGAACTCGGATGCTGAAAACGAGTCGGAATGGTTTTCGAAGATGGTCTTAATTCAATCTAATGTTGGCAAGCCTTTAAGGTGAGCTAACAGTGGTTAACGCCCATTACCCCGTTGAGTATGTCACATACTCTTGAGGTCACTGCAAATTTCGTGGTGATGAATACAGGTGGTAACACGGAAAAAGCTTTTCGTCCTGTAGATAATGATTCATTATCTACGGGCGGAAAGCTTTTTTGATGAGATGAGGAGGAACTCACATTGATTCGATTCAAAAATGTGTCGAAGAATTACAGTACGAAGGATGGGGCACTGACCGCTGTCAAAGACGTTAACATTGATGTCAATGACGGTGAAATTTTTGGAATTGTCGGATACTCCGGTGCTGGGAAAAGTACGTTGGTCAGAATGCTAGACGGTTTGGAAGCGCCAAGTGAAGGCGAGATTGACGTTAATGGCACGGATGTTGCCAAATTAAGCGGCCGTCAGCTGCGACTTCAACGACAAAAAATTGGGATGATTTTCCAACATTTTAATTTGCTGTGGTCCCGCACCGTGATCGATAATGTCGCGCTCCCATTGGAAATTGCGAAAGTCCCCCGTTCTAAGCGGCGGCAGCGGGCCGAAGACCTGATTAAACTGGTTGGTTTGGAAGGCCGGGAGCATTCCTATCCATCAGAATTATCTGGTGGCCAAAAGCAGCGGGTGGGCATTGCCCGCGCCCTGGCGAATGAGCCGTCAATCTTAATTTCAGATGAAGCGACCAGTGCGTTGGATCCGGATACGACCAACGAAGTACTGGATTTGCTCTTAAAAATTAATAAGCAAATGAATTTGACCATTTTGTTAATTACCCATGAAATGCATGCCATCGCAAAGGTTTGTGATCGCGTCGCGGTGATGAGTAGCGGGCAGGTCGTCGAAACCGGGTCGGTCTTTGATGTTTTCCGGCATCCTAAAGCTGACGTGACCAAGAAGTTTGTGAGTGAAGAATTTACGCCTCAGCAGGACGATTCAACCATCACCCTTGATGAGTTAATCAAGAAATATCCTGACGGGCAGATTATTCGGTTGGTCTTTCATGGGCCCCAGGCCGAACTGCCGATTGTTTCCGAAGTTGTGAAAAAGTACCCTGACTTGACGATTAGTATTATTGCCGGGGCAATTCGCCAAACGCAGGAAGGGGCCCTTGGGTCACTGGATCTTCAATTGGTTGGTGCGGATGAGCAGATTGCCGATGCATTGGCCTATCTTAAGAAAATGCACGTTGAGACGGAGGTGATTCACCATGACTAACGCAACCGGATTGAAATCCTACTTCATTTTCAAGAATGTCGACTGGTCGGCAATGTGGTCGGCAACTTGGGAAACAATTTGGGTGACGCTGGTGTCAATGATCGCAATCGTTATTTTTGGCATTATCCTCGGATTGATCCTGTATGAAACTAAAAATAGTCATGCAACGATTTATCGAATTGAAGTGAACCCCCATAGTTGGATGAAAA
>NZ_AZFZ01000033.1 GCF_001435895.1 Lentilactobacillus parafarraginis DSM 18390 = JCM 14109 | reverse complement strand
TTTCAAAATAGCGTTTGTCTTCAGTCTGAGGGCGCTCAGGATTTTTCCTGAACGCCCTTTAGTTATCACAAGTAATTAGTTCATCTGTTTTTGAATGTTTGCCAAAGTCATTTCTGAGGTGTCAGCAAAGTTGATGTCAGCATCCTTTAAAATCTGCTTGTCACCAATGCCGATTGACGTTTCACCAGCGGCGTTGATCGATTCAACCCCGGCAGCGGCATCCTCAACCCCGATGCACTGAGCCGGATCTAAATCGATGAGTTCAGCACCCTTGATATAAATTTCTGGATCTGGCTTACCCTTTGAAAGGCTCTTTGGATCCACAATCTTTGGGAAGTAGTCCGTTAATTGGAGTTTATCGAGGACCGTTGGGGCGTTCTTTGATGCCGAAGCCAGTGATAGAAGATAGCCGCCATTCTTAATTTCATCCAAAAATGCCTTAATTCCAGGAAGAATGTTAGCGGGGGTCATCTTGTTGACTAGTTTTAAATAATTGGTGTTTTTTTCGGTGGCCAAGGCGACTTTTTGATCCTCCGTGTATTTATCCTGAAGGTTGCCGGCTTTTAAAATCATTTCCAACGAATCCATCCGGCTGATGCCCTTGAGACCATCTTCAAGTTCTTTGGACCAGGGAGCGCCAACTTTATCAGCAACTTGATGCCATGCTTGACTGTGAAAGACAGAAGTATCGGTAATAACCCCATCTAAGTCGAATACGAATCCTTTAATATCAGAAAATTTTGCCATAATTGTTCAGCTCCTCAAATTATTTGTATGAAATGGTTGCTGCCTTATTTTTAGTGAGGGAGTAATCCTTATCACCAACTTTGACGTGGGTATCCGCATCAGCCGTTACGGCAATGTCGTGGTGCGTAATTTCAAAGTGGTACTTGATCCCTTGATACTCTTGACGAAATGAGATCTTTGGCCAATTCAGCGGTAAGTGGGGATTAATTGAGACTTCATCGGTATCAAACCGAACGCCGCCGTAGCAGCCGGTTTCGATTTGAAGGGTCGCGCCCATAACCCCAAGGTGAATCCCTTCGGCAGTCGTGCCGCCCTGAATATCGTAATAGTCTGAGAATAGGGCGGTTGAGAACAGTTGCCAGGATTGATCCATGTTGCCATCCATTTCGTCAAGAACCGAATAGACGATTCGTGACAGCGTTGAACCATGGGTGGTGCGGTCCAGGTAGAATCGGAGGTTACTGGTGAAGTAGTTGGCCGGCAGTTTGTAGCCGAGGCGATTGATCACGTCGTTGACCTCTGAGAATGGTAATTCATAGTAGGCCATGAGGGTATCCGCCTGCTTGGCAACCTGATAGGAGTCTGGTGATTTGCCTTCCCCCTTGAGCAGGCGGTCAATTCTGGAAATATCCCCATACTTCTTGCGGTAGGAATCAAAGTTGAGTTTGGAAAGGTTGAAGTAGCCGGCAAATTGTCCAATAATTCCCTCGTCGTTGATATCCAACCGTAATTTATGGGCGATGTCGGCCATCTTTGGTTCAAGGGTTTCATCGGTGCCAGCCTTCTGATTTGCCGCTGCTAATACATCCGCATCTTGGTCGTTAACCAGATTACCAACCTTATCAAATAACCACGATACCATGATGTTGGTATAGGCATTGTTGGTTAAGCCATGCTCATCAGCGTTGGGGTATTCTTCGTGGAATTCGTCGGGACCCATGACGTTGTGGATATCGTAACGGTCGGCATCTTTATCGTATTGAGCCATGCTGACCCAGAATTGACAGATAGACAACAGCATTTCCAATCCATAATCGTTCATGAACTGGGTGTCACCGGTTAATTTGACGTAGGTTAAAATGTCATAGGCGACTGAAATGGAGACGTGTCGCTGAAGACGGCTATTATCAGGATCCCATTCACCGCTGACCGGATTCAAGTGAACAAATTGCGACTGTTCGTCACCATACATCCCGGATTGCCAAGGGAACATGGCGCCCTGCTTATTTTCAGACTGGGCGTACTTCCGAGCCTCACCGATTCGGTTGTAACGATACAGCAGACACTGCTTGTCAATTTGAGGGTAGTGGATTGCGTAGAATGGCAGGTCAAACGTCACATCCCAGAAGATGTGACCTCGATAAGCTTCCCCGTGGAGCCCCCGAGCGCCAACTGAGGCGTCTAATTTGCCGGAAGCCAGAGCTGCACTGGTAACCAGCATATGATAAATGTTGACTCGGGTGAGCTTTTGGCTGGTGATATCGTCTTGAATCTGGATGTCAGTCTTGTGCCAAACGTTTTTCCAGAACTTGATACTATCAGCTAAAGTGTCTTTAAAAGAGGAGGCCTCAATTTCTTCGCGGCCCCGCTGTTCAAGGGCGTCATCACCGCTCTTGCCGGTAAAGATTGAGACACACTTTTCAAAGGTGTAGCTGGTCTCTGGTTCAACGTCAATGCTTAATTCCTGGCGAATTGCCTGGTTCTCGGTTGTCGTGTCAATCAATTTTGCCGTGTCAAATTGATCACTTGTGAGCTTAGAATTAATGACGAAGCCGACTTTTGAAGTCTTGGTTTGACCAATCATTGAGATTTGATCATCATGAGCAGCCATCCCAATGACGTCGATGTGGTGCTGATTAAAATCAGCATAACGAGCAACGTTGCCGTTAATGACGCTGCCGTCAATTTTGGAGTAGAGTTGAATACTACCGGAGAAATTAATTGGTTTGATTTCATACTTGATGGCGTAACGGTGCCAGTTGGTCATATTGGCAACCTTGGTTGCGCGAACTTCAAGAATGTGGCCGGTCGACAACTGAAGATGAAGCGTCGTGGTTAGAACACCGGTCTTTAAATCAAGGCTCCGATAGATGTCTTGAATATCTTCCTTTTTGATTTGAAATGGGTGTTGGTGGTCAACGCCAAAACTAATGTACTGGGCGTTTGGCAGGTTCACCAGATCCTCATTCACAACGTCGCGACCATTAATATTGGTTGTGAGCTGGTTATAGACTCCCGCAACGTATGTGCCGGGATAGTTATCCTTGTCGGCGGATGCTTCGACGTATGCGCCTCGTAAACCGAAATAGCCGTTACCTATGGTTAACATTGCTTCCTGGCCGTAATTTCGTTTGCCAGAATATTCCCCATAGTAATCCAGGTGCCACTTCAAGTACGCTGCTTTTTGGGAAACGGCTTTTTCCAAGCCGATTTCCCGTACCGTATTGAGATTGACGACTGGAATATTCATCATGTTGGCAATTGCTAAACCGATGTCAATCTTCTGGTGGTTGATGCCAATGATGGTGTCTGAGAATTCATAGTTCAATGAATTCTCGATAATTGCCGCGTCAACCGGAAGACCGGTTAACGCTGCTTTGATGCTTTCAAGATTATCTCCAATTGAAAATTTGGGGTTGTATGTGATCATGAACTTTCTGAAGGGCGGTTTGTTGGAATCTTCAGAATAATTCAATTCCATAACCCCGTCTCGGGCCCTAATCGCAAACGTTCTCATAACAAAACCTCTTCTCAAATTTAGACTCATAACAATGATTATACAAATCATTTAACAATTTAATTCTAGACCAAAAACGCCGGATTCTCAACGAATTGGCGCTTTCATCTGGCTGGTTGCGCTGAACATGGGGGTGATTGTTACCCTTAAATCATGATTAACCACGCCATTATTTTTGGTTAGCGTCCTTCAATAAATCGCGAATTTCTTCCAGCAAAACTTGCTTCTGATCGGGGACGGCCTTGACCGGTTGCTTTTTGACCAATCGATTGATCGCCTTGATTAACAGAAAGACCACAAATGCGATGATTAGGAAATTGATGATTGAATTTAGGAAGGCCCCATACTTGAAGGTGGCGCCGCCAACTTTCAGCACTAAGTTTGATAGATCAATCTTGCCTAAAAACAGCCCAATGAACGGGTTGATCACGTTGGTGGTCAAAGACGTCACAATCGCCGTAAATGCCCCACCAATGATGACCCCGACTGCCAGATCGATCACATTGCCGCGGGAGATAAATTCTTTAAATTCTTTCCACATTTTATTAACCTCCACTTAAACCTTGTGTTATTGTATTTACATCAATTATACTGAATCAAGGTAGTCAACACAAAAGCGGGCTCTGAGAACTCGCAAGCGGCTGTTGAAGCCCATTGATTCACAACTAAATGAATTTAAGGTGTTTAATAAGTATGAAAATAAAAATGGGTTTAATTATGATTTTGATGGTGGCCATTTTAGCCGGTGGCTTTTATTTAACGCAGGATGAGACCTGGTCTTCATTGACCTTCATCGGCACTTGGATCGGGGTCATTATTGCGATGCATATCCTGATTACCCCAATTGTCATCTCAATTGTTCGCGCACGTGACCGAAAGCGTGCTGAATTAGAGGCTCAACAGAATCAACGGCAGCATCATGATGCTTCGCCGAGTCGAGACAACGACTAAAAATAACGCAAATTAGTCTGATTCGAGGAGACACTCATGCAAAAACAGACGTTTAAAAAATTATTTTTGATCATCGCACTGAGCTTTTCGGTTGCGGCCGTGGCGAACTTTTCACAAGCCCAACCGACGTTTGCCAAGGAAAAAATTACAAAGGTTTCGAGTTCCAAGAAGCAGTTGGTCGACGTCATTTTTAGACCGAAAAGCCAGCCAAAATTGACCCAGTTCGTTTATGATTCGGTCAATCCAAATCGATCGCAGTACCAAAAATTTGTGAGTCCTAAACAATTTGCCAGCCAATATGGTCAGCCGACCAAGAATATTAACCGGGTCAGAAACTATCTTAAGAAGCATCATCTAAGTTCGGTTCTGTATAGTGGCAATTTAGTGTTGGCAGTGAAGGGCACCGCTAAGAATGTTGAGAAGGCCTTTAACGTGAAGCTTGAGAACGTGACTGAGGGTGGGACAACTTACCAGAAGGCGACCAAAACCCCAAAATTACCAAAGTCCAGTTCAAAATCAGTGTTGGCCATTATGGGATTGTCCAACTACTCAACGGTTTCCTCCAATCGGCAGACCATTCACCCAGCTTCCTTGCAAACGCGGGCTGCTGGCGATGTCAGTCAGAGTGAGATGACCAAACGATATTCCCCGGCAAAGTTTGCGAACCGCTATGGGGTTTCCCAACTGTATTCAAACGGCTCAACCGGTCGCAGTAAAACGATCGGGATTATTTCGTTTGCCAATTACCATCCAAGCGACGCCTATCGTTTCTGGAACGGGATGGGAATTGACGTAAAAGCTAACCGGTTAAGCACATACCGGACCAATGGGTACAAGGGTTCCTGGGATGGCTATGACGAAACAACAATTGACGTTGAACAGGCCGGGGCGATTGCCCCCGATAGTAATATTCGGACCTACATCGGCAAATCTGATATTACCGGGATGGTAAATTCAATTGCCGCCGCGGTCGGTCAAAATGTCGCCGATTCTCTTTCCTTAAGTTGGGGGCAAAGCGAATCCCAAGTTGCCTATGAAATTAAGCAGGGGGTCACCCCTAAACAGTACAATCAAATCATGAACCTGCTCTTTCAACAGGCAGCCGCGCAGGGCATGAGTGTTTTCTCTGCCAGCGGGGATAACGGGGCCTACGATGGCATTTCTAACGGCAGCACGGCACTTGGTGTCGACACGCCGGCCAACTCCCCGTATCTGACGGCTGTCGGGGGAACCACGCTTCCACGGACGTATACGGTCAACAATAAGACGGTTAAAATCGACAAGGAACGGGCTTGGGGATCTGAATTTCTTTACCCTAATTACAAAAATCAAAAGTTTTTTGGCTTTGAAAATTGGGCTCAGACGTTCTTTGCCGGTGGCGGTGGGGGCTTCAGCAAGTTTAACGGTCTTCCTAAGTACCAATCCGGTATCAGTGGCGTTGGGACATATGACGCAACCCGGTTATGGTCGTTTAAGGATGGCAAGGTTAAACTGTTGAAAAAACCGGTCAAC
Source organism: Lentilactobacillus parafarraginis DSM 18390 = JCM 14109 (assembly GCF_001435895.1). Lineage (GTDB taxonomy): Bacteria > Bacillota > Bacilli > Lactobacillales > Lactobacillaceae > Lentilactobacillus > Lentilactobacillus parafarraginis. The sequence goes on along the minus strand of NZ_AZFZ01000033.1, from coordinate 25,699 downwards.
GTGTCTGGTAAGCATTCCGGAAGAAACGTTCCCGATTTATCAGCAAACGCCGATCCAAACACGGGTTATGCTGTGTTTGTCACGCCCAAAAAGGATGCTTCGGCAACTGGTGAGTGGGAGATCTCTGGTGGAACCAGTGTGGTCGCCCCTCAAATGGCAGCGGCCAGCGTTTTGATGGCCAGCAACGGGGCTGGTCGGCTGGGTTTCTGGAACCCGCAGATTTATCGATTTGCCCGTCAAAGTCAGTCGCCGTTTACCCCGCTGGACAGTCGAACGAATAACACGAATTTATACTATACCGGTCAACCCGGCAAACTTTATAATCAGGCGAGTGGTTTGGGAACGGTGGATTTTTCCAAGTTGGATAAGCTGTTTAACCCAATCAATTAATTGAAAGGGAAGAATGCCATGCAAAAAGAACACACGTTGACGAGTAACGACTACTTTCAACGAATCATCATTTTTATTGCCCTCGTGGTATTGGTACTAATTGTTCAGATTCCGTTGTCGTTCATTATGATGGGCAAACTTTCCACGATTGGCAGTTTGGCAATGAGTGGGGGATATATCTTAGGATTTGTGATTGCCATTTGGATTGCGGTATCCGTCTATCGGCATTACGTTCATCCCATTAAGAAGGTCATTAACGGCCACGATATTCAAATGATCCTGGTTGCTTACGGGGCGTTTTTTGTGATTCAAATTGCCCTAAACCTCTTGAACCAAGTTCTTTATCATCAAACGTCTACTGCCAACAATCAGGTGATTTACCAAATTATGGGCCAGAACCACTTGACCCTGATTTTGATGGGGATCACAGCGGTTTTTTGTTCGCCGATTTTAGAAGAATTAGTGTTTCGCGGGTTTTTAATTGGGTCAATGTTTACTCGCCGATCACGCATTGCCGCGATCATTGTTAGTGGGATTTTATTTTCATTTCCTCACATGGAAGACGTGAATGTCATCAGCTTTTTAACGTACGCCATTTTAGGCGGTACCTTGGCTTACCTTTACGTGAAAACGGAAAATATCAAGGTACCAATCGGGCTGCACTTTCTTAATAATTTGATTGCCATGAGCATGATGCTTGTTCAAGTATTGATTCATACACACTAATGGGGGCGTGATCAATGGGACTTTCAGTACCATTACAAAACGATGTATCTCAACGGGTTAAAGGGAAACGGAATTTGATTACTGACGTGGCTGGTGTGAAGGTTGGTCAGAAGACCGTTAACATTGGCAAAGTTCATTCGGGCGTAACCGCGATCTTTCCCCACACCGGCAATTTATTTCGGCAAAAGGTGCCGGCGGCCTCATACGTGATCAATGGTTTCGGCAAAAGTGTCGGTCTCATTCAAATTGATGAATTGGGGACCATTGAAACGCCGATTGTGCTGACGAACACCTTTGCCGTTGGCACGGCAGTTAACGCCCTCACGAGACGGATGCTGCGGGATAATCCGGAAATTGGTGATACCACCAGTACCGTCAACCCGGTGGTCATGGAATGTAATGATGGTGACGTGTCTGATATTCGGGCGATGGCGCTCACTGAAACGGATGTCGCTTCGGCATTGGATGCGGGTAGCCGTACCCTAACCGAGGGGGCAATTGGCGCTGGCCGCGGGATGATGTGTTACGACTTAAAGGGCGGCATTGGGTCTGCGTCTAGAATTGTGACTGTCGATGACGCCCACCAGTATACTTTAGGGGCGCTGGTGATGACCAACTACGGCTTTCTTCAGGATTTAGTGATTGATGGTATTCCAATTGGGGCCCCATTAAGCGATCTGTTGGCCGCAGACAAACGCAAGGAAGAAAAGGGCTCAATCATCACAATTTTGGCGACTGACGCGCCGTTGAATTCTCGGCAGTTGCGACGGCTGGCAAAACGGGCAACGGTAGGCATTAATCGAACGGGCGGGTTCATTGGTAACGGCAGTGGTGAAATCGTGTTGGCTTTTTCGACAGCCAACCTGGTGGCCCACTTTCCGTCGACCCAATTTGATACCGTAACCCGCTTTAATGATAACCAGATTGACTTGTTCTTTCGGGCAACCGCGGCAACGGTTGATGAAGCTGTCCTGAGCTCGTTGGTGCACGCCGAATCTGTCGTGGATCGTAAGGGCAGGCGCCGATTGAATCTCGTGGACGCCGCTAAGCAATTACGTGCGCAACGGCCGGGGGATTCCGAAATGGTCCGTCAAGTCTTTGAAAAGTTAGGTGTGACAGAATGAACCAGCCAATTTTACTTGGCGCTGAAAATGTGAACCAGCTGAGTTGGGGAGCAATCAACGGCTGTGAGGCGGCAAGCCTGCTTGAAGGCCTTCACTATCAAGACGCCGCGCTTGGTGTTAGTTACGGGCAGTTTTTATTGGCGATGCCGATTGCCCAGGATGGCAATCCGTATCATGGATTTGGGGGGTCGCCATTCAAAAATGAACCCGGTAAATTTGAGGCAATTTTCGCGCGGCCACTTCTTCGCTGGGGTAACCAATTTGGGCTTCTTTGGGATCTCAGTGGGGCTGATCCAAGTTGGTTGTATGATGAAATTTGCCGTGGCAATCCCGTTATTACATACGTCACGGTTCATTTTGCAACGCCCCAGTGGGAGCAGTATCCATTTGGACGGGTTCCGGTTAACAACCACTGCGTCTTACTGGACGGCGTTTCAAAGCATCAGGTCCACGTCAGCGATCCAATTGACGGTCAATATTGGTTAGATCGCGTCAAATTTGAAAAAATCTATCTTTCCCGACGAATGGCGGCCGTGGTTTATAAATAAATATCATTTTTAAGCAGGCTTAATGAAATTTTCATTAGAAAAGCCTGCTTTTTTATCATATTTATGCTAAATTAGAGTTTAGTTAAGCTTGTTAGGAATCACACAAATTTTGAGGAGTGATTGATAATGCATTTATCTCGTCATATTTCAGTGTTAGCGGGGGTTGCTGGCATTTCACTGATACTCGTTGGCTGTGGGCAAAAATCTAGTCAGGAAAAGAAAACAATTACCACGTCGACTGATACCGAATTAACGACAGTTGATCCATCCAAGACGACGGCTGTCGGGACATTTAACGTCTTGAATAACGTGGATGAAGGGTTGTTTCGATTGGGGAAGGATTCCAAGGTTGAGCCGGGAATCGCAACTTCTTCCAGCGTTTCCAAAAATGGGAAGGTTTATACGTTTAATTTAAGAAAGAATGCCAAATGGAGCAATGGTGATCCGGTGACGGCGCAGGACTTTGTATACTCTTGGCGGCGCACGTTGAATCCAAAGACCGCCTCCCAGTATGGTTATTTGTTCTCGGGAATTAAGAACGCTGATAAGATTCAAAATAATAAGGCGGCCGTTTCTTCGCTTGGAATTAAAGCAAATGGCAAGTACCAGCTAAAGGTCACTTTGGAGCAGCGGATTCCTTATTTCAAACTGTTGATGGGCTTTCCGGTTTTCTTCCCTCAGGACTCGAAAACTGTTGATAAGTATGGCAGCAAATACGGGACCTCTTCGAAAACCCAGGTTTATAACGGGCCATTTACGTTGACCAAGTGGACCGGGACCAATTCAACCTGGACGCTTAAAAAGAATGCCGACTACTGGGATAAGAAGGCCGTTAAGCTTGATAACATTAAGTTCAGCGTCCAAAAGGATCCTTCAACGAGCTTAAACCTGTTTAACCAAGGCAAGTTGGACATGGCCCAGTTATCGGCAACTCAATCCAAGCAAATGAGCAAAAAGAAGGATTTGATTTCCCGGCGGCAATCTTCAAACTACTACATTGCGTTTAACCAAAAGATCAAAGCTTTCAAGAACTTGAAGATTCGCCAAGCCATGTCAATGATCATTAATCGACCAGTTTTGGTCAACAAGGTTGTTGCTGGGGGCGCAATTAACAACAAGAGCTTTGTTTCTAAAGGGCTGGCTGTTTCGCCAAAGAACGGGACTGATTTTACGGACGATGTTACGGTTCCTGAATCAATGAATTACAACCCAACTAAGGCCAAGAAGCTCTTCAAACAAGGGTTACAGGAAGTTGGCATGAAGCGACTGCACTTCACCTTATTGAACTCCGATACTTACGATCAGAAGCAGTTAAGTGAGTACCTTCAAAGTGCCCTTGAAAAATTACCTGGATTGACTGTCAGCCTAAACAACATTCCCGGACGGGTGATTCTTTCCCGTCAAGCGGATCACCAATTCCAAGCAACCGTTGCTAATTGGTTTGCCGACTTTTCCGATCCAATCACCTTCCTGAATATTTTGACTTCCAAAAATCCAAGTAACATTTCGCAATGGAAGAATTCCACTTATGATCAATTGATTGATGCAAGTAATAATGATGACGGTGGTAATGCTCAGGCTCGTTGGAATGACATGGTTAAAGCCCAAAACGTTGCGTTGAACGACCAGGCAATCATCCCACTGTATCAATCCGGTGAAAAGTGGCTCGTGAAGTCAAGTGTCAAGGGCGTTATTTATAACACTGCAGGCGCAAACTACAACTTTAAGGATGCATATATTAAGTAGGAGGTCACCCATTGGCACCAAGGATTAAACAGGTGACGACAAAGGCCGTCGCCGTTCCATTAAAGCGACCGTTTAAAACGGCTTTGAGAACTGTTACAACAGCTCAAACGGTGATTGTTGAATTGACTGACGATCAGGGGATTACCGGGTATGGTGAAGCCGCTCCCAATGCGGTGGTCAGCGGTGATACGGTTGCCAGCATTGTCGAGGCGGTTGACCATGTGATTGGCCCGAAATTGATTGGGAAGTCACTGGTCAATTCTGAGGACATTAAGGCAACCATTGATCAGGCAATGGTGCATAATTCAAGTCCCAAGGCCGCTTTGAACATTGCGGTCAATGATTTGATCGCCCAACACTACCAAATTCCGCTTTATCAGCTACTTGGCGGTAACGCGAATCAAGTGACGACGGATTACACGGTCAGTGTTGGTCCAGTAGCCGAAATGATTCACCAAGCCAAAGATCTGGTTGCAAAGGGATTTACAACGTTGAAGCTGAAAGTTGGCAGCCAGTCCGAACAAACGGATGTTGAAACCGTTGCGGCAATTAGGCAGGCGGTTGGGCCAAAGATCCACCTTCGACTCGATGCCAATCAGGGCTGGCACCACAAGCAAGCCATCTCGGCGATCAATAAAATGGCTGAGATGGGCCTTCAAATTCAGTTAGTTGAACAGCCGGTTCCCGCAGCTGATTTTGATGGAATGGCGGCGGTTACTCAAAATACGTCGACGCTGATCATGGCTGATGAAAGTATTTTCTCGGTCCAGGATGCCCAACGACTCATTAACATGAAGGGCTGCGACATCATTAACCTGAAATTAATGAAGTCCGGCGGAATCGATAATGCGCTGAAAATCAATGCCTTTGCGGAAACGGCTGGCATTGCCTGTATGGTGGGCAGTATGATCGAATCGTCAGTTTCCGTTACCGCCGCGGCAAGTTTGGCCGCTGCCAAACGGAATGTTCAATACGTTGACTTAGATGCCTCACTGATGTTTTCGGCTAATCCGCTGGCGGGTGGTCTGATCAACCAGAAGGACCAGTTGCAACTGCCAGATCGGCCCGGAATGGGGTTTGAAGGATCAATTTGAATCATCATTGGTAAGCAATGATAAATTTTTAGAAGCACGGCATTAAAAAATATCGGTGACACCGGCTGATGATTCGGCTGAGTTACCGATATTTTTTAGTCGTTGATGCGAAGGGCGTTCGCTTTTATCGCGAGGGCCTTTCGTGGTATTATTAATAAGAATGTGAATGGGGGTGACACGATGGAAACACGACGAATCAAGGTCCCGGTGGCGACAATTTGGAAATCCAAGGACGCCCCTCGAGAAATTGATCGACCGGCTTTAAACGGTGATAGTAAGAAATGGGTTACTCAGATGAGCGATGAGCAGTCCGTTCAATTAAGTGACGATGATTTATTGGAAACTCAGGCTCTGTTTAACGATGAGGTCATCTTGGACCATATTGAGGATGACTGGGCCCGTGTTTTTGTTGTGAGCCAGCGGGATGATTCTGATTCCCGGGGGTATCCTGGTTGGGTTCCGCTAAAACTTTTAACGGATCGACCAACATCCTATCCGCCGGTGACTGCAACGGTTCGAATCGCTGTAAAAATCGCGAAATTGTATAATACAAATGACGAACCGATAATGGATTTAAGCCTCGGAACAATTCTTTCTCAAACTGGTATTGAGGGAGACAAGATTGCGGTGGTGACACCGCTTGGTGATGGTTACATTGACCGCAGTGCAATTGTATTGCCCTATGTCGGCCAAAATGCTGGTGAGACCATGGTTCAGATGGCTTGTCAGTTTTTGGGAATGCGTTATCTGTGGGGCGGAATCAGTGCCTATGGATTTGATTGCTCGGGTTTGGTTTATACCATGCATCGCGTGTTAGGATTTGATATTCCCCGTGATGCAGACGATCAGCATGCTGGCGGCATGCCGGTTGCTCCGGAAGCAATTTTACCGGGAGACCTGGTTTTCTTTGCTTATGATCATGGGACCGGCTTCGTCCACCATGTTGGAATGTATATTGGTAATGGTCAGATGATCGAATCGCGGACGCCTGGCAAGACCGTTGATATTGCCAGTCTGACTGAACCAAAGTTTGCCGACGAGTTTGCCGGATTTCGGAGATATTGGCGATGAGTGGGGATTTTAAACGAGAGATCACTTCATTAATCACTGAACAACCTGGAAGAATTGGGCTCCTAATTAAGATTGATGGGACCGTTGTCATGGGCTATCACGAAAATGATCAGTTTCGTTCCGCATCCCTCATTAAATTGGCGGTGTTAAATCACGTCCTGGATCAACGGCTGGATCTTCACGAGCCGATCCAAATTGATCCGGCCTTTGTTGGCGGGGCGGGGGTCCTTCAACTCCTGGACCAGCGGATTTGGTCCCTGCAGGATTTGCTGGCACTGATGATTAGCGATTCTGATAACTTCGCCAGTAACTGCGTGATTCATCGGGTTGGTCTTGATGCTGTGAACCAATCCTTAAAAAAGTGGCAGTTCAATAAAACCCGTCTTAATCGCTATTTGATGGATAAAGCAGCTATTGAAGCTGGTAAAGATAACTTTACCAGCCCGGCTGAAAGTCTCCGGTTACTGGAAAAGGCTCTGGGTCACGATCCCAAAATCGCAAACTGGTTTACGAACCAGCAATTTAGATATAAATTGCCGGCAAGTTTTGACGAGTCTGGAAATGGCATCACTGTCTATAATAAGACGGGTGAAGGGTATCAAATTGACCATGATGTGGCAAAATTTGTATATGACAAACATTCGATTGAAGTGGCCATGTTAACGTTTGGCTTTCAGGATCGAATGACGGTCATTCATCTGTTTAATCGAGTTGGGGCGGTGTGTGCCAAGCAGCTCGTTGATTTATAAATGATAAATGTATCCAAAGTAAAAGGACTGAAACCAATTTTGGTGATTTCAGTCCTTTTTTTAATTGATGTTAGGGATTAACCTAATCCTTCGTGTTGACAACCAAAACTTTAGTGGTTGCGTTGCGGACAACGTAGGCAGTGGTTGAGCCAATCAGTAGCCGGTTTAAGGCATCCACACCGGATTTACCAATGACGATGAGGTCAATGTCATGTTGATCCGGATAAATGTGAGCAATGATGTTCTTTGGATTGCCAATGTCGGTTGATAGTTCATAATCAACGCCTTGGCCTTCCACGTCTTTTTTGGCATCGTCAAGGATCTTTTGAGCCATATCCTTCTGGTCGTCATACATGCTAGGCGGCATGCCGGCAGCACCAGTGCCATAGTAGAAATTGGTGTTGTTAATGACGGTCAACAGACTTAATTTTGACCCAAACTGCTTTGCTAACTTAATGGCTTCGTCAAGTGCCTGCTTGGAATTACGACTGCCATCAAGTGGTACAAGAATGTGTTCATACATAAATTATCACCCTTTCCATGTAAGCGTATCCAACGTCCCTATTTCTATTATAATGCATTATTTATGTTTCAAATGCAATTAATCCGCCTAGAAATTATATAATCTCTCACAAATCGGAAGATGCCAATTTAGGCACAAAAAAATGACTTGCCAATTGACAAGCCATTTTTAAACCTATGCGATGCCCCAAGCAGGATTCGAACCTGTACTTGATTACTCAAACAGCGACCTGAACGCTGCGCGTCTGCCAGTTCCGCCATTGGGGCAACAACATATGTTATTTTACACTATAAAGTGTAATTTGAAAAGATGTTTTGGTGTTTTGATTGAAAAACTAGGTGCCGAATTGAGTTGGGGTTGTTTTTCATCATGATGTAGCCGATGGCAGCCATTAAAAACGCGCCAACGACATCGGCGATCAAATCGGTCATCGTATCCATCAAAGCGGCCCGTCCAAGCAAGAGTTTGCCCGCGCTCGCATAACGTTGAAGGTTGAGGCCAGCCAACCCATCAGCGGTAAACTCGTAGAATTCCCAGAAGACCCCGCAGGTAACGCCAAACGTGAAGGCAAACAGGCTCATGAGAAAGGGTGTCTGCCAAGCGTTGCGTGAGGATCGCTGCAAGCCGGCGTAAATTGCGTATCCAAGTCCGGCCAGCATGATGGCCGATAAGATGTGTTCGTATTTGTCCCAGAATGGCACGCCATAGAATTGAAGGCCGGATCCAAGAAAAATCGACATATATAGAAAAATATAGAAGAAAATTAATTCAACTTGTGGAAAGTAAAAGCGGCCGAGCTTCTCAATTAAGTAGGGTAACAGAGCAATCATAATTCCAACACCGACCTCAACTAATAGGAGAGATTGATCGGCAAATTTTGGTTGGTTCTTCAACAGAAGAAAACCAAAGTATCCCAAATATCCGAGCATCGAAATAATGTTGATCGCACAAAGCCACGTGCTGAATCTAATTCGTTTATTTTGCATTCGTAACAGATCCCCCTTGAATATATTATATAATTGACTACAATTTAATCGTAATTGAATTAAATGCCTTGCTTTTAACCAGAAATAATTTACAATGTTATTATACACTAGACGAATGGAGTTGAAATGAATGCAAGAAATACAACCAATCCGACTTGATAACCAATTATGTTTTCGAGTTTACACCGCAAACAAGAAATTTAACAAGTTTTATCAGGATGCGCTAAAACCATTTGACCTCACTTACCCGCAATATATCGCACTGTTGACCCTTTGGGAAAATGCGCCAATGTCTGTTAAAAAAATTGGCAAGCATCTTCACCTGGACAGTGGAACACTGACGCCATTGCTGAAACGTTTGGAGAGTCATGGCTGGATTACGAGAACTCGAAGCCCGCAAGATGAGCGGACGGTGATCATTGAACTAACCGATATGGCTCTTAATCAGCGGGATAAAGTTTTTGATCGGGTAAACAGCTGTCAGAACATGCTCAACCTGACCAACGATCAACTTGAAGCCTGTATGACCGCTTTGGAATTATTGGATGAGCACCTGGATGCCTATAATCAGGCCCAGAAGTCCTAATAATCGGCAAAAAAGCATTTCTCAATTACGCGAGAAATGCTTTTTTATATGGTTTATAACTCATCGGTAATCTTATAGGGTTTCTCTGCCGATCCGGCTGCTTTGTTTTCATTAACGTGCGAAATCGCGTCGTCGGCGAAAAAGATGTCGAACGATTGGTTGTTCATTCCGTGAACGACAACCACCTTTTTATCGGCCTCTTGTTTTTGCTTGTAAATCTGAGCTGTTTTCACAGCTTCATTATGATCATGAAAGTTTCCAATTGAATCCCCTGGGTTGAAAAAGACAATTTCGTCCATAGGTACCGCTCCCTTCACTACTTTTTGCTTCTCTTAATTCAAGTATAACTTATATTGGTGGTAAAATGAAATTCAAAGTCAGTGAAAAATGATTCGCTGGTTTTTTAAGAAAACATTATTCTACTGGTAGCTGCAGCCGTTATCTGATAAAATAAAAACCGTTATGTTTTAGAGATTTTTCTAACCAAGTTAGATTTATAGAAGGGGAATAGATTATGTGCGGATTTGTTGGTTATGTTAACCAAAAAGATGTTCCGGAAGGTACGATTAACGACATGGCGGACCGAATCAAGCACCGTGGTCCGGATGACGAGGCATATTACGCCGATGATAACGTATCCATGGGATTTCGACGACTGTCCATCATTGATCTGGCTCACGGCCGTCAACCAATGTTTAACGCCGACCAAACAAAGGTTTTAACCTTTAACGGCGAAATTTATAACTATAAAGAAATTCGTGAAGAACTCCGCGACCTGGGATATGAATTCAAGACTGACGTTGATTCGGAAGTCTTGGTTTATGGTTACGAGGAGTGGGGGCCAGCCCTTCTTGATAAATTAAGAGGGATGTTTGCCTTCGTCATTTATGACAAGAAGAACAACGAAGTTTTTGGTGCCAGGGATCACTTTGGTATCAAACCCCTTTACTACTACGATGATGGTGATACCTTCCTTTGGGGATCTGAAATCAAAGCTTTTTTGGAACACCCGAATTTCAAGAAGGAACTGAACCTGTCATTACTGCCAATTCATCTGAGCTTTGAATTTATTCCGTCCCGCGAAACGATGTTCAAGAACGTTTACAAATTGCTTCCTGGACAGTACTTCTTGCATAAGGATGGCAAGACCGAAACCCACCGGTACTACAAATTTAACTACGATCACATTGATAACAGTCAGACTATTGAGGGCGACGCTGACAAGATTCAGAAGATTGTTGACGATTCTGTTAAGGCCCACATGATTGCCGACGTGGAAGTTGGTAGTTTTCTATCAAGTGGCATCGATTCCAGCTATGTTCTGAATGAAGCTGCTAAGTTGAAACCGATTCAATCATTTTCAATTGGTTTTCACCACTCTAAATATAGTGAGCTGGCATGGTCAACTGAGTTTGCCAAAACGATTCAGCAGAAGAACACGCCGATTTACATGGATGGCGACGATTACTTTAATTTCCTGCCAACCATGATGTATTACATGGACGAACCGTTATCTAACCCGGCAGCGATCCAGCTGTATTATCTATCAAAGGAAACGTCCAAGCACGTGAAGGTTGCGTTGTCCGGTGAAGGCGCCGATGAATTCTTCGGTGGCTATAACACCTACTTAGAGTCGATTCCGTTTGACCGTTATCAGAAGTACGTGCCAAAACCCGTGCGAAAGGGTTTAGCGGCCGTTGCCCGTCGTTTACCGCGGTTCCACGGCAAACGGTTCCTGGTTCGAGGGGCCCAGCCACTAAGCGAGCGGTATTACCGGGTTAACTACGTCTTTAACTTTGATGATCGCAACAAAGTATTGAAGGATCCTGCCATCAACCGTGATTCTGGCGCTTATACCAAGCATATTTTTGACGATGTTGCCGGAAAAGACGAAATGACACAAATGCAGTATTTCGATATTAATACTTGGCTGCCATACGACATTCTGCATAAGGCCGATCGCATGAGTATGTGTAACTCTTTGGAAGTTCGGGTACCGTTAGTCGACAAGAAGGTCGCTGCTTTTGCTGAAACCATGCCGGTTAAAACTCGGATCACTCCCGAAGAAACGAAGATTGCGCTGCGAACGGCTGCTGAACGGGAGATGCCTAAGAAGACTGCCTTGAAAGAAAAACTTGGTTTCCCATCTCCAATCGCGAGTTGGATTAACGATCCGAAGTATCATGAACGGATTGTGCATGAGTTCCATTCGGATACTGCCAAGAAGTTCTTTAACGTTGATCAGCTGGATTTCCTGCTCAAACAACACGCCGAAGGAAAATCCAACATGCAAAAGATCTTCACAATTTACACATTTATTCTCTGGTATCAAGTTTACTTCCCTGAGGACACAACGGAAGATACAATTAAGTTAGTTCATCGAACGAAAATTTAGAGCTAACAAGAATGGAAGGTGCACATATTGGCACAAATTACTGTTGATGAAATATTAACGTTGCTTGACGAACATCATTTATTGATTCGAAGTCAGTTTGATAACTCACAACAGCGTTTCCAATCGATCGCATATAATTCCAAAGTTGTTTCCCAAGGATGCCTGTTTTTCTGTAAGGGGAATTTTCGTGCCGAATACCTGGCTGACGCTCAAAAACGTGGCGCTACTGGCTATGTATCCGAACAAGAATATGGGCACGTCACAATTCCCGGAATCATCGTTTCGAATATCCAAAAAGCAATGTCGCTGTTAAGTGCGGCATTTTTTGGGTTTCCGCAAAATAATTTGCCGACGATTGCTTACACGGGAACCAAAGGAAAAACAACGTCGGCTTACTTTACAAAGTCGATTTTGGATCGCATGTACGACAAAAAGGTTGGGTTATTTTCCACGATTAATACGGTCGTTGGTGACCGTCCCGAAGACGTCACCAAATCAAGTTTGACCACACCAGAATCACTGGATCTGTTCACAAATATGAATCGGGTGGTTCAAAACGGTATGACCCACCTTGTGATGGAAGTATCGTCTCAGGCATACAAAAAAAATCGGGTCTACAATTTACACTACGATATCGGCGTTTTCCTGAACATTTCTCCGGATCATATCGGTCGCAACGAGCACCCAACCTTTGCGGACTATCTGCATTGCAAGGAGCAGCTTTTGGTGAACTCGAGGACCTGCGTGATTAACGCTGATTCTGATCATATGGTTGATGTCTACTATGCGGCTAAGGCTACTAGTCAGCCTGAAGATATTTTCGTTTATCATCGGAAGGGATCCACAAAAAATCCGGAGTTGCCGGAAGACTTTATGTACGAGTCATTAGCTGATTCACTGACAGAAAATATTATTGAAATCTCGGCGGTTAGCCCCAAGGCCCACCGTTTGGGAATTGATGGGACCTATCACATCAGCATTCCCGGCGATTATAACGAAGGAAATGCCGTTGCCGCGGCTATTACAAGCGGGCTGATGAAGGCCGATAAAAAAGCGATTGCGTATGGCCTGAGTCACACCGTTGTTCCTGGCAGAATGGAAATTTATCCGACTCATGAACACGGGACGGTCTACGTGGACTATGCCCATAATTATGGCAGCCTGCATGCCGTTCTGGATTTCTTGAAACAACAATCACCGGCCGGTAAGGTGATCGTCATCACCGGCAGTACTGGTGATAAGGGCATTGACCGGCGGGAAGGGTTAGGCAAGGCGATTAATGAGTCTGCCAACGTGGCCTATCTGACAACTGACGATCCCGCAACCGAAGACCCTAAAGTGATTGCCGATGAAATTGCCGCTCATATTGATCAAAAACGCATTGCTGTGCAGTACATTGCGGACCGCAAAACTGCGATTTCCAAAGCAATTGAAGCCAGTCATCCCGGTGACGTGGTTGTCGTGGCCGGTAAGGGGCATGACGCGTTTCAAAAAATCAATGGGCAAAACGTGCCGTATCAAGGCGACGCACCAATCGTTTCAAAATTAGTGAAAGGATTATGACATGATGGACAATAAACAAGCTGTTGATTTCACCCCGGTTCTACTAGGGAGTGACTTTAACGTTTATGGTATGGCAAGAAGCCTTTATGATATTTACGGCAAGCCAGTCAAAGCGTTTGCCGAAGTGAGCTTGGCGCCTACTCGTTACACAAAGATCGTTGACTTGGAATTGATTCCCGGCTTTAGTGAAGACCCGGTTTGGATCAAGGAAATGATGAAGATTAAACAGCGATATGCCGATCACAAGGAACCAGTCATCTTGATTGGCTGTGGCGATGGTTATGCCGAATTAATTTCAAAACATAAGGCTGAGCTTGAAGATGTCTTTGTCTGCCCGTACGTTGATTATGACATGTTGCGGAGCTTAAATAACAAAGAGAACTTTTACAAAATGTGTGACAAGTACGATCTTCCCTATCCGAAGACGAAGATCATCTCTAAGAAAATGGTTGAATCCGGCGAGGAGATTACCCAGCCATTTGGCTATCCAGTTGCCCTCAAGCCGGCTAACAGTGTTGAATGGCTGGACATTCATTTTGAGGGTCGCAAAAAAGCGTTCATTATCAAGAGCGAGGCCGAATTTAGAAATGTCCTTAGGAAAAGTTATGAAAATGGGTACAAGTCGGACTTTATTCTTCAGGACTTTATCCCGGGCGATGACAGTCATATGCGGACTCTAAATGTGTACGTGGATAAAAATCATCAGGTTAAACTGATGTGTCTTGGCCATCCATTGTTGGAAGATCCCGCTCCGGCAGCCATCGGCAACTACGTGGCAATCATCCCGGAGTTCAACCAAGATATCTATAACCGGGTGCAAAAGTTTCTTGAAGAAATTAAGTTTACCGGCTACTGCAACTTTGATATCAAGTACGATACCCGTGACAGTTCATATAAGCTGTTTGAAATTAACTTAAGAACGGGTCGCAGTAGCTTTTTCGTAACGCTTAACGGCTATCGATTGGCTGATTGGGTGGTTCAAGATTACGTTTTTGATTCTTTGAAAGATCAAGACCCGGTTTACGCCAACAAAGATTCACAGTCGTACTTCTTGTGGCTTGGGGTAACGCCAAAGATCTTCGAAAAGTACGCTAAGGATAACGACGTTAAGAAACACGCCATGCAGTTGATTCATGAAGGGCGTTACGGTGACACGTTCTGGTTCGCAAAAGACAAGAGCCTTAAAAGATTTGCATTATACAAATGGATGATGCACAACTATGTTAAGGATTATAAACGTTACTTTGTTGCAAAATAGGGACTGATATTTATGAAAAACTTCTTTACAATTATTGGCGGTATGGGCACCGAAGCAACCGAAGTGTTTATTCACATTTTAAATGAGCGGACTCCGGCCAAACGTGATCAGGATTACTTGGACTATATCCTGGTAAATCACGCTACCGTGCCGGATCGAACTGACTATATTTTGGATCATTCCAAGCCGGATCCATTTATTCCGCTGGCAGAAGATATTAAGCAGCAGAGTCGTCTGCACCCGGACTTCTTTGTGATTCCCTGCAACACGGCACACTACCGGTTTGACGACCTCCAGTCAATGACCGATATTCCCATTCTGCATATGCCCAGAGAAACGGTTAAGGATATTCCCAATTATGTGCCCAATGCAAAGCGAGTCGGGCTGATCGCCACCAAGGGGACTTTGCATGATGGCATCTATGATCAAGAGATCAAAAATGCCGGGTATGAATTGGTTAAGCCAGATGAGAAAACCGCTGATCAAACCATGGAGCTCATCTATGATGACATCAAAGAAAAAAATCAGGTGGACGCCGGACTCTATCACCAGATTCTTTCGACGATGGTAAATGATTTTTCTTGCGATATCGTTGTTTTGGGGTGCACTGAGTTATCGGTTGCTCAGCAGCAGGCAGGTGATCATCCTTATCCAGTGATTGATTCACAAACGGTTTTGGCCAATCGGACGATTGAGCTGGCTTTGAAGAATCGGCGGCAAGCAACTAAATGAGGAGATCAAAAAAGCGGCCAAGTTAATAATTGACCGCTGTTTGAATCGCGATGCCAATGATGCCACCGACTATTAAGAACCACAAAAGCCGCGGGGTATAATGAACTTCCTGCTTTCGCCCATATGCCGTTTCACAGAGTGCAATGATGATGAGTGTGACAACTCCACCAGTGACCACCAACAATGGGTGGCGGTGAAAAGAACGCAATCCGATGACGACCTGACTGATCACGATGAGCCAGTAAAACAATCGGGCAATCATCATTGAATTGATGACTCGTTTCTTGATTGAACGGGTTAGGCCGTAAATGATGTTAATCAGTAAAAAGCACCAACACGCATAATTCAGTATGATCCACAATTTCATCACCCTTTTCTTTAAGTATCCAAAATTGCGGGTGAAATTGCAATTAAAACTTTATTTCTTTATAGATTTAAAATCTTTATGACAAAGGTAATCGGATATGATACAATAGTTCTTGGTTATCTTTGAATGCGGGTATAGTTTAGTGGTAAAATCCAAGCTTCCCAAGCTTGTGTCGCGGGTCCGATTCCCGTTACCCGCTTCGTACGAAGCAATCGCGGCAGTACGTATTTGGGATGGTTCTGATGACAATTAGTTGTCGTTGGCTGATGCCATCCTGAATGAATATTTCAGTATTCGATGATAAAAGAGGAGTAGTTAGTCACTAAATGAGCAGCGAGTCCGGGATGGTGAGAGCCGGATCATTTACCTAACGAAGCGTGCTTTTTAGAATGACCAGTTGCATATTTGAGCGGATAGTTATATCAATTAGAGTGGTACCGCGGGGTTACTCGTCTCTTACAATTTTTTATTGTAAGAGTTTTTTTGTGGACTTAATTATATGGAGGAAAATGAGAATGGACTATAAGGCACAGGTTACAAATTCAATCTTAAGCGTTTTAAATGGTGAACTGACATCTGCCGACATTTACGAAAAGTTGGAGCAGCCCAAGACTTTGGCAATGGGGGATCTCGCATTTCCAGCATTTGTTTTAGCAAAAGTATTTCATAAGGCCCCAAACCAAATTGCCGCTGACTTGGTTGAAAAGATCGATCAGGCATCCTATGAAAAGGTTGAGGCTAAGGGCGCTTACATTAACTTCTTCTTAGATAAAGGAAAAGTTGCCAGCAATGTGTTGACAACGATTATTGAAGAGGGATCCACTTACGGCCAAAACGAAAATGGTAAGGGTGGCAACGTTCCCATCGATATGTCATCACCAAACATCGCTAAGCCAATTTCAATGGGTCATCTGCGGTCAACAGTTATCGGGAATTCGATTGCCAACATTTTGCGCAAAAATGGCTATCACCCAATCAAGGACAATCATTTGGGCGATTGGGGAACCCAATTCGGTAAATTAATTGTTGCTTATCGGAAGTGGGGCAATGAGGACGATGTTAAAAAAGATCCGATCAACAACCTGGTAAAATACTACGTTAAATTTCACCAGGAAGATAAAGCGCATCCCGAACTCGATGATGAGGCTCGTGAAACGTTTAAGAAGCTTGAAGATGGTGACAAGGAAGAGGTTGAACTATGGAAATGGTTCCGCCGGGTCTCCTTGGAATCCTTCAATAAAATCTATGATAAGCTGGGTGTTAAGTTTGATACATACAACGGCGAGGCCTTCTATAACGATAAAATGGACGAAGGCATTAACATTTTGAAGGATAAAGGCCTGTTGGTTGAATCTCAAGGCGCTCAAGTGGTTAACTTGGATAAGTATGACTTGAATCCGGCTTTAATTCTAAAGAGTGATGGCGCTACTTTGTATATCACGCGGGATATTGCGACGGCGATTTACCGAGATCGGACCTATCAACCAGCGATGAATCTCTATGTGGTTGGTTCGGAGCAAACATACTATTTCAAGCAATTAAAAGCGGTTTTGCTTGAAATGGGCTTACACTCCGCAGCTAATTTACACCACATTCCGTTTGGCTTGATCACGGTAAACGGCAAGAAACTATCCACCCGTTCTGGCCGGATCATCTTACTGGACGAGGTATTAAACGATGCCATTGAATTGGCCGAACAGCAGATTGCCGAAAAGAATCCGGATCTTGAAAACAAGGAAGAAGTTGCCAAGCAAGTCGGCGTTGGCGCAATTATCTTTGGTGACCTGAAAAATGAGCGGACTAACAATATTGACTTTGTTCTTGAAGATCAACTTAAGTTTGAGGGCGAAACCGGTCCCTACGTGCAATATTCTCACGCCCGGGCTGAAAGCATCTTGAGAAAAGCCGGCAGCCTGAATTTCCACACCGCGGATAAAGCGTTGGATGACCCAAGTGCTTGGGAAACCATCACGGCTCTAAATGAATTTCCGGGAATCGTTGAAAGTGCCTGCAAAGACTTTGAACCTTCTGAAATTGCCAAGTACTCCTTAAGACTTGCCAAGGCCTTTAACAAGTACTACGCCCATTCCAAAGTATTGGTTAAGGATGATAAACTTGGGGCCCGTTTGGGTTTGGTCAAAGCCGTTTCAATCGTTCTAAAAGAGGCGCTTAACCTGCTCGGTGTTCAAGCTCCCGATGCAATGTAAGTTATTAAGATCCTGAATTAGTTTCCAACTGACAACCGGAATTTCGTGAATGACGAGTTCCGGTTTTTGTGTCCAATCCCAGCTAGGGTTCAGGGGAGTGGATTCTTAAAACCCCTTTAAATTTTTGGAGGCAATTTTTTTGAGATTCTCACTTGTGATACAATGTGTGGTATTGATTAAAGGAGTGTCTCATGAAGAACAATTCAACGAACAATTCCAAGAAGCGGCTACGACCATTTCTGCGGAAGTTTAATCGATTTTGTCGTAAATTTCATCTTGTTAAATGGGCATTCGTTCTTTTTCTAACGATCTCGTTGGTCGCAAGCATTTATCTGACCTTTCTGGCAAAGACCGCCCACGTGCAAAATTTGGAGTCGTCGCTTTCCAAAACTACCGAAATTTTTGATGCCAGTAACCACCGTGCTGGTGAACTATATGCTCAAAAGGGGACCTATGTGCATTTGGACAAGGTTTCCCGTAATATCCCAAAGGCTGTCCTGTCAACGGAAGATCGGAATTTCTATCACGAATACGGCTTCTCTGTGAAGGGGATTGGCCGCGCGTTTTTCCTCCTCTTGAAAAACAAGTTACTTCATCGGGACTACATTAGTGGCGGCGGCAGTACCTTAACTCAGCAGTTGGTTAAAAATGCCTATCTATCCCAGGAGCAGACGATGACTCGAAAGTTCAAGGAGTTGTTCTTGGCGATTCAGGTAGAAAATGATTACACCAAAAATGAAATATTAACGATGTATCTCAATAACGCCTATTTTGGAAACGGTGTTTGGGGGGTTCAGGATGCTTCCCGCAAGTACTTTGGTGAAAATGCCAGTCAGTTATCAGTTCCAGATTCCGCGGTTTTGGCGGGGATGCTGACGTCACCGAGTGCTTACAATCCGATTGACCATCCTAAGGCGGCCAAATGGCGGCGCAACGTTGTCTTGCAGTTGATGGTGGAAAATCACCAGTTGACCCAGGCGCAGGCTGATTACTATAAGAAAACGCCGATTGTCGTTCAGGACACCTACGTTCGTAAAGATGGCTACAAATACCCGTATTACTTTGACGCCGTGATTGACGAGGCCATCAGTAAGTACGGACTGACTGAATCGGAGATCATGAACCGGGGTTATCGAATCTACACGAATCTGAATCAGTCACAGCAGCAACAGATGCAGGCCACTTTCAAGAATGACTCGTTGTTCCCCGCCAATGCCAGTGATGGCACCGCCGTTCAGGCCGCCTCAATCGGCGTTTCACCCACAACTGGTGGGGTGACAGCCGTGGTCGGGGGCCGTGGTCAGCACGTCTTTCGGGGGTATAACCGGGCAACTCAGATCAAGCGCCAGCCGGGATCCACGATGAAACCATTGGCTGTTTACACGCCAGCGTTGGAAGCCGGCTACAAATTTGATTCAGAGTTGGTCGACAAAAAGAAATCGTACGGCAGCAATCATTACACGCCCAAGAATTACAACAATGTTTATCAAGGCAAGGTGCCAATGTATGAAGCGCTGGCACAGAGTATGAATGCCCCGGTGGTTTGGCTGTTGAATCAGATTGGCGTCAATCGGGGGTACCAATCGGTAAAAGACTTCAATATTCCGGTTACCAAGAAGGATAAAAACTTAGCATTGGCACTCGGCGGACTCTCTTCGGGGGTTTCCCCACAACAGATGGCTGGGGCGTACACCGCCTTTGCCAACGGTGGCAAGGTTCTCAAACCATTTTATATTCGCAAAATTGTTGACTCGACCGGCAAAGTGGTGGTGGACAACACTGCGAAACAGGATGGCCGCCAAATCATGCCGGCGTCGGTTTCCAAGCAAATGACCAGCATGATGCTCGGCGTTTTCAATAACGGAACCGGTGCGGATGCCAAGCCCTATGGATATTCGGTTGCCGGTAAAACTGGAAGCACGGAGGCTGATGACACTGGAAGCAGCGATGCCACCAAGGATAAGTGGATTATTGGGTACACACCGGATTTAGTCGTTGCAACCTGGGAAGGCTTTGATAATACCAGTCGGGCCCATCACCTCGAGAACCTCAGTGGTACTGGAATGGGGCCACTCTTCAGAAATGAGATGCAGACAATGCTGCCTTACACTAAGGATACGAGCTTTGATACCAAGGATGCTCAGACAATCGTCCAGAATCAGCAGAATCGCAATGAGAGTGTCTGGGACACCATCCAAAAGAAGACGGAGCAGTATTCGAATACGATTGGCCAAAAGGCGAAGGACTTCATTAACGACGCGAAGAAGTGGTTTGAATAAATCGATTTAAGTAAGGATTTGAAGCCACAAGTTGTTGATGTATGGTAAACTGGACTAAATAAATAATAAGGTGGATATATATGGCTGACACATTAACGAACAAAGCGACTGAATTACAAGCGGAATTCAAGAAATCAACGCAGTTTCAAGAGTTAAAGACGGCGTTTGAAAGCATTAAAGCTGAGCCGGAAACATATAAACTCTTTACTGAGTTCCAGAAGCTTCAACTGTCACTTCAGCAACAACAGATGCAGGGGCAACAGCCTGCCGATACCGACATTCAAAAGGCCCAGGATATGGCCAATGAAGTCAAACAAAATCAAGCAATTGAGAATTTAATGACTAAAGAAAAGGCACTAAATGACCTTTTAAATGATGTCAACAGAATAGTGACCCAACCAATCATCGATTTATATCGAGATTAAACGGAGAATGCCAAGTTTAGTGATTAAAAACTAAATTTGGCATTCTTTGCGTACATATAGAGTATGAAAGGAAATTCTCATGAAATTTGTCCACGCTGCAGATTTACATTTAGATAGTCCGTTTCTTGGGCTTCAAAATGACGCCATTCCAGTTGATTTGCTGGATCGGGTTCGCCAGTCCACGTTTCAGTCTTTTGAAAGAATTGTCGACGACGCCATTACTAATCGGGTAGATTTTGTCCTGTTAGCGGGTGATTTATTTGACCGCAATGATCATAGTGTTGCTGCCGAAGTGTTCTTTTTGGACCAGTTAAATCGCTTGGCAAACCAGCACATTCCTGTCTTTTTGTTATTTGGTAATCACGATTACTTTGATGGGGATGTCGCCTCGCTTGGCTATCCGAAGAACACTTACGTCTTTCCCAGCAACGTGGCCACCACTAAATTGGAAACTCACCAGGGTGAACGCATTGCCATCTCTGGTTTCAGTTTTAATAAACGATGGGTTCGGGAAGCTAAAATCGCTGATTATCCTGAGGCGACCGGAAATGGCTACCACATCGGCATGTTACACGGAAGCCTGGAAAGCCTTAATTCTCCGGATGGCAATTACGCCCCGTTTACGTTGGATCAGTTAGAGGCAAAACACTACAATTATTGGGCACTTGGCCACATTCATAAGCGTCAGTCACTGGATGCCGGTAAGACCATTAATTATCCTGGGAATCCGCAAGGCCGGCACATTAACGAAGCTGGCGAGAAGGGTTATCTGATGGTTCATACCGAAAATGGGCAATTCCACGCCGATTTTCACGCAACCGCCCCGATTGTTTGGCGGGTAATCACTCAGAAGGCTGGTCAGCAGTCAACTGGGAAGTTGGCGGCTCAAATCCTGAGGGCCGTCACCGATGCGCGTTTTGAAACTCTCAGCTTTTGTCGAATTCAGATCATCATGGATTCAACCGCTGACGCCACAACAACGGCGCAGATATTAAGTGGTGAACTGTTAGAAACCCTTCAGAACCAATTAGCTACCACGTGGCGGCAGCGCAATTGCTGGATTACTTCGATTAAAGTTGATCAAGCGCAAACCGTTCAGTTAAGTGGAATCGATCAGCAGTATTTTGATCAGGCAAGTCAGCAATTATTTAAGGGTGATCAGGTTAAACAAATGGCGGGTTCATTGACGCATTATCCATTTATTCAACGGGATTTTATGGCTCAAGATTCGTTGCAGGATATCTATCAACGGGCAAAGGCACTACTGCAGGAAAATGTGAGTGGGGAGGCGCAACTGGGTGATCATTCAGAAGATTAACATATACGGGTATGGCAAGTGGCTGAACACAACGTTTCCGTTGGCACCGTCCCTCCAAGTGTTCTATGGCCCAAACGAAGCCGGGAAAAGTACGCTAATTGATTTTATTGTGGGCATATTGTTTGGATTCCAGAATAAGCGTCAAGCAGTCCATGGTCAGTATATTCCGAAGGATCACGCTGATTTATATGGCGGTGAAATTTGGTTTGAAAATCAAGGGAAACACTACCGCATTGTTCGAACCCGGGGCAAGAATGGCGGCGATGTTAAATTCTTTGATGCTGACCTTGAGATGCCTTTGCCAGCAAGTCTTTACGACCGATTAATTTCACCGTTGGACCGGCAAACATATCAGCAACTATTTTATTTTAATGGCGAAGATCAACAGGCTGCTTACCGTTTGGATGCCACCGCGCTACAACTTCGCATTCAGCAAGTTGGTCTTGCAAATGCCGACCAGTGGATTGCCCTTCAACAAGACTTCCAAAAGCAGGCTAAGGAATTGTACGCTGAGCGGGGGAGAAAGCCTGAATTAAACCGGCAGTTGAAGCAATATCGGGAAATCCAGGATCAACTTCAAGATGCTCAAACGCAGTATCCTAAATATCAGGCGTTAAAGGCTAAGTTAGCCGACCAATCAGCCGCGTTATCCAAGGCTCGGGCGCAATTAACTCATGAACAGGAGCAGGCCCGGACTGACCAGCAAAAGCAAGCGATGATCCCGTTGCTAGAACGATATCGGCGCTTGCCGGATGTGGATTCAGACAATCTTCGTGCCGGTTTTAGTGATCAGGATGTTTTACAATATCGTGATTTAAACCGCCAGTTAGCCGCTCAGTCCCAACGGGCAACTAATCAGAAAAGGCGTCTCGCCACTGCCGAGCAGTCACTTTTAAAAACGCCTGCTCAACAATTCTACGAACAAAATCAGGCCCGGATTGATCAACTGATGACGGAATTATCAACCATTAAACAAACGATGCCGCAGTCGACCTTTGTCGATCAACGGATTACCGCAGTTGAAAAGACGATCGGGACCCTTGAAGCCGAGTTGCCTCGAAACGCCGCTGGAAAGTTTCCTCAAAGCCTTTCAACCGACGATACTTCGTTGGTATTAAGGCTCACCGCGCAGAGGCAACCGGCAGCTTCATTCAATGATGAGTCTTCCCGGACGTCTGCTAATCGTCGCCAGCGGCATCAAGCGACAACAAACCGGGTATCACCAACAACGTTCTACTCTGTGGCGATTGGCCTTCTGGTCCTAACAATTATTGGCCACCGATTGCCGTTTAGTTGGTTGGGGTATTTTTTAGCCGCCGGCATTGCCGCATACGGGTTAATTCAAGCCAGCCGCCCGCAAGCTCAATCGGCACCAAACCAGCCGACTGAACCAGTGCGATCTGCTGAAGCCCAACAGCGGCTGGCTGAGATTGCCAGTCGGTATCAATTAACAGGCATCCCCGTTGAACAGTGGGTTGCGATCCAACCCCAGCTTCAACGATTGGAATCGCTGCAGGCCGATTTGGCTGGTCTGTCGGAACAGAAGCGGACGTTATTCCAAAATTATCAAGCATACCTTGAGAAGTGGCGGTTTGCGGCTGATTGGCTGCCGCTCAGCAATGAGGATTATCAGGTTAACCTTGGGGTGATTGAGCGCAATGTTAGCGATTGGCAAAATCAAGTCAGACGCTATCAGGAGCGAAATGCCCGCTTGGAAGACGCTCGTCAGGCCGTTGATGCTGCTACGGAACAGATGAAGGCTACCCAGGTCGCATTGGATCATTTTTTGGCTGAAAGACGGGTGTCCTCAGGCTCTGAATTTGATGCGACCGTGGAGAAGCAACAGCAGCTGCGGCAAAATTTGCAGGTCAAGTCCCAACTGATGGACCAACTGAAAAGCGCTAACATTCCGATTTCGTTAGATATCGAGGAGTTTAAAGTGGCGGCTGATCAGCATACAAAGCAACAACGGGTTACCCAAGATGCAATTAATCAGCTCACAAAACAAAGCGCTGAGACGCAGGTTTCGATGACGCAATTAGTTAACGACCGAACGTATTTTGATCTGAAACAGCGGTTAGCCAATCAAGAGGCCAAAATTTTAGAAACCGTTCACCAGTATTTAGCCCTTTCGCTGAGCGGTCGTTGGATTCAAGCGGTTCTTGACCTTGGAACCAGGGGACGGCTTCCAAAAGCGATCAGGCGAGCAATTGATTACTTTGGAATCCTGACAGATCAGCGGTATCATAATATTGAGTTTGGTGACCAAGTAACGGTTACCCGAAATGACGGCGTTCAATTCGTGATTAATGAATTATCAAAGGGGACCCTTGAGCAATTATACTTAGCGTTAATCTTTGCAATAGCAGTCAGTTTCAGTGATGAGTACCCGATGCCGATTATCATTGATGATGGATTCATGAGCTTTGACGCAAACCGAAAGCAGGCAGCGTTCACAATGATGGCCAAAATTGCTCAACAAACACAAGTCATTTATTTAACCGCTCAGCAAGATTATCCACAGTCAGCCAACGTGATTGTTTTAAGTCGTAATTAGGAAGGTGATGCAATGAAGCAATTAATGGATCTGACAATGGGGGAAGATTTTGAAACCTTTGTCCTGATTAAAAGTGCGGATAAGCGGGTCGCTAAAAACGGCAAACCGTTTATTTCATTTACCTTTCAAGACCAATCAGGCCAAATATCCGGAATGTACTGGGATGCAAGTGATCAGGATGTTGCCCAATTTGTGGCTGGTAAGGTGATCTTCTTGAAGGGTAAGCGAGAAGCATATAAAGATAAACCACAAATCAAGATTCTTGAAATTCGGTTAACCACCGGTAATGAACCCAGCGATCCACTGATGTTTGTCAAGCGGGCGCCCATGAGTCATCAGGAAATGAAGGACTATATTGATCAAACCATTTTTGAAATTACGAACGCCACGTTCAACCGGATCGTCCGGGCACTGCTAAACCGCCACGCTAAATCATTTTTTAACTATCCAGCAGCAAAGACCAATCATCATGACTTTCCTGGTGGCCTAGCATTTCACACAATCTCAATCCTCCGTTTGGCGCATGCAATTGTTGCCCAGTATCCTGGGATTAACGCGCCGTTGCTGTATGCGGGAGCCGTCCTGCATGATTTGGGCAAAACAATTGAGTTATCTGGGCCAATTGGAACCGAGTACACATTGGCTGGTAATTTGTTAGGGCATCTCAGTATTATGGACGCGGAAATTGTTGAGGCTGCCGATAAACTTGGGATTGCCAGTGACAATGAAGACCTGCTGTTATTGCGGCACATGGTTCTTTCGCATCATGGCTTGCTGGAATACGGGTCGCCTGAAAGGCCGCAACTTTTGGAAGCCGAGATTCTTCATCATCTTGACGAGTTAGATGCATCCATTATGATGATTCAGGGGGCTTTGGCGCACGTTAAACCCGGGGAGTATTCTGATCGGATATTCGGGTTAGATAATCGGCGGTTTTACCAACCTCATCATCCAGAATCATAAGCCGCCAATGGGTTGACGATCACACTATTTAAACCATAGAAAAAACGACCGGAAATAAATTTGAGCTATACCCCCAAAGTTAAAGTAAAAAC
>NZ_AZFZ01000032.1 GCF_001435895.1 Lentilactobacillus parafarraginis DSM 18390 = JCM 14109 | reverse complement strand
AAAGCTTGTTTTAAGACAGACCCTAATTAAATTTTAACATGCCGGCGAGTTTTTTGAGTTAATCATTGACGATATTTCGATTAATATGTATAATTTAATGCGAACCGTTTTAGTACAGACAAAATCAGTGCTTTTAAACAGTTACATTTAAGCTCGGAGGGAGGGAATTTCATATGGCAAAGACAGTCGTTCGTAAAAACGAGTCTCTTGATGATGCTCTTCGACGCTTTAAACGTACAGTTTCTAAAAGCGGTACACTGCAAGAATATCGTAAGCGGGAGTTTTATGAAAAACCAAGTGTAAAGCGTAAATTAAAGTCCGAAGCAGCACGTAAGCGGAACAACAAAAAGAAACGTCGTTTCTAACACAAATTAAGATCGGAGCTAATGTTTAATTAGTCTCTGGTCTTTTTTAATGGTAAAATTTAGATAACTATTGAAAAGAGGTTTATCACATGAGTGTTTATGACCAATTGCTCTCAGATTTAAAGGATGCTATGAAGGCCCGCGACAAGGTTAAGCTGGATGTTATTCGCGGCATTAAAGCCCAGATAATGAATGCCGAAGTTGATAACAAAGGCAAGAAGTTAACCGACGAACAAGTTGCGGCCGTTGTTATGAGAGAAATTAAACAGGAAAAAGAATCAATTGAAGAGTTTGAAAAGGCTGGCCGAACTGATTTGGTTGATGACCAAAAAGCGAAGTTAAAGATTGCCGAAGCATACGCCCCAAAACAATTATCCGAGGATGAAGTTGAGAAGATTGTGACCGAAACGATTTCTCAGATTCATGCGGAATCAATGGCCGATTTTGGGAAAGTGATGGGCGCAATTATGCCCAAGGTAAAAGGGAAAGCGGACGGCAGCGTGATCAATAAATTGGTCAAGAAGCAGCTTCAAAGTTAAACCGTCTCTAGTCGTGAATTTTTAAGTTATCCCAAAATTAACGCACTGGCCGATTAATCGCTTTAGTGAGCCTTTATTTTGTGATAATATCGGTTTAATAACTTATATTAAGAAGGAGTTAATTACTTGGCTGAAACTCAACAGATTACAAAGGAATTTATCGTGTCTGATCCTAATCAGCTGTTACAAATTGTCGGTACCCAAGACGAATTTATAACGATTCTTGAGGAGGGCATGGGCGTTTCGATTAATGTGTTTGGAAATTCGCTGCGAATCAGCGGTGATGAAACGCCGGTTGGTGAGACACTTAACATTCTCGACAATATTCTTGGCCTGCTTCAAAAGGGCATTAATATTAATAGCAGTGATTTTATCAGTGCCATTAATATGGCTCAAAATGGGACGCTTGAATACTTTAAGGATTTGTATAATCAAGTTCTGATTAAAGACGCCAAGGGCAAGGCCGTTCGGGTGAAGACCTTTGGCCAGCGCCAGTATATTCAAGCCATTCGCCATCACGACGTTGTATTTGGTGTTGGCCCGGCGGGAACGGGTAAAACCTACCTGGCAGTCGTCATGGCGATTGCAGCGCTTAAGAAGGGGACTGTCGATAAGATCGTTTTGACGCGGCCGGCCGTTGAAGCTGGTGAAAGTCTCGGATTTTTACCTGGTGACCTGAAAGAAAAGGTTGATCCATATCTCCGACCCATTTATGATGCCCTCCACGCGATTTTAGGAGCCGAACATACCGAGCGGTTAATGGACCGGGGCGTGATTGAAATTGCCCCGTTGGCTTATATGAGAGGGCGGACGCTAGATAATTCGTTTGTGATTCTCGATGAGGCCCAAAATACAACGAATATGCAGATGAAGATGTTTTTAACCCGATTAGGATTTGGGTCAAAGATGATCGTTAATGGGGACATCTCTCAAATTGATCTGCCTAAACACGCGGCAAGTGGCTTGGTTCGCGCCCAGGCGATTCTGAAGGGGATTGATCAAATTGAATTTGTCACCTTCAGCGCCAAGGACGTTGTCCGCCATCCGGTTGTCGCAAAAATCATCACGGCCTACGAGAAAGACGGCCAATAATTTATATTAAGGATTGTGAGTCATGGATTTAGAGATTTACGATAAAACTTCACAAGGCGTCACTGAAAAGGATCAAAAATTGATTCGGGACGTGCTTAATTTCGCCGGATCTTACATTCATCTGGCCGACAGTACTGAGATGTCAGTTACGTTGGTAAATAATGATGAGATTCAGCGAATTAATCGCGACTATCGCGGTGTTGATCGGGCAACTGATGTGATCAGTTTTGCCATTGAAGATCAGGCTGACGATGATGATTTTCCAATTATTATGGACGAAACCATGGAAGACGTGATTCCCGAAAACATCGGGGATATTTTCGTATCGGTGGATAAGGTGGCCGAACAAGCTGATTACCTTGGCCATTCATTCCAGCGCGAACTCGGCTTTCTCGTCGTTCACGGTTTTTTGCACCTGAATGGCTATGATCACATGCAAAAAAAGGATGCTGACGTCATGTTCCCCCTTCAAAAAGAGATTTTAAATGCCTATGGCCTTAAAAGATAAACGTCAAATCGGGAAAAATAAATCGTTCTTTCAGTCGGTGGGTCATGCGCTGGAAGGAATCCGCAAGCTAGTCGTTGAGGAGCGCAACTTTCGCTTTGACCTCATCATCACAGCCGTGGTTCTTTGTGTCGGCATTGTTCTGAATTTGAACATCTACGACTGGCTGTGGTTGTGTGCGGCCTTTTTTTCGGTGATTGGCTCAGAAGTTCTCAACTCGATTGTTGAAAACGTTGTCGACTTGATTGTTGGCCACCATTTTGATTTGATGGCTAAGCGTGCCAAGGACATTGCCGCCGGGGGTGTTTTACTGTCCGCGTTTTTTGCAGTGATTATTGGGGCGTTGATTTTCATTCCCAGAATTATGAATCTATTAAATAAGTGAGGTAGAAAATGGATAATCCAAATTATCGTTCCGGCTTTGTGGCCATTGTTGGTCGGCCAAATGTTGGAAAATCAACTTTTTTGAACCGGGTTGTGGGTCAAAAAATTGCGATTATGAGTGACAAAGCCCAGACCACCCGAAATAAAATTCAGGGGGTCTACACGACCGATGACGCCCAAATCGTTTTTATTGATACACCAGGGATCCATAAGCCGCAAAATAAACTTGGCGATTTTATGATGGACTCAGCGCTCTCGGCTTTACGGGAAGTTGACGCCGTTTTATTCATGGTTAACGCAACTGAACGGCGCGGCGCCGGGGATAATTTCATTATTAAGCAACTGCAAAACGTTGATAAGCCAATTTATCTACTGATCAACAAAATCGACGAAATTTCTCCAGACGATGTGATGGCGATCATTGAACAATATAAGGACGCCTTGCCATTTAAGGAAGTCTTTCCGATTTCGGCTCTTCAGGGCAACAACGTACCGGAACTCATTTCCGCGCTCACCAATGAATTACCGAACGGGCCGCAGTATTATCCAAAGGATCAGGTAACCGATCATCCTGAACGGTTTGTGATTTCAGAATTGATTCGAGAAAAGGTTCTTCAGATGACCCGGCAGGAAATTCCGCATTCAACGGCTGTCTACATTGAAAGCATCAAGAAACAGGACGAACTTCTTCGTATTCAAGCAACCATTATTGTTGAGCGCGATGGCCAAAAAGCCATTGTAATCGGTAAGGGCGGTTCGATGCTCAAAAAAATTGGCACCATGGCCCGAAAAGATATTGAAAATATGATGGGCAATAAAGTCTATTTGGAACTCTGGGTTAAGGTTGAGGCGCATTGGCGTGACAAGGCAAATTTGTTAAATTCATATGGTTACAAAAAGGGGAATTACTAAGATTCTCCTAGTAAAATAGTTTGGACATTGATGGTCGACGACTAAGGGGGTGCCACCTTGGCCAAAGCAAAGCCAGCTGACTTTCACGGAATTCTTCTCTACACGAAGGATTATGGTGAACGCGATTTACTCATTAAATTTTTAACGCGGGAATTTGGCAAAAAAATGTTTTTGGTCCACGGTGCCAAACGCCCCAAGTTTCGAATGCGGGCGGCAATTTTACCGTTTAGTTACGGATTATATTCTGGGGACCTTAAAGAAGGCGGCCTGAGCTATATCAATAACTACAAGGACTTAACGCACTTTAAGGGAATTTCAGCGGATATTACTAAGAACGCGTACGCGACTTACGTGATGTCCTTAATTGATCTGGCCTATCCAGATGACGCGCCGATCCCAAAGATCTATGACCAGCTGATGATTGGCTTAAAATTGATTGATGATGGTTTTGATGAACAAATCATCACCAACATCTTTGAAGTTCAGCTGCTGGCCGCGTTTGGGGTGGCCCCCAACTGGGTTGACTGTGCCATCTGTCATCGCCGGGACCTGCCATTTGATTATTCTGAATCGTATGGTGGGCTGTTGTGCCAAAATCACTGGAACAAGGACCCGTATCGCCTACATTTGGATCAGAAAACCATTTACTTTCTACGCTTATTTTCAGTTGTTGATCTCACTAAATTGCACGCCATCAAAGTTGGTGATGCAACGAAGAAGTCGCTCCGACGGGTGATCGATCAGATCTATTCACGGTCGGTGGGTGTCCAGCCGAAAAGCAAACGCTTCATTGATCAATTGGGGAACTTCAAGATTTAGTGTGATTCAACGTTGACATTCCGCTGTTTGTCAACTAAGATTATTTTGAGTTTAATATTTTTGGCAACGACAAAAGAAATTAATCGCTGGGTCTTCACAACGAGGTTGGGATAGTGTAAGCCAACTAAGACTGACCGATTGATCGGCACTTTTCGAGCCAAGTAATTAAGTGCTGGTTTTTATTAACCAGAAGTAGGGTGGAACCGCGATTTTGTCGTCCCTATGTTTAAGCAGCTTTTTGGAGCTGTCGTTAAACATAGGGTCTTTTTTTGTAAAAAATTAGGAGGAGTATAGATGACTGAAAAATTGTCAGTTCAAGAGATCATTCTAAGACTGCAGCAATACTGGGCTGCCCAAGGCTGTATGCTCATGCAGGCTTACGATACTGAAAAGGGTGCTGGAACAATGAGCCCGTACACATTTTTACGGGCAATTGGACCGGAACCATGGAATGCGGCTTACGTGGAGCCATCACGGCGGCCAGCGGATGGCCGGTATGGTGAAAATCCGAACCGATTGTATCAACATCACCAATTTCAAGTGATCATGAAGCCTTCACCCGAAAACATTCAGGATCTTTATCTAAATAGTTTGAAGGAACTCGGCATCGATCCGTTGGAACACGATATCCGCTTCGTTGAAGATAACTGGGAGAACCCCTCAATGGGCTGTGCCGGTGTTGGTTGGGAAGTTTGGCTGGATGGCATGGAAATCACCCAGTTCACTTACTTCCAGATTGTTGGCGGCTTGGAGATGGATCCGGTTGCTTCCGAAATCACTTATGGGTTGGAACGATTGTCATCATACATTCAAAATGTGAACTCCGTTTTTGATCTTGAATGGTCTGATGGCGTTCTTTATGGTGATATTTTTAAGGAGCCGGAATACGAGCACTCCAAATATAGTTTTGAAGTGAGCGACCAGGAAATGCTTCTGACCTTGTTTAACGATTACGAACGGGAAGCAAAACGGCTTTTGAAACAGGATTTGGTCCATCCGGCGTATGATTATATCCTGAAGTGCAGCCACACCTTTAATTTACTTGACGCCAGGGGTGCGGTTTCCGTTACCGAACGGGCCGGTTATCTTTCCCGAATCCGCAACTTAGCGCGATCTGTGGCCAAAGAATTCGTTGCCGCAAGAAAGCGGCTTGGGTTCCCACTGATCAAAGACGAAAAGAAACGTCAGGAATTGCTAAGTGATAAAGAGGAGGAAAAATAATGGCTAATAATTTCTTACTGGAGATTGGTCTTGAAGAAATTCCCGCTCATGTTGTCACCCCAAGTATTAACCAACTCAAGAAGCGGGCAGCGGATTTCTTAAAGGCCCAACGAATGACATTTGAACAAATTAAAACTTTCAGCACGCCGAGAAGATTGGCGCTTTACATTACTGGGTTGGCAGACAAGCAGCCTGATATTGATAAATCTGTTAAGGGTCCCGCCAAAAAGATTGCGCAGGATGCTGACGGCAACTGGACAAAGGCGGCGATCGGATTTTCTCGCGGTCAGGGTGCCACACCTGACGACATTACCTTCAAAGAGGTGAAGGGAACCGAGTACGTGTTTGTCGAGAAACACATTGCCGGCAAGCCACTGGAAACAATCTTAACCGGGATGAAAGATGTTGTAACGGCAATGACGTTCCCGACTATGATGAAGTGGGCCAACTACTCCTTTGAATATGTTCGACCAATCAAATGGCTGGTGGCACTGCTGAATGATCAGGTTATTCCGTTTCAGATTCTCGACGTCTCCACTGACCGGGTGACTTCCGGCCACCGCTTCTTGGGAAAGGACGTTTCCCTTGCAAACGCTGACGAATATGAGGAAAAATTGACTGAACAATTCGTTGTTGCTGACGCCGCTAAGCGAAAGGAACTCATTGTCAAGCAAATTCATCAGATTGCCGAGGCTCATGACTGGCAAATTAGTCTGGATCCAGATTTATTGGAAGAGGTTAACAATTTAGTGGAGTGGCCGACAGCATTTGCCGGAAAGTTCGCTGACAAGTACCTCACAATTCCCGATGAGGTCCTGATCACCTCGATGAAGGATCACCAACGCTTCTTCTTCGTAACTGACCAAAGTGGGGCGCTATTGCCGGACTTTATTTCCGTTCGAAACGGGAACGACCACGACATCGAAAACGTGATTGCCGGCAACGAAAAAGTATTGACCGCCCGGCTTGAAGATGCCATGTTCTTCTATCAGGAAGATCAGAAAAAGACGATTGCCGATTATGTCAACCGGCTCAAAAAAGTTAGTTTTCACGATAAAATTTCAACGATGTATGAAAAGATGCAGCGCGTTGGGGTGATTTCTCACTATTTGGGGCAGCAATTTAATTTTTCGGATGATGCATTAGCCGATTTGAAGCGGGCTGCGGAAATCTATAAGTTTGATCTTGTGACCGGAATGGTTGGTGAATTTGCCGAGCTCCAGGGGGTGATGGGCGAAAAGTATGCATTGCTTAATCATGAATCCCCAGTGGTTGCCAAAGCGATTGCCGAGCATTACATGCCGATTTCAGCGAATGGTGATTTACCAAAATCAGACGTTGGCGCTTTATTGGCAGTTGCCGATAAGCTCGACAGCATTTTAACGTTCTTTGCGGCCGGAATGGTGCCAAGCGGTTCCAACGACCCTTACGCACTTCGTCGGCAAGCAACCGGAATTGTTCGAATTGTTGCTGATAAGAAGTGGAACTTTGATTTAAAAGCCGTTTTAAATGCGGTCATTAAACTTCAGAACGAGCAAAACGTGGCCCCCAAGTTGGATATGAGCGCTCAAGTGGATCCGGTGTGTGATTTTATTAAGGATCGGATCAAACAGTACCTGGATGATTTGGGCATTCGCTATGATATTTCGGATGCCGTTACCTCTGGTTCATTAACGGACATTTTGTATAACATTTCCAGCGGCCAAGTTCTTCAAGCTCATAAAGATGATGACAACTTCAAGGGAATTATTGAATCCCTGACCCGGGTTCTGCGGATTTCTAAGAAGGGCCACTTTGCCGACGACGACTTAACTGTTGATCCCACGCTATTTGAGAACGATTCTGAAAAGGATCTTAATACTCAGGTTGCCGGGATTGTCACCGGCTTTGACACGGCGTCGGCGCAGGAAGATTTTGCCCGGTTAGCAAGTTTGGAATCAATTATCAATGAGTATTTTGACGCCACGATGATTATGGCTAAGGATGCCAAATTAAAGGATAATCGGCTGCGGCAGCTGACCATCATCTCAAACATGATCCTGCATCTTGGTGACCTGGATAAATTGGTCGTTAAGGGCTAGCTCATCGCGTGATTCTCTTTGAGGCTTTTGTTTGTACAAACTTAGAGAGTATGATAATATAAGCTATGTATCGCTGTATATAAAGTCGCACTGTTTTGGTGCGACTTTTTGCAGGTATTTGCACTGGTTCATAGCGTGGGAGGCGGTTGATCGTTGAAGATTCCTGAAGACGTGATTGAACAAATTAGATCTCAAGTTAACATTGTTGACGTGGTCTCTCAGTACGTTCAGTTAAAGCAGTCGGGAAAGAATCTGTTTGGGCTCTGTCCGTTTCATGAAGAACGGACCCCATCGTTTTCCGTCACCGAAGATAAACAAATTTTTCATTGTTTCAGTTGTGGTCGTGGGGGCAACGTTTTTAAGTTCATCATGGAAATTGAGAACTTATCATTTCCAGAAGCGGTTAAAAAAGTTGCCGAGATGGAACATTTAGACGTCGATGCGAAGTATTTTGCTGACGCCGCTCCGGCTACTAAGGAAAGTTCAGAGCTAAAACAGCTCATCGACCTTAATGAGCAGGCGGTCAAGCTCTATCATCATATTCTGATGAACACTAAAATCGGTCAGCCAGCGCTGGATTATCTGCACAAACGCGGCATGACCGACGAAACGATTGTGACGTATCAATTGGGCTATGCCCCGTCTCAGCGGTTGGTTAAACCATTTTTTGATCAGCGTCAAGTTGATTACCAGCTGTTGCGAAAGTCAGGACTCTTTTCTGAGGGTCAGGACGGCAGTCTTCGCGACCGGTTCGTTGATCGCGTGATGTATCCAATTCGCAATGCCAACGGCCAAACGGTTGGTTTTTCCGGACGATTACTATCAACCGATTCGGATATGCCAAAGTATTTGAACAGTCCTGAAACTGAACTGTTTAATAAGCGAAAGATTTTATTTAACTTGGATTTTGCCAGACCAAATATTCGCAGTAAGCAGCCAGCCCTGTTGTTTGAAGGATTTATGGACGTTATTACCGCTTTTCAGGCGGGAATCAAGTCCGGTATCGCGTCAATGGGAACGAGTCTCACTGAGCAACAAATTTATGATATCCAGCGGATTACCCGCGAAGTGATTGTTTGTTACGATGGTGATGCTCCGGGCCAAAAAGCCATTAAGCGTGCGATTGATGCGTTTAAAGAGACGAACCACCAGCTTGATTTAAAGGTGGTGTCGATTCCCGACGGGATGGATCCTGATGAATTCATTCGTAATCGTGGTGGTGATAAGTTTCAAGCGTTATTGCAAAACGCCCAGTCACCGATTGATTTTGAATTGAATTTTCTTAAGAAACAATCTAATTTACAATCAGAAGATGGGCAGGCTGCTTATATCGCGGCGGCGTTAAAGCTCGTTGCCACGGTCAGTTCGGGAATTTCCCGGGATCTTTATCTGAATCGATTGGCTGAAGAATTTTCGATTGATAAGGAAGTTCTCAAACAGCAGTTGGCGCCCATGATTCGCCGGACAGCCACTCAGAGGCCGGTTATTTCAGCCCCCGTCGCGCCGGCACAAGCTGTTAATCAAACACCTCGGCCAAGCGATAAGGTGGCTGTGGCCCAGATGCAGCTGTTGAATCGAATGCTTCATAATCATGATGTCTGGTTGAAGGTGCAGGGAACCCCGGGATTCGCGTTTGTTGACGAGCAGTACCAGATGCTGTATCTTTTGGCGGAAGGGTACTTCGCTAAGTTTGATGACTACAACGTGGCAACATTTAGCAACATGATCACTGAAGATTCCCTCCAGAGTCTCTTGATTGACATTGAAATGATGAATTTACCACAGGAACCATCGCCAATGGAGATTGATAACGACCTAGATGTTATTATGAGAAAGGCGCCGGTTGAATCAGAATTAAAGCAGAAACAGGCTGAGTTGAATCAAGCTGCCAAAATTGGCGATGTGGATAAGCAGCGTCAATTAATGGTTGATATATTGAAGCTTGAACAGCAGAAAAGAACTAAGGAACAAGCTTAACTTCGGGAGGCATTTTGATGGCTAACAAAAAGACAAATAGTGTAAAGGTTGAGAAAAAAGCGACGAAGAAGTCCACAAAGACAACGAAATCCGCTACAGCCAAAAAGGCCCAAAAGCCTTATAAGAAGGTATTTGATCAAATCGTTAAGGATAATAAGCCAATTGGCCATATCACTTACGATGAGCTTCAGGAAAAAATTGAGAAGCCATATTCTTTGGACAAAAAGGACATGGAAGAACTGCTGGAAAGCATTGAAGATTCAGGAATCAGCGTTGTTGATGACAACGGTGATCCAGATCCTCGGGCCATTGATGCCGCTAAGAAAGTGACTAAAAAGGAGCTTTCCGATGTATCCGCGCCAACAGGGGTTAAGATTAATGATCCTGTCAGAATGTATCTCAAGGAAATTGGGCGTGTCTCCCTGTTGAGTGCTGATGAAGAAATTAACCTGGCTAAGCGAATTGAGGCCGGTGACGAAGAGGCCAAGCAGGAATTGGCTGAAGCTAACTTACGGTTGGTGGTATCAATCGCCAAGCGGTACGTCGGTCGAGGCATGCAATTTCTTGATTTAATTCAAGAAGGCAACATGGGCTTGATGAAGGCGGTTGAAAAGTTTGATTACCGAAAGGGATTCAAGTTCTCAACCTACGCAACGTGGTGGATTCGTCAGGCGATTACCCGGGCCATTGCTGACCAGGCGCGGACCATTCGAATCCCGGTTCACATGGTTGAAACGATCAACAAATTAATCCGAATTCAGCGGCAATTGCTTCAAGATTTAGGTCGGGAACCCCTTCCGGAAGAAATTGGGGCTGAAATGGATATGCCAACCGAAAAGGTTCGGGAAATTCTCAAGATTGCCCAGGAACCAGTTTCTCTCGAAACCCCAATTGGTGAAGAGGACGATTCGCATCTCGGCGACTTCATTGAAGACCAGGATGCGACTTCACCGGCGGATCACGCGGCATATGAACTTCTCAAGGAACAGTTGGAAAGTGTCTTGGATACATTGACTGATCGGGAAGAAAATGTGCTTCGTCTTCGATTTGGACTGGATGATGGCCGGACCCGGACTTTGGAAGAAGTTGGTAAGGTCTTTGGCGTTACCCGTGAACGGATTCGTCAAATCGAAGCCAAGGCCCTTAGAAAATTGCGTCACCCATCCCGTAGCAAACAATTAAAAGATTTCTTGGAGTAGCCTAAAAATTTCGCTGTCGTCAATTCCTGGTTTCAGGAATTCACGGCAGCTTTTTTGTGATTTGGGGCGCCTTCATGACCTTGGCTTTTTATCAAACTGTTTTTTTACAGCCGAATAAATTATAATGAATTTATTAACAAACTAAGGAGATTATTATGAACGGCACGCACCTTTCGAAACGATTACAAACAGTCAGTGAACATGTTGAACCGGGAAGTCGGTTGGCTGACATCGGCTCCGATCACGCGTATCTGCCGGTTTACTTGGCCGCCAACCAGATCATTTCGTATGGGGTCGTTGGCGAAGTTGCCAGGGGGCCCTTAGCGAATGCAACCTCCGAGATTCAGCGAGCCGGTCTGGCTGAAATCCTTCATCCGCGCTTGGCGGACGGATTGGCAGCCATTAAAGATGGTGACGACATCGACGCCATTACAATTGCTGGCATGGGGGGTATTTTAATCACCCACATCCTTGAAACGGGTAAGCAGAAGTTGACCGGCAAAGAAAAATTGATTCTCCAGCCCAATGTGGGGGCAAACGTGGTTCGGCAGTGGCTGATGGATAACCGCTATCAGTTAAGCGCTGAACAAATTCTTGAAGAAGAGGGGCACATTTATGAAATATTAACCGCCAAGAAGGTGGCCGCCCCGGTCAGTTACACTGAAAAGCAGCTCCGCTTTGGCCCGTATCTGCTTGCCGAAAAGACGCCAGCCTTTGTTGCAAAGTGGACTTCGGAGCGAAGCCAGCTTCAGCGAATTATAGATAATATGAAGTTGGCGACTTCTCCTGATCAGGAGAAAATCGAGCGAATTGAACGGGAAATTCAAATGATTAATGAGGTGATTCACGTTGAAAGCTAATGAGTTGGTACAGGAATTCGAAACCTTTGCCCCAAAGAAATTGGCAATGCCTAAAGATCCAGTGGGGCTTCAGATTGGGTCTTTGGATCAGGAAATTCATAAGGTGATGACGACTCTTGATGTGCGACTCGAAGTGGTTGATGAGGCAATTAATAACGACGTTGACTTTATTTTTGCTCATCATCCAGTGATGTTTCATCCAGCTAGAAATCTTGACTATTCCGATCCGCAAAATGCGATGTACGCCAAGATTATTTCTCACGGCATCACAGTCTATGCGGCCCATACCAATCTAGATTCAGCGGACGGTGGCATGAACGATTGGTTAGCCGATGCCCTAAGCTTGACCCATGTCCGCGGTTTGGTGCCCGGGTATGCCGGTTCTATTTTCAGGTTAACGGTCACGGTCCCGAAGGTTTATGCAACGGCCGTTCGGATGTCATTAGTGGATGCCGGCGCTGACATCAACGATGGCCAATACACCGGCTATACTTACGAAATGGACGGGACGGTTTATTACGTGCCGCAGCCAGGTGCCGATCCGACCATTGGCATGGCTGGTGAACCGACTGAAGTGGAGGATTCCCGTTTGGAATTCGAGGTGCCGGAAAAGAATTTAGCCAAGGTCCTCAAAACCCTAAAGGACGTCCATCCCTTACAGCATCCCCTTTATAACATTATTCGCCTGGAAGATAAGAAGCATCAGTATACCATGGGGCGCGTGGGTGAATTGCCGGAACAAATGCAGCTGGAGTCATTTGCAAAACGCTGTAAGTCAGTCTTTCACGTATCGGGCTTACGAGTTGTCACTACTGATTTGTTTAAACCAGTTAAAACCGTAGCAATCCTTGGCGGTGATGGCGGCAAATTTTACCGCACCGCGCAGAAAGCCGGCGCGGACGTTTACATTACGGGGGATGTTTACTACCATACCGGGCATGACATGCTCGCCAGCGACATGCCGGTGATTGACCCCGGCCACCATATTGAAAGTATCTGTATTCCTAAATTAGCGGACTTATTCAATCGGTGGGCTGACGAAAATAACTGGCCAATTTCGATTATTCAATCAAAAATTAATACGGATCCATTTACATTTCTCTAGGAGGGTTACTAATGGCAAAGTATCCAGAACTAATTGCAAACTTTTTAAAATTTATCAAGATCAATACCCGTTCCGATCCGAATTCATCATCGATTCCGTCGGCCAAACGGGAAAGCCAATTTTTGACAATGCTGGCAGGGCTGCTGACTGATATGGGCCTGGCCGACGTTCATACGAACCAGCAAAGTGCCTATGTATTTGCAACGCTGCCGGCCAATGTTGATCGCCAAGTGCCAACGGTTGGGTTCATTTCCCACATTGACACGGCTGATTTCAATTCCGAAAATGTCAACCCGCAGATTATCGAAAATTATGATGGGAAATCAGTCATTACCCTTGATAAAGATGGCGAATACACCCTCGACCCAAAAGTGTTTCCCAGCTTAAAAAAGTATCGCGGCCAAACCCTGATTACCACTGATGGCTCAACGCTTCTGGGCGCTGATGATAAATCTGGGGTTGCTGAAATTATTTCGGCAGTCACCTATTTACAAGCCCATCCGGAAATTGCCCACGGGACGGTTAAGATTGGATTTGGCCCCGATGAAGAAATTGGGACTGGCGCTGATCATTTTGACGTCCAAGACTTCGGTGCCGACGTTGCCTACACCGTTGACGGCGGCCCGCTGGGTGACTTAAATTATGAAACGTTTAACGCTGCCGATGCGAAGGTGTCAATTAAGGGGACTGATGTGCATCCGGCGGAAGCCAAAGGAGTCATGGTCAATGCAATTCAGGTTGGAATGGATTTTCATGCCGCATTGCCGGAGTTTGATCGCCCCGAGCGAACGGAAGGCCGTCAGGGGTTCTACCATCTCTACGATTTTCAGGGCGATGTCGACCATGCCGAGATGGGCTACATCATTAGAGATCACGATCGGGACCGGTTCGAAGCCCGTAAACGCCTATTCCAAGGAATCGCCGATCAAATGAATAAGGAGTTCGGCGAAAAACGGATTTCAATCACCCTTAAAGATCAGTACTATAACATGGGTGAAATTATTCAAAAGGACCCAACGGTTTTGACAATTGCTGAGGAGGCAATGAAAAACGTTGGGATCAAACCGCACGTATTCCCGGTTCGTGGCGGTACTGATGGTTCAAAGATTTCATACATGGGATTGCCAACGCCGAACCTATTCGCCGGTGGTGAAAATATGCATGGCCGGTTTGAGTACGTATCAGAAGAAACCATGGAAAAAGCCGTTGATGTGATTATTGAAATTTTTAAATTGTTTGCGAAAAAATAATTGGTCAAAAAAGGTCAAATTATTTTGAATGACCCCTTATTTTTGATAGGATATTGATTAGGCGGTTTGAAACCAACTTGTATTTATTTCGAACCGCTTTGACTTAACACGACATTAATTAAGAATACTTTAAAATTAAGGTGATAAATGAATGAATCCAGATAACTTAACGGAAGCCGTCACAAAAGCAATCTCACAGGCCCAACAGATTGCGGTGACCCGTAAACAACAGAATATAACCGTTGCCCACTTGTTTAAATTTTTGGTGCAACCGGGGGAATTAGCCCGCCAGATCTATTCGG
The DNA here is from genome assembly GCF_001435895.1 of Lentilactobacillus parafarraginis DSM 18390 = JCM 14109. Lineage (GTDB taxonomy): Bacteria > Bacillota > Bacilli > Lactobacillales > Lactobacillaceae > Lentilactobacillus > Lentilactobacillus parafarraginis. The sequence goes on along the minus strand of NZ_AZFZ01000032.1, from coordinate 17,773 downwards.
ATCTTGGCCTGAAATTAGCTGATGTGGATCAGGAACTCGACGATGAAATTGACAAGATTGCCACCGTCGAGGGTAGCAATATCAGTTATGGGCAGGCGTTATCGTCAAATCTGTATGAACTCTTACAAAATGCCGAACAAATTAAAAATGAGTTTGGTGACCAGTACATTGCCGTTGATACACTGACGATTGCCGTCATGCAATTGCGTGGCGATGATTTCACAGATTACCTGAGTCATCAGGGGATTACCGAGCAAAAGGTGCGAAATGTTGTCGAAAAAATTCGCAGCGGCCAAAAAGTCACTTCTAAAAATCAGGAAGATAATTATCAGTCCCTTGAGAAGTACGGGACCGACCTTGTTAAAGCCGCTCGGGAAAATAAGTTAGGCCCAATCATCGGTCGGGACGAAGAAATTTTGGACGTTATCCGAATTTTGTCGCGAAAAACCAAAAACAACCCAGTACTGATTGGGGCTCCCGGCGTTGGTAAGACGGCGGTCGTCGAGGGACTTGCCCTGCGAATCGCCTCAAATGACGTTCCTGAAAATTTAAAAAACAAAACGATTTTCCAGTTGGATATGGGCGCACTCATTGCCGGTGCCAAATATCGTGGTGAGTTTGAAGAGCGCCTGCAGGCCGTTTTAAAAGAAGTGAAGAAGGCCGAAGGGCAAATTATCATGTTTATCGATGAAATTCATAACATCGTTGGCGCCGGGAAAGCTGAAGGATCAATGGATGCCGGTAACATTTTGAAGCCCATGCTGGCCCGGGGAGAACTCCACTTAATTGGGGCTACGACGATTGATGAATACCGGAAATACATGGAAAAGGATAAGGCCCTTGAACGACGCTTCCAGCGGGTATTGGTAAATGAACCCTCCGTTGAGGATACAATCACGATTTTACGTGGACTTTCCGAAGGCTTGGAAATCCATCACGGCGTTCGGATTCATGATAACGCCTTAGTTGCGGCAGCCAAACTTTCTGATCGTTACATTACCGATCGGAATTTACCTGATAAGGCGATTGACCTGGTCGATGAAGCATCGGCTGAGATTCGGGTTGAAATGAATTCCAGTCCCACCGAGCTTGACCAATCTAACCGCCAATTGATGCGGTTAGAGGTTGAAGAGGCCGCCTTGAAACAGGAAACTGACGAAGCTTCCAAGAAACGCCTTAAGGAAGTCCAATCCGAATTGGCGAACATTAAGGAAAGGGTTAATGGGTTAAATGCCCGTTGGAAACAAGAAAAAGACGCCATTAAGAAGATTGGCGATAAGAAAAAGCAACTGGATCAGGCAAAGAATGATTTGAAGCAGGCGGAAAACGACTACGATCTGAACAAAGCCGCGGTTCTTCAGCACGGGACAATCCCTGATCTTCAAAAGGAACTTCACCAGCTTGAAACGAATGATCAGCACGCCGACTGGTTAGTCAGTGAGTCAGTGACCGCCGACGAAATCGCGAAGGTTGTGAGTCGTGAAACCGGCATTCCGGTGACAAAATTAGTGGAGGGTGAACGCCAGAAGCTCCTTCATTTGGCAGACAATCTCCATAAACGGGTGATCGGTCAAAACGAGGCGGTTACGGCAGTCTCTGACGCGGTTATTCGGTCACGTGCCGGGCTTCAGGATCCCAGCCGCCCATTAGGCTCATTTCTGTTCCTGGGACCAACCGGGGTCGGAAAAACCGAACTGGCAAAGGCGTTAGCCGAAGACCTGTTTGATTCCGAGAATCACATGGTCCGGATTGACATGTCCGAATACATGGAAAAGGAATCCGTTTCTCGTCTGGTCGGCGCGGCTCCCGGATACGTTGGGTATGAAGAGGGCGGCCAGTTAACCGAAGCGGTCAGACGTAATCCTTACACGATTGTGTTATTTGACGAAATCGAAAAGGCTCACCCAGACGTGTTCAATATTCTCCTTCAAGTCTTAGATGATGGCCGGCTGACCGATAGTCAGGGACGGACAATTGACTTTAAGAATACGATTCTTATCATGACATCCAATTTGGGATCTGACATTCTTCTGGAGGGGACCAATGAAGACGGCGTCATTTCGGACACGGCTAAGAAGCAGGTTGATCAACTATTGAAGTCGTCGTTTAAGCCTGAATTTTTAAATCGAATTGACGACGTTATTATGTTCAAACCACTGTCACGTTCCGACATTGAAAAGATTGTGCAAAAACTCATTGATCAACTATCATCCCGAACCAGACAACAAGATATTCAGCTGGCCATTTCCGATGATGCCAAACGCTGGATTGCCAATAACGGTTATGAACCGCAATATGGGGCGCGGCCACTTCAAAGATACGTTACCAACGTGGTTGAAACGCCGTTGGCAAAAATGATTGTCGGCGATCAAATTAAACCGCACAGCATTGTTCACATTAACTTGGCAGATGATCAACTAACATTCGTTCCGGAGCAGTTAACCCCGCAGGAAGTTTAATCGAAACTTAGTTAAGAGGTGGCAGAATGCTTCAAGAATTTCAGTTGATGACTAAGGGACCGACAAAACTAGCAGCCGCGGTGGTTACACCGGATCATACGGACCGGCCAACCGCCATTGTCCAGTTGATTCACGGCGCTTTGGAACATAAAGAACGGTACTTTCCTTTTGCGTCGTACCTGGCCGAACGGGGTTATGTGGTCGTGATGATCGATAATCGCGGTCATGGCCGCTCCGTGTCGGCTGCCGATCCATTTGGGATCATGCACAGTTGGCAGCAGCAGGTCAGCGATCAGGTTGTTCTGTCAAAGTGGATTAAACAGCGGTATCCGAATCGGCCGCTCTTTTTGTTTGGCCATTCCTTAGGGTCAATTTGGGGTCGGTTGTACCTCCAGCATGACGACGAGTTGATTGACGGGTTGATTCTCACCGGAACGGTTCGTTACATTCCGGTTGTCCCGGTTGGAATATTGCTGGGAAAATTGTATCAGCGGGTTCGTGGTGCCACGGCGACGTCAACGCTTCTTTCGCGCCTGTCTGGAATGGGCCCCGGGGATCACGATTGGTTGACCTACAATCGGGAAAATATTAATCGCGTGATAAAAGACCCGTTAATGATGGATCAGTATCCGGTTTCAAGTCTTCTAACCGTTTGGCTGGGAGATTTCCAACTTAAGCAAACGGCTCATTTTGCCTGTCGCCACCGGGACTTACCAATTCTAAGCATTACCGGCGATCACGATAAGTTTACCGGCGGTCGGCGGGGGCTAAGGGATACCGTCCGAACGCTGAATCGAATTGGTTACCAGAATGTGACCAGCATTGTGATGCCCCATATGAAGCATGAAGTTCTCAATGAGACTGGGCACGAAAAGGTTTATGCGCTGATTTATCAATTTCTTCGGCAACATCAAGCCTAATTTCTGGATATAAAAAAGATTGGCTGCGGACATAAATGTCTGAGCCAATCTTTTTTAAGTCATTTTCTAAATCATTGTTTAGCGTATGAATCCTTGCTAATCAGATAGATCCCGTTAACGGCAATGAGTGCAACCACCGCGGCAACGCCACCAATTTGCATATAATTGTATGGGACAACTTCAAGCTTTGAAGCGATGTACCCAATAATTTCGCCAAAAATGATTGCCCAGAAAATAACTACGACGTTTGAAGCTAATAGTTTCATATTATCCAGCCTCCTGACAATCAATGGTATTTTAGCATATTTTAACACAAAAATCACTCTGAATTTAATAGCGAATTCATTTTGCCAGCCAAATTCTTTGGTATAATTTGAGTATGAAAGAAGGGAAATCAATTGGCATACGTTCCACTCCAAATCACCAGTTCTTACAGCTTACTTCAAAGCCCAATTCGAATTAAAGACTTGGTTGCCGCCGCCAAGCAACGTGGTTATGCCGCGCTTGCGCTGACGGACCATAATGTGATGTACGGGGCCGTTGAATTCTACGATGCCTGCGTTGGGGCTGGTATTAAGCCGATCATTGGTTTGACAATCGATCTTCCCGGATTTGTCCGAAGTGATCAAAGTTATCCAGTTGTTCTGCTCGCCAAAAACCAAGCCGGCTATCAACATCTGCTGGCGATCTCGACCGCTAAGAATTCTGGCTCTGACGACGTGGCAGTTACCGATATCGCAGCTGACCTTGCGGATCTCTACCTGATTTTTCCGCCGTTAGCAGAGATTAACGATCTCATCCTTCAGGGGCGGGCAACCGAAATTGCCAAAATTGTCGATCAGTTAACGGCGTTAGGGATTGATCGGGCGTCCATTAAATTCGCTGCCGACTATCACGCTGCTGATACGGTGGTTGACATGCTGGCCAAGACCGCCGCTGATAATCAAGTCGACGTGATTGCTGATAGTCCGGTGATGTATCTGAACGCGGCGGATTATTTCCCAATGCAGGTATTAAAGGCGATTGATTCGGGCGATAAGCTGACAAATGTCGCCGAGTTAAGTCATCAGGTTGGGCCGTATTGGCTGCAGCCAAATGATCAGGTTGTCCAGGCTTATCAGCAAATGCATTTAACCGCGGCGCTGAAAGTCGGCCAAGCCGTTGCCGATCAGTGTAACGTTGAAATTAAAAAGCAACAGCCTAAGCTTCCACAGTTTAAAACCCCAGATGGCCTCAGTTCAAAGGACTACCTGCGACAATTATGTGAGACCGGTCTCAAGACCCGACTAACAACCAATCACGTGACTGATGGGGACGTTTACCGGCAGCGCTTGGATCGGGAACTTGGCGTCATCGATTCAATGGGGTTTGACAATTATTTCTTAATTGTATGGGACGTAATCAATTTTGCTCACCAAGCCAAGATTGTGACCGGCCCCGGCCGGGGGTCGGCAGCCGGTTCACTGGTGGCCTATACGCTCTTCATCACCGATGTTGATCCGATCAAATACAACCTGCTTTTCGAAAGGTTTTTGAACCCGGAGCGGGTGCAAATGCCGGATATTGATTTGGATATCCCAGATGATAAGCGTGACGAGGTGATCCAATACGTTCATCAAAAGTATGGGCATGATCGGGTTGCCCAGATTATTACGTTTGGAACGCTGGCTGCTAAGCAAGCCACCAGAGATGTTGGCCGGGTATTTGGGCTGACACCCCGGCAGCAAGACACTTGGAGCAAGGCGATTCCCAGCGCCTTTCACATTACCTTGGCAGACGCCTATGCAAATTCCCAGCAGTTAAAGAATCTTATCGCTGACAGTTCTTTGAATCAAGCCCTCTTTGAAACGGCCAGAACGTTGGAAGGGCTGCCGCGGCATTATTCGACTCACGCTGCCGGATTAGTATTAAGCGATAATCTTTTGGTTGATCTGGTTCCCCTCCAAGATGGTAATGATGGGTTGTTGATGACCCAGTATTCTAAAGACTACGTTGAATCAGTTGGCTTGTTAAAAATTGATTTTCTGGGATTGCGAAATCTGACAATCTTGGCCGATGCCCTTGCGGAAATTCAACGGGCAACCGGTAAGAAGGTTGCCATCTCTCAAGTTCCGTTGGATGATCCAAAGACCATTGCGTTATTTGCCGCCGGTGACACGACCGGGGTCTTTCAGTTTGAATCGGCGGGTATTCGAAATGTCTTGCGGCGCTTGCATCCCCAACGATTTGAAGATATTGCGCTGGTGAATGCCCTTTATCGGCCTGGTCCAATGGAGAACATCGACGAGGTGGTTAAACGGAAAAACCACCAGCAAAAAATCGACTATCCAGATGACTCATTGATTGACCTGCTTGAGCCAACCTATGGCGTGATTGTCTATCAGGAACAGGTGATGCTGGTTGCCGCTAAAATGGCCGGCTTCTCACTTGGACAGGCCGACATTTTGCGGCGAGCCATGAGTAAAAAGAAGCTTAAGGTCATGGACAAGATGAAAAGTTTATTCATGGCTGGGGCTGCTAAAAACGGGCACTCAGCGGAAGTGGCCGAAAACGTCTTTAACTACATTGAAAAGTTTGCCAACTACGGGTTCAACAAGTCCCACGCGGTGGCTTACAGTAAAATGGCTTATGAATTAGCCTATCTAAAAGTTTATTATCCGGGCGCGTTTCACGTTGCCCTACTCAATTCGGTCCAAAATAGCCCTGTCAAAATGAAGGAATACCTCTTGGATGCCAAATCGATGGGCGTCCAAATTGCTGGTCCCAGCATCAACCACAGCCAGGCGGCCTTTTCGTTTCAAAATCAGCAAATTGTGTTTGGGCTGGCGGCAATTAAGGGGGTTCGTCACGACATGGTTGTCGATGTTCTGGCTGAACGGGATCAAAACGGACCGTTTAAATCCTTCCCCAACCTGTTAGCCAGAATGCCGGCGAAATATCGGAAGCCTGAACTGATTGACGCACTCATTTACGCTGGGGCATTGGATGGGTTTCAATTCAACCGTTCGGAACTGTTGGCCGCAACCCCCGAATTTATCAGTTCAATTGAGCTCTCTGGTAGTTCCCTGAGCCTCTTTAAGGCCCTGGAACCAACGGTGCCGCGAAAGCCTGAACTGGCGCTTATGGACCGTCTAGAGAAGGAAAATGAGTATCTCGGCGCCTATCTTTCTGGCCATCCGGTTGAAAAATTCCACGCGTTGGGCCAGCGGATTTCTGCCAAGGCCACTAACCAGCTGACTGAGGGGATGAATCATGTTTCACTGATTCTTTATCTCACGAAAGTGAAGGTTATTCGGACAAAGACCGGCAAACAGATGGCATTTCTTGACGGTAACGATGAAGTCGGTGATATGTCGGTTACCGTTTTTCCGAACCTTTTCACCCAAGTCCAATCCTGGCTGCATAAAGATATGGTCGTGGTCATTACTGGTAAGGTTGAAAAGACCAACGCAATCCAGGTCGTTGCCAATACGCTGGAACCCGCGGATAATGCCCAGCAGCGCTTAAAGAAGCAGGGCGCTTCTGGCAAATGGTATTTGCGCATTGATGATCAGCATGATAAAAATCAAGCATTTCACAAACTTAGCGCATTAACCAGCGATCAACGCGGTAACGTGCCGGTCGTGGTTCATGAAACGGCCTCTAAGAAGACTTGGCAGCTTGCTAATCAGTTCAATTTGGCTTCCGGGGGGATTATTAAAGATAAATTGATCACAATTTTCGGTCAAAATAATGTTATTTATAAGTAATTTTTGTAGATAAAATTGTGAATGGTAAAGGCTTTCATTGTCGCTAATAGTGGATTTTATCCGTGATGGTTCTCACTTGAAAGTTGGTGACACCTAAAAATGACAACGACACATCATGAAAAAAGTGATAAAATACGGTGTGGAATCTAAAAGGAAGCCCGATGGCCGATCGAGTAAAATTGATTGAAAATTGGGGTGTCCAAAAAACCGAAGGAGAGATTTTACTTATGAAGAAAACTAAGATCGTAAGTACATTGGGACCCGCAAGTACCGATGTTGATACCATCGTTAAATTAATTGAAGCCGGGGCCAATGTTTTTCGATTTAATTTTTCACATGGTGACCATCCAGAACATTTGGATCGTTTAAACAAGGTTCACGAAGCAGAAAAGAAGACGGGCAAAACCGTTGGAATTATGCTTGATACCAAGGGTGCCGAAATTCGGACAACTGTTCAAAAGGGTGGCAAACTCGATTTTAAGACTGGCGATACGTTCAGAATTTCAATGGATGACAGCCTTGAAGGTACTAAGGAAAAAATTGCCGTTACTTACAAGGGCCTTTATGATGATGTTCATGTTGGCGGCCACGTTTTGTTTGATGATGGCTTACTAGACACTGTCGTTCAGAAGAAGGACGAAGCCACTCATGAATTGGTTGTCACTGCCCAAAATGATGGGATCCTTGGCTCTCGTAAGGGAACCAACGCCCCAGGTGTTTCAATCAATTTGCCAGGAATTACTGAAAAGGATTCTGACGATATTCGATTCGGTTTGGATCACGATATCGACTTTATTTCCGCATCATTTGTGCGTAAACCACAAGATGTTTTGGACATTCGGGCTTTACTTGAAGAAAAGCACATGGAACACGTTCAAATCTTCCCTAAGATTGAATCACAAGAAGGAATCAACAACTTTGATGACATTATCAAAGTTTCAGATGGTTTGATGGTTGCTCGTGGTGACATGGGTGTCGAAATTCCCGCTGAAAACGTTCCTTTGGTTCAAAAGACATTGATTAAGAAATGTAACCAATTAGGTAAGCCGGTTATTACGGCTACCCAAATGCTTGATTCAATGCAGGAAAACCCACGGCCTACTCGTGCCGAAGCATCTGATGTTGCCAATGCCGTCTTTGATGGTACTGATGCAACCATGCTTTCAGGTGAAAGTGCCAATGGTGAATATCCTGTTCAATCAGTTCAAACAATGGCTCGAATTGACATCAAGGCTGAAAATGCGTTTGATCAATTTGGGACACCACGGCCAACCTTTGACGCAAGTGACGTTACTGAATCAATCGGTGACTCAGTTGCCCGGGTTGCCAAAGAATTAGGCATTCATACAATCGTTGCTGCAACCACTTCAGGCTACACTGCCCGGATGATTTCCAAGTACCATCCAGATGCAGACATCCTGGCATTAACCTTTGACGAACGGACTCGTCGCGGTTTGATGGTTAACTGGGGTGTTCACCCAATCTTGGTTGATGAAGTTAAGAGCAGTGATGAAATATTTGAACTTGCTGCTAAAAAAGCCCTTGAAACTGGTCTGGCCAAGGAAGGCGACTTAATTATCGTCACTGCCGGTGTTCCAGTTGGCGAGAGTGGAACTACTAACTTGATGCGGATTCAATTAATCGGCTCAAAGTTGGTTCAAGGCCAAGGGGTTGGTGACAAGACCGTTATTGGTAAGGCTGTGATTGCTAAGGACGCTGCCGATGCTAAGAGCAAAGTAACTGAAGGCAGCATCTTAATTGCTAAGTCAACTGATAAAGATTATCTTCCAGCAATCGAAAAGGCTAGCGCCGTCGTTGTTGAAAGTGGTGGCTTAACTTCACACGCTGCTGTTGTTGGTATCTCAATGGGCATTCCAGTTATCGTTGGTGCTCAAGGGGCTACTACTAAGATCTCAGATGGTGAGTTGATTACCATTGATTCACATCGTGGGGTTATCTATCACGGTGCTTCAAGCTCACTTTAATGAGGTTGACTCATTTAGTAGATTAAACGATTAAAATTTTAAAAATGGTCGGGTAGGCAGTGTGCTTACTCGGCTGTTTTTGTTCGGAGTCGAATTTTAATTTCAAAACGTGTAGAATGAACACAGGACGATTCTAGAACGGAGACTAATATGGACAAGAATTTAATGGCCCAGGTTTTACCTGGCACAGTGACTGATGAAAATGATAAGGATTACTTCATTCAAATTGAAGGCGAAACCTTCCAGTTGGATAAGGCTGAGGTTAAAAAGCCTTTCAAAATGGGGGCTAAATTTACCGGCTTTACCTACGAGAATGAGCAGCATAAAATGCAAATCACGCGAAATTTACCCAAAATTCGGCGTGATCACTACGCTTTTGGAACCGTGGTTAAAGCCAAGTTTGGGTTGGGCGTTTTTGTAAATATCGGTCTGCCAAATAAGGACGTTGTTGTGTCAATCGATGAGTTGCCGACCGTTCGCGAACTCTGGCCTCAAGACGGTGATCAACTGTTAATTTGCTTGACCGTTGATAATAAGGCCCGTATTTGGGGCCATCTTGCGGACGAAGAAATCTTTAATGCGATTTCCCGGCCGGTTGAGGGCCGCCTGCAAAACCAGAATATTAAGGCCCGGGCTTACCGGTTAAAACTATCAGGGACCCGGCTGTTAACCGAGGATTTTCATTTAGCATTCTTGCATCCCAGTGAACGGTTGAAGGAACCGCGTTTGGGTGAAGAAGTTGAAGCCCGCGTGATTGGGACGCTTCGCGATGGCTCAATTAATATTTCCACCCGACCAAGAGCCTACCAGGAAATTGGTGAAGACGCGGAAATGATTTTGGCGGCATTAGAACATGAAGCGTCGCATTCGCTTGCCTTCAGTGACAAGAGTGCTCCCGATGACATTAAGGCTTACTTTGGAATCAGTAAGGGCGCGTTTAAGCGGGCGCTGGGCCATTTGCTCAAAGAAAGTTTGATTACCCAGCAAGACGGGCATATTACCCTTAAAAAGCAGGCGGAGTAAATGAAAGATCAACTCGAAGATTATTTGCATTTTCTGATCGTGGAACGCGGCCTTTCTAAAAACACAATCGTTGGCTATCGTCAGGATTTGCAGGAAGCCCTGGCATATTTTCAGAAAACGGCAACTGATTTTACCCAAGTTGATCAATTTTTAATTTTAAATTACTTGGAATCTTTGCAGCAAGCGGGCAAGTCGCGGAGTACCGTTATTCGGGCGGTTTCCAGTCTCAGAAAGTTTTTTCAGTATTTAGCCCAATTTGGCATCATCAAATCTGATCCCATGCTCAAGGTGGATTCGCCCAAGAAGGCCCAGACGCTCCCGGATGTTTTAACGGTTGCCGAAGTTAATTCATTGCTGGCAACGCCAAACGTTTCCCGATCGTTAGGGGTGCGTGACCGGGCAATTCTGGAAACCCTGTACGCGACGGGATTGCGAGTCAGCGAACTTGTCAATTTACGGCTGGCTGACCTTCACTTACCCATGAAGCTGATTCAAACAATTGGAAAGGGTGATCGTGAGCGGATCATTCCGATTAGTGACGTTGCCATTGATTGGTTAAATCGGTATTTGACAACGACCCGCCAAGAACTATTGAAGAATCGGCCCAATACCGAGTTTGTCTTTCTAAATGCCCACGGTCGTCAGCTCACCCGGCAGGCAATTTGGCAGATGATTAAAAAGTATGTGAAGTTAGCCGGGATTAAGCGCCACGTGACTCCCCATACACTGCGCCACTCGTTTGCGACCCACTTACTGGAAAACGGTGCTGATTTGCGAATTGTTCAGGAATTATTGGGCCACGCTGATATTTCGACGACTCAGATTTACACCCACATTTCCCATCGGCACCTATCAGAGGTTTACAATCAATTTCATCCACGAACAAAGGGAATGGACTAAATATGCTATACCAATATCGAAAAGATTATGAAAAAATTACGATGGGGTTGTTTTCACTGGTGTCCGATCTTCAAGATATGCGCCTGGTCACTCAAGAGATGGATTGGTACGCAGATAAAGAGGAGCGGTTGATCTACCTGTGGAAGGATGCCCATGACAACTGGGCCGGCCTGGTTGGAATTGAAATTCACGCTGATCAGCTGTTAATCCATCGCCTGGTGTTGGCGCCGCAAAGCCGCACCCAGCAAAATTACGATCAGCTGTTAAATGAATTACAATCACTTTATCCAAAGAATCGGATTATCGGCGGTTTTGACACCAAACAAATTTGTACAAAATGGGAGCAGTCAAAAAACCATGGATCATAACGTTGAACCCGAACTGCATTTAAATGATTTTGATGGGCCGCTTGAGGTTTTGCTGCACCTCATTCAAGCTTCAAAGATGGATATTTACGATATTCCAATCGCCAAAATTACCCAGCAGTACATGGACTATATTTATGATGCCCAGAAGCTGAATCTGGATATTATTGGGGATTATTTTGTGATGGCCGCCAAACTCATGGTGATTAAATCAAAAATGCTGCTGCCCACTATGAGCGACGACTCAGATAACGAGGCCGATGAAGACCCTCGCGAGGATTTGGTCAACCAACTCATTACCTACCAGCAATACAAGGCGGTTACTGGGCAATTAAAAAAACGGGAGGCGGTTCGCCGATTAAGTTTTACCAGACAAATGCTGACGATGCCGGCGACTAAGGCTGAACTTATCGAGCCGTCGCCGTTTGACCGTGGCGATTTAATGGCAAGCTACGTTGACGCTCTGAAGCGTTTTCGCTACAACCAGCCACTGTCGACGACGGTTCATGAATGGGAATTTACCATTGAAAGCCAAACTAAACTGGTGCGTCATTTGTTGAATACCAGTGATCAATCCCTGCTTTTTAACAACCTCATCTCAGATCACAGCAAGCCTGAGGAAATTGTGACGGACTTTTTGGCAATTTTGGAAATGACCAAATACGACGAAGTCCGCCTCCATCAGCAAAGCCAAGAATCGGCAATTGAAATTCGAAAGGGGCCCGCATATGGTGAGCAGTAATCTTGCGAAAATCAAGGCGTTACTTTACGCATCCGGCGACCAGGGAATCCAGATGCGCGAAATCGCGCACCGGACTGGATTGGAACTTTCCGCCTGCCGACAACTCATTGAGAAAATCGCAACTGATTTTCAAACTGATCCCAATTCGGCCTTTAAAGTATTGGTGAGCGATAATACTTATCGATTAGGAACCAAAGATGATTTGGCAGACCTTGTGCAAAGCTACGTGACCGATGCTAAGCCACGGGTCTTATCGCAAGCCGCCCTTGAGACGGTTGCCATTGTCATGTATAATCAACCAATTACCCGCATTGAAGTGGATGAAATTCGCGGGGTTAATAGCTCCGCAATTCTTCATCGACTATTGAACCAGGGCCTATTAGTGATTACCGGCGTTAAACAGGAAGTCGGCAATCCCAAGCAGTATGGCGTTACTAATTTCTGTTTGGATTACTTCGGTCTGAAATCCCTGGCTGACTTACCGCCACTATCCAAATCGGAAGTGCTTGATGATGACACCAGTGATTCATTACTAACAAGATTTAACGAACAAATTGATGACAAACGGACAGGAGACAAAAAATGAGTGAACGATTACAAAAGGTCATGGCCCATGCCGGGGTTGCTTCAAGGCGAAAGGCTGAAACGTTGATTACCACCGGCCACGTCAAAGTAAATGGTAAGGTGGTTAAGGAACTGGGAACCAAAGTCACTGCCAATGACGAAATTAAGGTTGACGAAGTGCCAATTTCCAAGGAAACCCCCGTCTATTACCTGCTTTATAAGCCCCGGGGCGTGATTACCGCGGTGAGTGATGATAAGCACCGAAAGACGGTGGTGGATTTGTTAAAAGAAGTCCCCGAACGGATTTATCCGGTGGGCCGTTTGGACTACGATACTTCCGGACTGCTGCTGCTCACCAATGATGGTGAATTGGATAATCATTTAACCCATCCGAAGTATGAAGTTGAGAAAACCTATGTTGCGAAGGTTAAGGGAATCGTGACCAATGACGATATGAAACAACTGCGAACCGGGATTCGGATTGACGGTCGCAAAACCGCCAGTGCCAAAGCAAACGTCATTCGGACAAATAATAATAGTTCCATTGTGGCTTTAACGATTCATGAAGGCCGCAATCATCAGGTTAAAAAAATGTTTATGGCTTTGAATCACCCGGTTGAAAAACTCAGCCGAGAAAGTTACGGGTTCCTAAACCTTGATGGATTACAGCCTGGCGACTATCGACCATTGAAACCTCATGAAGTTGAGGAGCTTAAAAAAATGGCGCAAGATAGAAAGCGTTGACATTCAACAAAAATTTGGTATATTTAAGTTAATTAAATAACTTGGTTTGTCTTCAGGGCAGGGTGTAATTCCCGACCGGCGGTGATAGTCCGCGACACGTGAGTAATCACGCTGAACTGGTGTAATTCCAGTACCGACAGTAAAGTCTGGTATGTAGAAGATTAAATTTTCACTACACGTTTAAAGTCCTGATGATTTCGTCAGGACTTTTTTGAAGATTAACCATTGGAAGAAAGGGATTTTTCTGATGGAACATAGTAGTAATAAGCAAGTCATGACAACGAGGTTGGTCGAATTATCGGTATTAGCGGGATGCTCGTACATTCTGATGTTTTTCTCATTTCCAATCATCCCAATCGTCCCGTTCATGAAAATCGATTTTGCCGATATGCCAATTTTGATTGGGGCGGTGCTGTTTGGACCGGTTAGCGGGATCACAATTGCCGGGTTGAAGTCATTGCTTTACTGGGTGACAACCGGGGCATCCATTCCCGGATTCATCGGGGTTGGGTCGTCGTTGTTATCGTCAATTACCTTAATTCTGGCGTTTTATTGGGGTAATCGTTGGTTTGCATCGGCTAAGAAATATGCCAAAATTAGTTTGGTGATTGGTCTAATGGCCGTCTCACTAGCCATTATCATGTCATTGTCCAACTGGATTGCCGTTATTCCGTTATATATCAACCTGATCGGCTTCAAATTAAGCTTGCCGTTATCCTCAATCATTCTGTACGGAGTTGTGCCGTTTAACCTGATCAAAGGTGTGATTGTTGGCGGGTTATTCTACGGCATTAAAGATAAAATCTTACCCCGACTAAAGTTACGATGATTGAATTAAAAGATTGTCAGTCCTTTAAACGTATATAAATGGTGCCAGCTATTGTACACTGATAGTGGAAGCATTCTTCAAAGCCAAAGAGGTTGGGAAGTTCCCCGGCCTCTTTTTGACTGTGGATTTCTAGTCATAAATGACCTCTAAAATTGGGTAAGTTGGGCCCGCACATAAAGGAGCACCGGAAATGGAGCTTGAGCCGTTTTTATTAATATTTACATCCTCATCTGCATGGCGCCGACCAAAGGCGATTAAAAACATTCTGATTGGCCGGCGGACCGTTTCGAATTTATATTGGGCATTGCAATACAACATGCTCGATTTTTTTGGCGCCCTTCATGGCATCGACCTGCCAGACAGCATCCCATCAGTCGCGCACATGCGTCGTTCAGGAGTGCTTCAGGTTGATGACAATCAGATGGTCAGGCGGACCAAGCAGGGGGATGCCAAACGGGCTTTTCTCCTATCGGAAGTCCCGGATATGAACGATCTTAAATGGGCCAGCCGCTTTGAAGTGGGCTCCTTTATGACGCGGTTCACTTTTTTAGTCCAAGTTGTCTCCGAATACAGCTATGGGAACGCCCATTATTATCCCCAAACCGTGTCGTTTATCGATCGTCAGATTGTGAAGCGGTTTTTCTTGGCCAATAAATCTACTGAATTGCCAAAGGCTGTATATCAGTTACTCAATGATTTTTTAGGCGGCCTTCGTAACGACAACTTCGCCGAAATCATGGTCAGCAATTTCTCTGGTCACCGGGTTGCGGGGAGAACCGATCAGCAGATGGCCAATCAACTGGGCCAGCCCATTGGCCAAATTCAGTTGATAAATCTGTTGTTAAGCGCTCAATTGCTGGCATTTTTGGTAAAGAGCGCGTCGAAACAAGTCACACCACTGCTGCAAGGCCTTTCAAAACCGGTGATTTCTGCCAGCGCGTTAACAACGTTTCAACTGTTTTTAAAGGACCCAACGTTGTCGTATCAGCAGATTGCCAGCAGGCGACATATTAAATTGACCACCGTCTACGAGCATTTGCTTGAGGCGGCCATTGTGCTGCCGGTTGCCGACGTTCCGTTTACCCGATTGCTTGCGCCGCCAACTGAGCAGCAATTAGCCGCAATTGCGCCGGATCAAGTTGGAAATTGGGCTTATCAAAGCCTTTCTAAACGGTTGCCAGGCATCTCATTTTTTGATTTCAGATTATTTCAAATTAAACGGGCGCGGGTTTCGGCAGCGACTGGAAAGGAGGGCGGCCAGAATGGTTGATCTTAGAGTAATTTTAAAACAAAAGTTTGGATTCGATCATTTTCGGCCGGGCCAACAGGAAATTATTAAAGCCCTCCTTAACCACGAAGACGTTTTGGCGGTCCTCCCGACTGGCGGCGGTAAAACGCTGCTATACCAACTATATGCTATCGCCACTCATCAACGGGTTATCATTGTTTCACCGCTAATTTCTCTGATGCAGGATCAGGTCAGCCGCCTCCAATACCTGGGTTCAAAAAGAGTCGTTGCGTTAACATCCGCGATGGATTTTTCCGAACGTCGGACCACCTTACAGCACCTTGAACAATACCAATTTATTTACGCGTCACCAGAAATGTTAAGTAATCCCCAGGTGAGTCGTCGGCTTCAGGAATTAGCCGTCGGCCTTCTGGTAGTGGATGAAGCGCACTGCATTTCCGAATGGGGACCGGATTTTCGCCCGGACTATTTGAAACTAGGCGCGGTGAGAAAAGCGTTAAAGCAGCCGTTAACTTTAATGATGACGGCAACCGCAACGCAACGAACGCGAAACGACATTATTGATAAGATGGCGATGGATCGCTCAGCAGTTACGGAAATTGTGATGCCTGTCAACCGGGCAAACATTTTTCTAAGCGTCGCGAAGTGTGAAAATCAGCCCGCGAAGAATCAGCTGCTGATGACGTTGGTTGATCAGTTCAGCGGGGCGGGAATCGTTTATTTTTCAAGTAAGGCAGCTGCTGAGCAACTCGCGGACCTGATTAATGCACAAACCGGTAAGATCGCCGCTGCTTATCATGCCGGTATGGATAATCCGCAACGCTTTCGAATTCAGCAGCAGTTTATGAATGGGGACGTCAATGTTATTTGTGCCACCAGCGCATTTGGTATGGGAATTGACAAGAACAATGTCCGCTTTGTGATCCATTATCACATGCCGGGCAACGTTCAAAACTACATGCAGGAAATTGGTCGGGCAGGCCGGGATTCAAAGCCGGCCGTCGCAGTGTTGCTGTCCGAACCGAATGATCAGTACCTTCAGCAGAACCTGATTGAAAATAATTATCCGGATGATGACACAATTCGCTATTTATTCAAACACCCCAAACAACTGGCCGCCAACGAGGCGTTTCGCGTCATTCAATATTACTATGATCGTCAGCAGTCAGCCGACCAAACGATCCAGCAGCTTCAGCATTATCGTCAAATGCGCCGGGCAGAACTTCAAAAAATGATCGCGTATATTGATACTGTGGGTTGCCGCCGGAAGTTTCTGCTCAGCGTATTTGATGAACCGATGTCGGCTGAGATGAACGGATCATTCTGTTGTGACTTTCATAATCCTTTTTGGCAGGAAGTCGCCGATTTCAATCACAAATACTTGGATCAGGGCCATGATGAATCTCGTTTTCCGCAAAACGACTGGCGGACAACGTTAAATAAATTATTTTTATTAAAAAATTAAGGGAATTCGAATTATTTTGATGATAGAATGAGAATGTCTATATTCCGAATAAGGAGGGGTCTATATGAATTCAAATGGGGATCACAAGCGTTCCGATGAGGACCAGCCCTGGAACCAGACGTTTTCTGGTGATCGTGATGAACATGGCAATTTATCCCGGGTCAAACTCCGGCAGCAAAGCCACAGTCACAATATGGTGACGATCATTCTGGTGACGTTAATCATCGTCATTGCCTTAGTATCGTTGGTATACGGAATTGCCAAGCAAAGCGCTGTCGGTAAAAGTGATCACGATCAGTCGACAGTGACGGTTTCACAACAGGATAATTCAAAAAAAAAATCTTCAGCAGCCAAATCTAGTGTAACCAAGACGTCAGCTGATAAGAAGCGGGCGACTTCTCAGCCTACGCGGACCAGGTCGGCGACAAGAAAGTCGGTAACGCCGGCAAAATCGGCGGCGACGACTCGGCAGCCGGCTAGATCATCATCGCCAACAGTTAGCTCAACGCGCTCATCAGCAGCGTCCCCGGCCACTAATACCAGCTCTCAGTCAACCCAGCAACCCAATACAACGAATCAAACCTCCACGGCGAACGGTCACGAATACGCGACTGTTCAAAGCGGCCAGGGGATGTATCGGGTTGCCGTCAATAACGGCTTGTCGACCCAAGAATTAATGCGGATGAATGGGCTGTCATCGGCCTCCCAGATTCATCCGGGCCAAAAGCTGCGGGTTAAATAGCTGTGAGGTGAAGTGAACCCTGCAAGTTGGACACTTT